>NZ_JAMYRV010000014.1:0-112918 GCF_040321555.1 Mesorhizobium sp. M0317 | reverse complement strand
TCATCAACAAGCGATTCGTGTGTCATCGCAGTGTAGAATCACACCCGATTCCGCAGGGCAATACCTATCTTAGCGCCTATGCCCTCGTGGGGGAGATGCCTGGCAAGGCAGAGGGGGGCGCTGTCCCGCCGACCTCTCATTCCTGCAGCCGCGTCATTTCAATTTTAGGCTTGCTGATCCATACGCTGGCGATCCTTCGCGCCCCCCTCTGTCCTGCCGGACATC
The DNA here is from genome assembly GCF_040321555.1 of Mesorhizobium sp. M0317. Lineage (NCBI taxonomy): Bacteria > Pseudomonadati > Pseudomonadota > Alphaproteobacteria > Hyphomicrobiales > Phyllobacteriaceae > Mesorhizobium > Mesorhizobium sp. M0317. Next base: position 112,693 of record NZ_JAMYRV010000014.1, on the reverse strand, counting down.
TCCCCCACGAGGGGGGAGATCAGCAGCTTCGGCGCCCGCCCCTCACTCCACCAGATCGATCGTCTCGGTCGTCTTCTCCACGCAGATGAAGCAGCATGTATCGCACGGCTGGTCGTTATCCGGCCCGACCCCGGCGGAGACCGCATCATTGCCGTTCACCCAGGCGCCATAGCAGATGTTTTCGCCCGAATTGCACGAGATCGGCACCGATTTCTGCGAGCTCGGCTCGATCAGAAACACCTGGTCGCCGCCCGGCCACGACATTTTGCGGTCACGGCTGAACAGCTCCACCGCCACAGCCTGCTTGCGCAGGTTCTTGACGAAGAACGCCATATCGGCGGCATGGGTTGGGGTGGCGAGGAGAAGGGCGGCAAGGGTGAGGCGGAGCATGATGGTGGGTTTCCGAATCGGAGATGCGAGGGTCGCACGCCGCGAGGGCCGGGCCTAGAGCCACGGCTAGGCAAGTCCCCCTCACCCGGATTGCCAGCCGAAGTGCGAAAGGCAATTCGGGGCAATCCGACCTCTCCCCGAGGGGAGAGGAGCTCGCTCGGCGCTGGTGCTCGCCTCTTATCCCCAGCGGGGAGAAGGTGGCCGCGAAGCGGCCGGATGAGGGGGCGGCCTCGTGATACCCTACGCCCCCTACTGCCCCACTTCACATGCGGCGCCAGCGGCCGGATCGCGTCAATCACCTCGGCGACTTCAGCAACGTCCATATCCAGCCGGCAAAGGTCAGCACCAAAAACGGATAGCCGGCGGCGGGCAGCGGCGCCGAGGTTGGCAGCAAGGGCGCGCCCCACAGCACCATGGCGACGGTCACGACAAACAGGATGGCGCGCCGGTGAGCCGCATCCACAGCGCAAAGGTTGTTCGACGCGCTATCAAGACGAGCGCCGCTGCCAACAGCGAGATGGCGCCGACATAGGAAGGCACGCTGGCCTCCAGCCCCGCCGCATTGCCGGCCATGATCAAGGTCTCGCCGGCGAGGAAGGTGAGAAACTCGGCCGCGACGCAATCATTGCCCAGCCGCTGGTGACATTGTCCACAGCCGAGTGCCGGCATTAGTTATCCCCTTGCCCTCACCGGCCATTAAATCAAAGATGGCTACGATTCATGGGGGTCGGGTAGGATGGCATCTAATCGAGAGTTATTTGTAAATAGCGTTCGTACAGTACCGGTCGACGGCCTGCACGTTACGCCGACAGTCACCAAATACGGAGCCAAGGGGTTTGTTATTGGGTACGACGCCGTCGAGAGCGATGATACAGATTTTCCGCCAATAGATGACTTCAAAATAGCGCTCGGCGGCGGAGATTATGGAAAGTTGAGCTCGCGGCTTACAGCCGTCTCCAAAGACCTTAAGAGATCTGTAGTCGGTATAGCCCAAGATTTCATGATTTCCGCTCTTTCGTCAGTCGAATCGTGGGCCCTGCACCACTCGATCACCCCACCAAAACACGTTCTAGTGGCTGAACCGCTCGCCCTGGAGGACACGACGCTGCCAGGCGAGTCGTGGATATCAAACTATCGATCGAATATTCGCCGCATCTTACACAAATTCTCGGAGGTTGATTTTCTCCCAGAGCCATTTGCCGTATTTCAGTATTATCGTTACGGGGTGCGTCACCCTTTGATATCGGAAAAGCGCAAGCACGTCGCGCTGGTTTTGGATTTTGGTGGAGGCACTTTCGATGTTTCTGTTATTGAGACCACGGCGCAAGGTGACATTAGCAAGAGTGGTCGAAACCAGCGCCCCTTTGGCGCGAAATCTATAGCCGTAGCGGGCTATTTCATAAACCAGCGTATCGCAGCAGAATATCTACTATTCAAGTCCTCTCCAGAGCATGTTAGAAATAGAGTGGTTCGAAAAGCGCTTGACGCTTATTATTCAAGCCGGCTTGATCCAAATGATCCTACGATAAATCCGGAGATACATACTTTCGTCCGAAATTTTGGCCGGATAGTTCAGGCTGCCGAGAAAGCCAAAATAGCAATCTGTTCCAGTATAATTAATTGGGACCTCTCGGCAAACTTAGGCGCAAAAGTGCCGGTAAGAGTTAGAATACCGATACGGCCGTTCGCCGCCGATCCCGACTACGCGGAGATATCACTTGACGCTGCCGAGCTTAGGGAAATCTTTGAGAAAGAAGTTTGGGTCAAGAAGTTACGATCTGCAATCGTTGACGTAATACGCCGTTCTTCTAGCGATTTGGAAGGAAACCCTATTTCGGTTGTTCTTCTTTCCGGTGGCTCATCTAATATCGGTTGGCTTAAGAAGCTCATAGAGCGAGACCTTGTAGACGATCTCGTTCATGCGGATATCGTGGAACTCTCTGAAAACTTTCAGGAAATCGTTTCGAAAGGCTTGGCCGTCGAATGTGCGAGGCGTTATTACACGGAGGGTGAGGGTGATTTCCAAGCGGTCCTTTATAACAAGCTGTGTCTTCTGCTATCGCCAAATGGTCGCGGGATCGAATTGCGCAAGTTCAAAGTTCTCTCGCCAACCAACTTGATTGAGTCGGGCGAAGACGCTGTACTTCTTCCGTCTGCTAGTAGCCTGCGCGCTCGCTTCAATCAGGAGCTCCGTTGGAAGGTTCGGCTTTCAACCACGCCGAGCCGCCAGCTCGAATATCATTTTATGCGATCCTCCTTCGATCCTAACGACGTCGAAGGCCAACTAAATGTGGTTCAGAAGGTTCTGACTACTCCTAAGGATGCATCGTTCGGACAGGCCATCGACGTGGCTCTAACTGTTCGCGAGGATGGCACTGCGGTGCCAAGGTTCATTTATGGGCGAGGTAATGCGGGGCGCGAGGCTGTCGTAGAGGGTACCCCTTTTTTTCTGGATATGACCTCTGCGATAGGAGATTCTGCCGCTGAGTCGTACATAGGCTTCGATTTTGGAAGTAGCACCTCTTCGTTTTCGTTGGTCTCTCGTGCCGACGTTAACGTCTACAAAGAACGGGATCTAGATCCGAACTGGCGGGAATTGAGCGATCTAGTTCCGATCTTGCCATATCCAATAGCAGCTCGTCTTGCACGTTATTTGGGAGAGACGAAGTCCGAGAATCTTTTCAAAAGAGGGCGGGCTGTCTTGGAGTCGTCATTGTGCTTTTTAGCATTCTCCGTATACTCATACTATCGCTCTAGGATTGGCCGACAAAATAGCGCGCTACTGAAGAACCTTGCCCATCGATCCGCTGGCCCGCTTTGGGCATTGCTGCGGGAGACGCTAGGAAAGGTACCGCAAGCCGATCGGCGAAACTTGCCAGCGAGCAAGCTTCTGGAGAAACCATACTTTACACTTGTTGACGAAGCTGTAAGTGAAATTCCTAAAGAGAAACACGAAAAAGAAGCAAATTTGGATTTCGGTCGGATATTACGTCCGGTTTGCAACATTGTCTTGGATGGGCTTCGAAACGTCTTATTCGGATATTTTGAGGAGGTTAATCAGCGGGCTTTCTCTGCTGAGTATGAGGGAGTGTTTCGAAATCTCAGAGGAGCCAACGAGCCGTTTGTCGACCTTTACAACTATCGCGGGGGCCTATCCTTCTCCAAAGACCAAATTCTTTTGATTGACGCGGGATCTGGAACAGCATTGGACATGAGCCCGCTGTATATCTGGGGCCTCAACTCATTTTCGGGCGACGGCAAACCGCCAGATCTATATATGTTTGATAGCGTTAAGGCGGAGAACTATGCCTTCAACGCTGTCCAAGAGCGGCCGGAAATTATTGTAAGCGCCGATGGCAACCTAGCTGCGCTTTGGGCGCTGGTGAAGGGCTGCCGGTCACAAGATAAAGAATCTAGGATAAGTCATGGCCTACAAATGACGAAGCGTTGATGCAATTAAGGATCAATCCCCCATCTTCAGCGCCTGGATAAACGCCTCCTGCGGAATATCCACCTTGCCGAACTGGCGCATCCGCTTCTTGCCCTCTTTCTGCTTGTCCAGCAGCTTGCGTTTGCGCGAGACGTCGCCGCCATAGCACTTCGCGGTGACGTCCTTGCGCAGCGCCGAGATGGTTTCGCGGGCGATGACCTTGCCGCCGATCGCGGCCTGGATCGGAATCTTGAAGAGGTGGTTCGGGATCAGCTCCTTCAGCTTCTCGCACATCTGGCGGCCGCGCTTTTCCGCCGCCGTGCGGTGGACCAGCATCGACAGCGCGTCGACCGGCTCTTCATTGACCAGGATCGACATCTTCACCAAATCGCCTTCCTTATAGTCGGTCAGGTGATAGTCGAACGAGGCGTAGCCCTTGGAGATCGATTTTAGGCGATCATAGAAGTCGAAGACGACTTCGTTGAGCGGCAAATCGTAGATCAGCATGGCGCGCTTGCCGACATAGGACAGGTCGGCCTGGATGCCGCGCCGGTCCTGGCAGAGTTTCAGGATACCGCCGAGATAGTCGTCGGGGGTCAGGATGGTGGCGCGAATCCACGGCTCCTCGATCGCTGAGATTTTCACCACGTCGGGCATGTCGGCCGGGTTGTGCAGCTCCTTCGTCGAGCCGTCGGTAAGCAGCAGCCGGTAGACGACGCTCGGCGCCGTGGCGATCAGGTCGAGGTTGAACTCGCGCTCCAGCCGCTCCTGGATGATTTCGAGATGCAGCAGGCCAAGGAAGCCGCAGCGGTAGCCGAAGCCGAGCGCAGCACTGGTTTCCATTTCATAGGAGAAGCTGGCATCGTTGAGGCGCAATTTGCCGACGGCGGCGCGCAGATCCTCGAAATCGGCGGCGTCGACCGGGAACAGGCCGCAGAACACCACCGGCTGCGCCGGCTTGAAGCCGGGCAAAGCATGCGCGGTCTGGCGCTTGTCCTCGGTGATGGTGTCGCCGACGCGGGTGTCGGCCACTTCCTTGATCGAGCCGGTGAAGAAGCCGAACTCGCCGGGGCCGAGCTCGTCGACATTGATGCGGGCGGGCGTGAACACGCCGGTGCGCTCGACCAGGTGTTTTGCGCCGGTGCCCATCATGCGGATGGTCGCGCCCTTTTTCAGCACGCCGTCGATGATGCGCACCAGAACGATGACGCCGAGATAGGCGTCGTACCAGCTGTCGACCAGCATGGCTTTCAGGGGTGCCGAGGCATCGCCTTCGCGCGGCGGCGGCAGCTGGTGGACGATGGCCTCCAGCACATCGGGAATGCCCAGGCCGGTCTTGGCCGAGATCAGCACGGCGTTGGAGGCGTCGATGCCGATGACTTCCTCGACCTGCTCGCGGATGCGCTCGGGCTCGGCGGCCGGCAGGTCGACCTTGTTCAGCACCACGACGATCTCGTGATTGTTGTCGATCGCCTGGTAGACATTGGCCAGCGTCTGCGCCTCGACGCCTTGGGAGGCGTCGACGACCAGCAGCGAGCCCTCGCAGGCGGCGAGCGAACGCGACACTTCATAGGCGAAGTCGACATGGCCGGGCGTGTCGATCAGGTTGAGGATAAAGTCCTCGCCATTGTTGGCGCGGTATTTCAGCCGCACCGTCTGCGCCTTGATGGTGATGCCGCGCTCGCGCTCGATGTCCATCGAGTCCAGCACCTGCTCCTTCATGTCGCGCAGCTCCAGCCCGCCGGTGGACTGGATCAGCCGGTCGGCAAGCGTGGATTTGCCATGGTCGATATGGGCGACGATGGAGAAATTGCGGATGTGGTCGAGAGGCGTGCTCATGGCGCGCGCTTTAGCAGGGGCGGGTTGCAGGGGCAAGCGGGGTGGCGGTGCCCTTGCCTTCTCCCCTTGTGGGAGAAGGTGGATCGGCGCGCAGCGCCGAGACGGATGAGGGGTGTTCCAGCTTGACGCCGGCGTTCTTTCACCGCCATGGCTGCAAACTGACATCCCTTACATAAGCGATTATCGTGGTGCAGACGCTGTCCATGTCTTTCAGGACATCGTCGTTCCAAAAGCGCAACACACGAAAGCCTCTCGCCTCCAGTTCCGTTCTACGGGCCTGGTCTGACTCTGAGTCCGCATGCTGACTCCCATCGATCTCGATGATGAGGAGTGATTCAAGACAAGCGAAATCGGTGACGTATTTTCCAACAGGAACTTGGCGCCGAAATTTAATCCGATCGAGCCTGCGGTCACGTAGTTCGTGCCACAGTTTGTCTTCCGCCTCCGTCATTTCACGTCGGAGCGAACGGGCAAAGTTTCGTTTGGCAGGAGCGACGGGCTGATGTGGCATGACGTTAGATTAACCAACGTCTCACTCCGCTGGAACACCCCTCATCCGTCTCGGCGCTTCGCGCCGATCCACCTTCTCCCACAAGGGGAGAAGGCAACGACGCGTCCGCCCCCAATCACGAAGCGGTGAACCATGTAACGAAGCCTCGGGCAGCGACGAAGTGTGGGATGAACCCGCCGCAACGGAGACCCCCGATGACTGGACTTAACCCAAAACGCGCCGGCATGCTGGCTGCCGTAGGCGCGGCGCTGATGATGCTTGGCGGCGCCGCCTTCGCCCAGCCGCTCACCGTGGTCGAATTGTTCACCAGCCAGGGCTGTTCGTCTTGCCCGCCGGCCAATGCCAATCTGATCAAGGTCAAGGACGAGCCGGGCGTTCTGGCGCTGTCGTTCAACGTCACCTACTGGGACTATCTCGGCTGGAAAGACATTTTCGGCCGCGAGGAATTTACCCAGCGCCAGGTGCGCTATGAGCCGTCGCTCGGCCGCTCCGGCCCGTTCACGCCGCAGGTGGTGGTCAATGGCGGTGCCGATGCGGTGGGTGTAGCGCCCGGCGAGATCGAGCAGCTGATTTCCGCGAGCGGTCACACGAACGGGCCGATGCTGTCGCTCGACGGCGGCAAGATCAGCATCGGCGCCGGTTCCGCGCCGGCCGGCCGCGCCGATGTCTGGCTGGTTCGCTACAACAAGGGCGTCATCGAAGTGCCGGTGGCGCGCGGCGAGAATACCGGGCGCACGCTGCCGCATGCCAATGTCGTGCACTCGCTGGAGAAACTCGGCAGCTGGAGCGGCGACGCCACCACACTGCCGCTGCCGGCGGCAAGCGGCGGGCTGAGCACCGCGGTGCTGGTGCAGTCGCCGGGTGGTGGGCCGATCCTGGCTGCAGCCGCCGACTGATTCTTTTTCTACGCAACGCCGCTAGCGCGGCATAACCGGGCTCGCATCCGCGCGCCCTCTTCAAGGAGGAAATACCATCATGACCAAGACCCTGACCGCGCTCGCTTTTGCGCTTTCGATGACCGCCTTCGCCGCCGGCGCCAGCGCCGACGAAGCGACCAACGCCATGAAGCCGGCGATGGCCACCGATGCGATGAAGCCCGTGACCGATGCCATGGCGCCGGCGACCGGTGCCATGAAGCCCGCCGACCCAATGGCGACGAATGCAATGAAACCCGCCACCGACGCCATGAAGCCGGTTGATGCGATGAAGCCCGCAACGGATGCGATGAAGCCGGCGGACGCCATGGCGCCCGCGCAATAAGGCTTGGTCCCATGGCCCGGCCGCACAATGGCCGGGCCGGCGCACGGCAATTTGAGAAACCAGGCGGGACGTTCTGTCGTATAGTCTTCGCCACCATCAAGGAGATCAGACATGACCGGCATTGCAAGGACGAGAACGCCGATCTTCAAGAGCGCGCTTGCCGCGCTCATCGTCGCCGCCGCGGCGGCTGCCTTCTGGCAGAGCCCGGCGCGTTCGGCCGAGGACGCGGTGGTGATCCCGCCGCCGGCAGTGGACGAGAAGGCCGCCAGCGGCAGCGAGAAGGCTATCTTCGCCGGCGGCTGCTTCTGGGGCGTGCAGGGCGTGTTCCAGCACGTCAAGGGCGTGACCAAGGCCGTCTCCGGCTACACCGGCGGCGCCAAGGATGACGCCGTCTACGAAACGGTGGGCAGCGGCCGCACCGGCCACGCCGAATCGGTCGAGATCACCTACGATCCGTCCAAGGTGACCTACGGCCAGCTGCTGCAGGTCTATTTCTCGGTCGCCCACAACCCGACGCAGTTGAACTTCCAGGGCCCCGACTCGGGCACCCAGTACCGCTCGACCATCTTTGCCGAGAACGATGCGCAGCAGAAGATCGCCCAGAGCTACATCGCCCAGCTCGACCAGGCGAAGGTGTTTGCCAAGCCCATCGTCACCACGCTGGAGACGGGCAAAACCTTCTATCCGGCCGAGGAATATCACCAGGACTTTTTGACGCTGAACCCGACCTACCCCTACATCGTCTACAACGACCTGCCCAAGGTGGCGAATTTGAAGTCGCTGTTCCCGGGGTTGTACAGCGAGAAACCGGTGCTGGTGCTGGCGGGGAAGAGCTGAGGGGCGATAGGACTTGGCCGGACGCAGAGAGCGGCGACGCCCTACCTGAGACGCCAGCGGGACAGCACCCCCCTCTGCCCTTCCGGGCATCTCCCCCTCATGCGGGGAGATTGGCAGCGTCGCTGACGGTGCTCATCTTGCAAGGTTGGCGAAGGCCGCAGTGAGGAGCTGATCTCCCCCCTTGAGGGGGAGATGGCCGGCAGGCCAGAGGGGGGTGCCTCGCGCAAACCGCGATTAGAGAGCCCTTCAATCATACGTCAGATCCGTCGCCTTGCCCCCAAACACCCGATACGCATAGAACGAATAGAAGATGATCACCGGCAGCACGACCACCGTGCCGGCGAGGATGATGGCCAGGCTTTCCGTCGCCGACGCCGCCTGCCAGATGGTCAGCCTCTCGGGCACCACGAAGGGGTAGAACGACCAGGCAAGCCCGGCAAAGCCGAGCGCGAAGATGGCGGCGAGCGTCAGGAACGGCCGCAGCGCGTGGCGATCGTCGGGCTTGGGCAGGTGGAAGGTCTGCCGCCACAGCCACAGGAACAGCAGCGCCGACAGGATCGGCAGCGGCGACAGATAGAGCATTTCGGGCCAGACGAACCATTTGGCGAAGATGCGCGGACTGGCAAATGGGGTCGCCAGCGACACCGCCGCCATGCCGAGCGCGGTCAGCACCAGGGCCGTGCGCAGCCAGGCCACCGCCTTCCTCTGCAATTCGCCCTCGGTCTTGTAGATGACCCAGGCCGCGCCCATCGCTGCATAGGCCGCCGACAGGCAGAGCGCCACCAGCGCCCCGAAAGCGATGCCGCCAAAACCGACATCGAGGCCAAGCACATAGACGCCGAGCATATAGCCTTGCGCCAGCGAGGCGATGACGGAACCGAGGAAGAAAATGCGGTTCCAGCGGTGCTTCTTGCCGGCGGGCACCTTGGCGCGGAAATCGAAGGCGACGCCGCGCAGGATGAGGCCAACCAAAAGCACGAAGACCGGAATGTAGAGCGCGGTGAGGATGACGCCATGCGCCAGCGGAAAGGCGACCAGGAGCAGGCCGACGGCCAGCACCAGCCAGGTCTCGTTGGCATCCCAGAACGGGCCTATTGCCGCGATCATGGTGTCCTGCTCGGCATCTTCGGCGACCGAGAACAGGATGCCGATGCCGAGATCGAAACCGTCGAGAATGACGTAGATCAGGATGGCGAGGCCCATCAGGCCGGCGAAGATCAGGGGCAGCGCGGTTGGCCAGTCGAAGCTCATCGGTCTGTCATCCCTCTCATCAACGGTTCTGCCCTTCGCTATTGCTCCGGGCGTTCGTCATTCGAAAAGCCAAATCGTTGGCTTTTCGTCCGCTACGCGGACCATTCCTCACTCCGCTGCGGCCGGTTGCGACATCGCCGTCTTCATGACGCCCGGCAGCGGCGAGGTATCGCCGTCCTTGGCGGCCTTCAGCGCCAGGTGCACCAGCACGCCAAGATAGGCGATCAGCAGCAGCACATAGAGGAGGAGATAGATGGCGAGCGTCAGCGCGACATGGCTGCCGGCGACCGGGCCGATAGCGTCGGCGGTTTTCAGCACGCCGGTGACCAGCCAGGGCTGGCGGCCGATTTCGGTGGTGTACCAGCCGGCCAGCGTCGCCAGCCAGCCCGACAGCGCCATCGGCACCATCAGCATGGCCAGCGGCCTCGGCAGGCTGTGGCGGCGCTTGAGGAAGAAGGTCGCCGACCACGAGACGATGAGCATCAAAATGCCGGTGCCGACCATGATGCGGAAGCCCCAGAACACTGGGAACACCGGCGGGTGCAGGCCGGGATAGTCGTTGAGCCCCGGCACGATACCGCTGGTGGCGTGGCGCAGCACCAGGCTGGCGCCGTCGGGAATGGCGATCTCGAATTTGTTTTCCTTCGCCGCCTCGTCGGGCAGCGCAAACAGCACCAGCGGCACGTTGGGGCCGGTGTTCCAGTTCGCCTCCATGGCGGCGATCTTCTGCGGCTGGTGCTCCAGCGTGTTCAGCCCGTGCTGGTCGCCGGCGAAGATCTGGATCGGGATTAGGATGGCGGCGGTGAAGACGCCGGTGCGCAGCGCCTTCCACATCGATTCCGACCGGTCGCCGGTGAGGTAGCGCAGCGCCGACAAGCCGGCGATCAGGAACGACACCGTCAGGCCGGAGGCAAGCAGCATATGCGTCAGACGGTAGGGCATGGACGGGTTGAAGACGATCGCCCACCAGTCGACGGGATGCGCCTTGCCGTCGATCATCTCGAAGCCGGCCGGCGTCTGCATCCAGGAGTTCAGCGCGATGATCCAGAAGGCCGACAGCGTGGTGCCGCCGGCGACCAATACCGTCGCCAGCGTGTGGACGCGGTTGGAGACGCGGCGGAAGCCGAACAGCATGATGCCGAGGAAGGCCGCTTCGAGGAAGAAGGCGGTGAGGATCTCGTAGGCAAGCAGCGGCCCGGCGATGTTGCCGACCTTTTCCATATAGCCCGGCCAGTTGGTGCCGAACTGGAAGCTCATGGTGACGCCGGAGACCACGCCCATGGCGAAGGACAGCGCGAACACTTTCACCCAGGTGAAATAGGCGCGCATCCAGGCGGAATCATTGGTGGCGTTGTAGCGGAGCTTGAAGAACAGCAGCACCCAGCCAAGCGCAATCGTGATGGTCGGAAACAGGATGTGGAACGAGATATTCGCCCCGAACTGCATTCGCGACAGGATGAGCGGGTCCATGCGGGCTCCGGCTGCTGTTGTTAGCGCAGAATAGGCGGCGGATGCGGTCCGGTCAAAGCGGCTTGGCGTCACGCGGGGCGCGTTGTCGCAGCAGATGGGATCAATCCGTCAGTGCCCCGATACCCCCATGACGAAACGGCAAAAGGGGAACGTTTGTTCACAATTGTCAGCAGCGGCATTGACTTCGCGCCGTGCGCACCGACATTCAGCGCAATAATAATCCCCGCCTCTTTCAAACAGTCGTTTTCGGCCTCATGTCTTCCACTAATTTGCCTTCCATCATTTCGATTTCCGGGGTCACCAAGACCTACGCCACCGGCTTCAAGGCGCTGAAGGAAATCAACCTCGACATCGAACGCGGCGAGATTTTCGCGCTGCTGGGGCCGAACGGCGCCGGCAAGACGACGCTCATCTCGATCGTCTGCGGCATCGTCAACCGTTCGTCGGGAACGGTGACCGTCGACGGCCACGACATCAACCGAGACTACCGCGCCGCGCGCAGCCTGATCGGGCTGGTGCCGCAGGAGCTGACCATCGACGCGTTCGAGAGCGTCTGGGCAACCGTAACCTACAGCCGCGGCCTGTTTGGCAAGGCGCCCAATCCGGGCTTCGTCGAAAAGGTGCTGCGCGACCTGTCGTTGTGGGACAAGAAGGACGCCAAGGCGATCACGCTGTCGGGCGGCATGAAGCGGCGGCTGATGATTGCAAAGGCGCTGTCACATGAGCCGCGCATCCTGTTCCTCGACGAACCCACGGCCGGCGTCGACGTCGAACTGCGCCAGGACATGTGGGCGATGGTGCGGCGGCTGCGCGACGATGGCGTCACCATCATCCTCACCACGCACTATATCGAAGAGGCCGAGGCGATGGCCGACCGTGTCGGTGTCATCAACCGCGGCGAGATCATCCTGGTGGAGGGCAAGGCCGAACTGATGCGCAAGCTCGGCCGCAAGCGCCTGATCGTCGAATTGCGCAACCCGCTCACCGCCATTCCCGATGCATTCTCGCACTACGCCTTGGAGCTGTCGGGCGATGGCACACAGCTGACCTACACCTATGACAACCAGAGCGAACGCCCCGGCGTCGCATCGCTGCTGCGCGAACTCGAGACGGCCGGCATCCAGTTCCGCGACATGGACACGCAAAACAGCTCGCTCGAGGAGATCTTCGTCAATCTGTTGAGGCAAGAGCCATGAATTGGCGAGCAGTATGGGCGATCTACCGGGTCGAGATGGCGCGTGCGTTCCGCACCGTGCTGCAGAGCATCGTCTCGCCGGTGATCTCGACATCGCTTTATTTCGTCGTCTTCGGCTCGGCCATCGGCTCGCGCATCACCGAGATCGACGGCATCAGCTACGGCGCCTTCATCGTGCCCGGCCTGATCATGCTGTCGCTGTTGACGCAGTCGATCTCCAACGCCTCCTTTGCCATCTATTTCCCGAAATTCGTCGGCTCCATCTACGAGCTCTTGTCGGCGCCGGTGTCGTATCTGGAGATCGTCATCGCCTATGTCGGCGGCGCCGCGACCAAGTCGATCATCCTCGGCCTGATCATCCTGGCGACGGCCTCGCTGTTCGTGCCGCTCACCATCCAGCATCCGTTCTGGATGCTGGCCTTCCTTGTCTTGACGGCGGTGACCTTCAGCCTGTTCGGCTTCATCATCGGCATATGGGCGAAAAGCTTCGAGCAATTGCAGCTGGTGCCGCTGTTGATCATCACGCCGCTGACCTTCCTCGGCGGCAGCTTCTATTCGATCAACATGCTGCCCGAGACCTGGCGCACGGTGACGCTGTTCAACCCGGTCGTCTACCTGATCAGCGGTTTCCGCTGGAGCTTTTACGGCAAGTCCGATGTCTCGGTCGCCGTCAGCCTGGGCATGACGATGGTGTTCCTCGCCATCTGCATCGCCATCGTCGCCTGGATCTTCCGCACCGGCTACCGGCTGCGCAACTGACCCTGCCGCTCTAAAGCGCGTCGCGTTTGAACGGACTCAGGCGACGCGCATTAGGTCTTTGTTTTTATGCATGTCGTTTGCTCAAATCGGGACCACTTTTGAGCGACATGCAAATAGGCGATCGCCCGTGCGCCGGTCAAATCAACAGTTTTGCTGGGGGCAAATTGGCCACGTTGGCCGCCACGCTTCTTGCTAGATCGCCTTGATGAGGCGCAGCAACCCCAGCATCTCGATCAGCCTGCCCTCGCGGAAGGCGATGTAGGTCGGTTCTTCGACGCCATGGAAGCGGCGCTTGAACGCCGCCTGGCCCTTGAGGTTGAACTTGCTGCGGTTGACCCAGGGCGACTCATAGGCCCGCTCGAAGGCGTTGCGCCAGAAGCTCGATTCGGCAAAGCTGTTGGCTCCGACATCGAGCATCGGCGACAGGCCGAGCGTGACGACCGAAATGCCCTCATTGCGAAACCGGTCGACGGCGAATTTGGTCAGCCCGATTTCGGCATGCGGCGAGGCATCGATGTGCTTGCGCTTGAACGAGGTGGTATAGCCGATCACCTTGCCATCCCGGAACATCGGATCGAAATCGAGCAGAGCGACGAGCTCGCCTTCCGGGCTGTAGAGCACGAAACGGCGCATATCGATGCCGAGATGATCGGCAAAGGGGCGGTTGAGGAACGCCATCTCCCAGCGCTTGACGATGCGGTCGGCCCGCCAGTTCTGTGACAGGCGCTGGACCTCGTCGAGATAGACCGCTCCTTCGCCAAAGGAAAACCCCTTCTTCAAGAGCCAGCGTTCGGAATAGCGCACGGTTTCGTTGCGCTTGCCGGAAAAATCGTGAGCCGGCAGCTCCAGCCGCGTGTCGACGCCGAGGCGGTTGACCTGGTAGCCGAGCCCTGCCAGAACGCGCGCCGTCGGTTCGCCGATCTGCACGAACCACGGGCTGTCGGCGGCTTCGACAAAGCGCCTGATATAGTCGGGCCGATCGGCCGGATGGGCGGCCGGGTCACCGAGCGCGAAATGGTGCTTCATCTTGGTGCCGAAGGCGATGTAGCCGTCGGCGTCGCCGAAATAGGACAGTTTTTGCTGCACGGCGGTCGAATAGGCCAGCGAGAAGTCGCCGTGCTGGCGGACAAGCGCCAGCCGCTCGACATGCGAAAAATCCTGGCGCGGCACCTTGGCTGCGGCGCCCTCCAGCAGTCTGTCGAGAAAGATGCGCAAGGAGGGCATGGTCGAGCTTCCGCGTGCCGATGATAAACAGAGGCTTGCCCCCAAGGCCTCGAATCAGTCGCATTGACGCGACCTCATTATCGATCATATCGCCCCTGTGCCATATGGGACGTGCCATATAGGACGGGTCCCCATGGCGCACCTGAAAGGAAATCTCGACCGAATGGCGGCTACGACAAGCGAAACGATGCCTATCGTCCTGGGGCCGAAAGGACCCGACTATACGGTTATCGTCATCGGCGCCGGAGCGGCGGGGCTGGCGGCCGCCGACGCGCTTGGCCGGCGCGGCGTGCGGGTCGTCGTGCTTGAAAAGGAGCCGCGGATCGCCGAACCGTGGCGAGGGCGGCACGAGAAGCTGACCCTCAACACGCATCGCGCGCTATCGGCCCTGCCCGGCCTTGCCTATCCGCCACGCACCGCCGCCTTTCCGAACAAGGATGCCATCGTCGGTTATCTCGAGGATTTTGCCCGCGCGCGCGGCATAAGGGTCGAATTCGGCACCGCCGTCGAGCGGATCGAACGCAGAGGCAATGGCTGGCTCGTCCATACGGGCCGGGAAACGCTGAGCGCCCGCAATGTCATCGTCGCCACCGGCCGCGACCGCTTGCCATGGACGCCGGACTGGCCGGGCAAGGCCTCCTTTTCGGGCAAACTGATCCACGCCGCCGACTTCGGCACGGCGGACGACTATGCGGGCAAAAAAGTGCTGATAGTCGGGGCCGGAAATTCCGGCTTCGACGTCCTCAACCACCTCGCCCGCGCCGACGCGAAAGCCGTGTGGCTGTCGGCCAGGCAAGGTCCATCGCTGATGCCCAAGCGGATCGGCAAGGTCGCCGTGGCGCGCTTCGGCGGTTTCATGGCGATGCTGCCGACGTGGATTGCCGATGCCGCGATTGCCGCGACGCAGCGGCTGGTGTTCGGCGACCTCACCCGCTTCGGCCTGCCGCCGGCGCCGAAGGGCGGCGCCAGCCGGCTCGGCGTCGAGCAGATCGCTATTGCCGTTGACGACGGCGCCGTCGCCGCGCTGAAGGCCGGACGGATTTCGGTGGTGGCGCCGGTGGCGGCTTTCGAAGGCGCCGGCGTGCGGCTGAACGACGGCACGGTGCTCGAGCCGGATGTGGTGATCGCGGCAACCGGCTATCGCACCGGCCTGGAGGCCATGCTGGGCGATCTCGGCGTGCTCGACGCCAAGGGCGTGCCGAAGGCCAATGGCGGCACCCCGGGCGGCCAGCCCGGCCTGTGGTTCATCGGCATGCGGCCAAGCCTGACCAGCTATTTTCACAGCGCCGGCTTGCAGGCCGAAGCGATTGCCCGTCAGATCGCCAAGGGGTTGTAGACGAGCGCTTCTGGACGGAGAACCACCGCACTTCGGGCTGCTGCTGTGGCGCGGACTGGTGGTTCAACGCATCTGCAAGACGGGATCGAATATCCTGGCGATTGGGCGAACGCCATCCCGTCGTCATCCACGGGCGAAGCAAGGAGCGTAGCGACGCGGCGCAGACCCGAGGATCCATGCCGTGACTTCTGAGCTACGCTGCGTTGCAGGTTCTGCTCCGCTGCTTCCACGGCCAAGGCATGATCCCTGGGTCTCCGCGACGGAGCTTCGCTCCTGCTTCGCCCAAGGATGACGAAGTCGAGATGCGAGCGGCCAACCTCCAAAGCAGGCGCTTGAATTCGTTCATTGCATCGTTATATAACATGTTATGGTTATCCAGCAGGCGGATCACCCATGGAAGACATCATTCGATCCCTTGGCTACCTCACCCTCGGCAGCAGGCTGAAGCGTATCGGCGAGCATTTGCAGACCGATACGCAGCGCATGCTCGATGGGCTGGAGGTGCCGGTGCAGTCCAGCCAGTATCCTCTGCTGGCCGCGCTCGACCGGCTCGGGCCGCTGCCTGTCGGCGAGCTGGCGCAGTCACTGGGGATCACCCAGCCGGGGGTGACGCGCAGCGTGGCGCTGCTGGCCGAGTTGGGGCTGGTCGAGGCCGCGCCATCGGACGACGACCAGCGCCGCAGGATGATCTCGCTGACCGCGAACGGCCAGCGCCTGGTCGATAAGGCGAAGCGAGACGTTTGGCCGCGCATCGAGAACGCCGTTGCCGACTTGTGCAAAGGCCTTGCAGGGCCGCTTCTCGAACAACTCTCGGCAATGGAGGACGGCCTGGCCGCGGCCCCGCTCGACCGTCGTGTGAAACAGGATGTCGCGCCATGAGCCATGTCCTCGATCGTCCGGTCTGGAGCGCGCTCGACACGCGGCATCGGATCTTTGCGTATGGCGACAGGCTCGCCAGGCGCTATCCCTCCTCGATCGTCCCCTTCGCGGCTTCCGGGGCAGACGACGCTGAGAGCCTGCAGGCGCTCGCAAGCCTCATTCCTGCAGGTGAGAGCGTGTTCATGCTCCAGGCGGACCCCATTGCCTTGCCGCCGGAACTGACCGCGACCGTGACCGCCTTCGGCGTTCAGATGGCTGCCGAGGCGCCATTGCCTTCCGTGTCGGACGAGCGTGTACAGCAGCTGACGCAGGACGACGCGGCCGAGATGCTTGCTTTGGCGTCACTGACCAAGCCCGGCCCGTTCACGCTCAAGGCGCTGAGCCTCGGCGAGTTCTGGGGCGTGAAGATCGACGGCCGGCTGGCGGCGATGGCCGGCGAGCGCATGAAGCAGCCCGGCTACAGCGAACTCAGCGGCGTCTGCTCGCATCCCGAATTTCGCGGCAGCGGCCTCGGCCGGCTGCTGTCGGTGTTCGTGGCCAACCGAATTTTTGCGCGCGGCGAAGTTCCCTACCTGCATGCCTATGCCAGCAATGCCGGCGCGGTTGGGTTGTACGAATCCATCGGCTTCAGGCTGCGGGCAGAGATGAATGTGGCCGTCGTGCAGCGCGCCGGCTAGAGGCCTTTATTTTTACGCAATTCCGGACGGAAAACCGCTTCACACTTTTCCTGGAATTGCTCCAGGCCGCCTTGCGGGCCTCAGGCTGATTTCGGCTCCAACCGGCGGAAACCCACGGTTTCCATAAGCATATCTTCCTCGACCATGCCGGCATTGTGCAGCGCAAGCAGGTTCAGCGCGATCTCCCGCGCATCCGCGGAATCGGGATGCACGTCGCGCCTGCGGCAGGCTTCGTCGAACACGCGTTGCAGCCTGGCGATGTCGTCGGGTTTCAGCAGGCCACGGTCATAGACGGACTTTGGCATCGCAGTCTCCTCCAGAAGACGTAGGACGCCATGTTTAAAAGTCCATTCTTTTCCAATGCTTGAGCGCAGCTGCCTGGGTTTGCACGAATCCGACCGAGCGTGGCAGTCAGACCGCGATCGCGCTGCCATTCATTCAGCACCTCGGCCGTGGCCTGTTCCGCCGCAGTCTGCTTGACGTGCCGCCACGCTTGCGAAACAAGAGCTGCCACAAAGGACAGCGAGGCACAAAAGTGAGTTTCTGGGGACTGGCGCAGCTCGTCATTTCGACGGTGATCTTCCTGCTGGCGGCCATCGCGGCCAAGCAATGGGGGCTGGCGCCAAGCCTTGGCAAGATCGTGCTGACACTGGCGCTCTATACGGCGGGCAATCTGATGATGCTGCGGCTGGTTCGTGAGTTCGGCATGTCGGTCTCGTTCAGCCTGTCGGCGGTGATCCAGCTGGTGGCGGTCAATGTGGTGGCGCTGGTGTTCTTCGGCGAACGCGTCAATGCCTTGCAGGCGACCGGCATCGTGCTGGCCATCGCGGCGGTGGTGCTGATCTCGCTCGGGCCTTACCTGCAGGGGCGACTGTAATCCGATGAAGACCCCGCGTGCGTTCACCAACTGGCTTGAATTTCCGGTGCTGCTGGCCGGGCTGGTGATAGCCGCCGGGCTGTGGGGCTTCGAGGAACTGATGGAGGTGGCGCGGGCCACCACGCCGCACGCTTTCGATACTGAGATCCTGCTCGCTTTCCGAAAAGTGGGTCAGCCGGATGTTCCCGTCGGCCCGGCATGGCTGGAAGGCGCGATGCGCGACATCACCAGCCTCGGCAGCTCCAGCGTGCTGGCGCTGATCGTAACGGCGGTGATCGTCTACCTCCTGCTGATCCGTAGGCCGAGGACGGCGCTGCTGATCTTTGTCGCGGTGGCCGGCGGGCAGCTGCTGTCGACCTTGCTCAAGGCCGGCATCGACCGGCCGCGCCCCGATCTTGTCTCGCACCTGGCGAACGAGACGTCGCTGTCGTTTCCCAGCGGCCACGCCATGCTGTCGGCGGTGACCTATCTCACGCTAGGCTCGCTCGCAGCGCGCTTCCTGCCGGGACGAACGACGAAAATCTATGTCCTCAGCCTGGCGGTGCTGGTAACGCTGCTGGTCGGCGTCAGCCGCGTCTATCTAGGCGTCCACTGGCCTTCCGACGTGCTGGCGGGATGGTGCGCCGGCTTCACCTGGGCGACGCTGTGCTGGCTGGCGGCGCGAA
The DNA here is from genome assembly GCF_040321555.1 of Mesorhizobium sp. M0317. NCBI lineage: Bacteria > Pseudomonadati > Pseudomonadota > Alphaproteobacteria > Hyphomicrobiales > Phyllobacteriaceae > Mesorhizobium > Mesorhizobium sp. M0317. Next base: position 94,093 of record NZ_JAMYRV010000014.1, on the reverse strand, counting down.
TGCTGCAGCGGAACAAGGCGGTGGCCGATGGCAACGAGCCCGAAGACTGACGATCCGGAGCGACATTCAAATCAGCCGGTTGATCAGCCCGTGTCCGCAGCCTGCCAGCAGAAAAACCGCCGACAGCAAGGCTGCCGACGTCGTCAAGGTCCTGAAAATATTCAACTGATATTCCCCCGCCAGTAAGAGCCAAGGCGGTAGCGTAGCATGCTCATCCCGTATCCCGCCATCCGGCTTTGTGGAGAGATCATGTTTCATGTATGCTTTATGATGGTTGAAACATCACTATGATTGTATTACACGTCGTCTCCGCAGACTCAGACGGGGGTTCCGACCGATGATCACTGCCGCCCAGATGCGCGCCGCGAGGGCGCTGGCCGGCATCGATCAGAAGACGCTCGCCGAGCGTGCCGGCGTTTCGCTTCCGACAATCCAGCGCATGGAAGCGAGTGACGGCGTGGTCAGGGGTGTGGTCGATACGCTGATGAAGGTTATCCAGGCTCTCGACGAGGCCGGGGTGGAGCTCATCGGCGAGAACCAGACCAGCGAGCGCGGCGGCCGGGGCGTGCGCCTCAAGCCGGTCGCGCCGCCGAACCCGCAAGGCTGAGCCGGCATATAGTCGCGACGGCGACCGCCGACAGTCCTGCCGACGATCCCGCCGCCTTCACGCAAGCGGAAGGCAGTCCATGGATCAGATCCGGCGGGCAGTGCATCAACCGGCCCAGAAGTCGGCAAAGCCGACATTTTCAGAGCTGTTCACGCCCAAGCTGGTGACGGTCTGGCGCGAAGGTTACCGCCTGCCGCAGTTCAAGGCCGACTTCATGGCCGGGCTGACCGTCGCTATTGTCGCGTTGCCGCTGTCGATGGCGATTGCGATTGCTTCGGGCGTGACGCCGGAGCGCGGCCTGTTCACCGCCATTGTCGGCGGCTTCATCGTCTCGGCGCTCGGCGGCAGCCGCTTCCAGATCGGCGGCCCGGCCGGCGCCTTCATCGTGCTGGTGGCGGCGACGGTGCAGCGCGAAGGCGTCGACGGACTGCTGCTGGCGACGATGATGGCCGGCATCTTCCTGCTCGCCATCGGCTATCTCCGGCTCGGAACCTATATCAAATTCATCCCTTACCCGGTGACGGTCGGCTTCACCGCCGGCATCTCGATCATCATCTTCTCCGGCCAGATCGTCGAACTGTTCGGGCTGAGGCTTGCCGGGCCGGAGCCCGGGCCGCTGCTGCCGAAGCTGATGGCGATCGGCCACGCGGCCGGCACGCTCAATATCTCGGCAACGCTGGTGGCGGCGCTGACCATCGCCACCATCGTCGGGGTGAAGCGCTGGCGGCCCGGCTGGCCGGGCATGCTGATCGCCGTCGGACTGGCCTCCCTTGTCGTGGCGCTGCTTTCGCTGCCGGCGGAAACGATCGGCACCCGCTATGGCGGCATTCCGCGCAGCCTGCAATTTCCGGCGCTGCCGGCGCTCAGCCTCGACAAGGCGCTTGCGGTGCTGCCGGATGCGGTGGCTTTTGCGCTGCTCGGCGCCATCGAATCGCTGCTCTCGGCCGTGGTCGCCGATGGCATGACCGGGCGGCGGCACCGTTCCAATTGCGAGCTTGTCGCGCAAGGCTTTGCCAACATCGCGTCTGCCCTGTTCGGTGGCATCTGCACCACCGGCACCATCGCCCGCACCGCCACCAATGTGCGGGCCGGCGCGCATGGGCCGGTTTCCGGCATGCTGCATTCGCTTTTTCTGCTGGTCTTCATGCTGGTGGCCGCACCAATGGCGAGCTACATCCCGCTTGCCGCCCTTGCCGGGGTGCTGGCGGTTGTCTGCTGGAACATGTTCGAGAAGCAGGCCTTCGCCACGTTGCTGCGCGCTTCGCGCGGCGACGCCCTGGTGCTGATGGCAACCTTCCTGATCGTCGTCTTCCGCGATCTCACCGAAGGCATCGTCGTCGGCTTCGCGCTAGGCTCGATCCTGTTCATCGACCGCATGGCCAAGTCGATCGCCGTGGAGGCGGATTTGCCGCTGGTGCAGGACGATGTCGCCGACAGCAGCGGCCGCGCCTACGATGCAAGCGAGGCAAGCGACGCCGACACCGTCGTCTATCGCATCTCCGGCGCCTTCTTCTTCGGCGCCGCCTCGACTGTCGGCACGGTGCTCGACCGCATCGCCGACCAGCGCAAGAACTTCATCCTCGATTGCTCGGCGGTGCCGTTCTTCGATTCCACCGCGGCCAATGTCATCGAGGGCGCGGCGCACAAGGCGAAGCGCGCAGGGGTGCGTTTCATCATCGCCGGTGCCTCGCCGCAGACACGGCGCATGCTGATCAACCACGGCGTCAAGCGGCCGCTGGTGACCTTTGCCGCCTCGATCAAGGATTCGCGGGCGCAACTCAAAACCGCGCCCGTTGGCTGAGCCGGCAAATGTGCGCCGTCAGTCCAGGCTCAGCACCGCGATCTTGCCTTCGTTCATCAGCGGCACATAGATCACGGATTTGCCGTCGGTGCCGATGTCGGCGCTGCCCGGCTTGAACTGCGCCACAGCCTCCGGCGTGCCGCCAACCTTGTAGCGATAGAGCCTGCCGGTCATGTAGGCGGTGGCGTAGATGCTGTCGCCGATGGCGACGACGCCATCGAGGTCGGCGAAGTTTTGCGCGCCGGGCAGCGGTGTGATTGCCTTGCTGGCGAGATCGACCGACAGCAGGCCGCCGGGTTCGACGGTGCTGAAATCAGGCTTGATGCCCTTGCCCCAGGACGCCACGATCAGCCGACCTCCATCGGCAAAGATGCCGTTGGGCGCGGCGAGCTTCGCATCCTTCACGAACAGGTCCGGCTTGTTGCCGTCGATACGATAGATCGCATCGGCCAGCATGTCGGTGACATAGACCTTGCCCGAACTGTCCGATGTCACGTCATTGAGGAACACGGCGCCGGGCACATCGATGGTCGAGACCAGCTTGCCGCTGGCGAGATCGACGATGCGCACCTTGGTGATATCGGCGACGTAGAGCTTGCCGCCGGAGATCGCCGAGCCTTTTGGTGCATCCATGCCGTCGGTCCAGTGCTGGCTAATGATCTTGCCGTCCAGCGACAGCACCGAGAGATAGCCGTTGCCGTCGGCCTCCCCGGGATTGCCGACGATGTTGGAGACGATGATGCGATTGTTGGCGGCGTCGAACAGCGCCGATTCCGGTTGCTCGAAGCCCGAGGCGCGCCAGAGTTCGGCGGCCTCGGCCGCAGGTGCGAGCGCGATACCGAAGGCGGCGACGCAAATCGAGGTGATGAGGGTTTTCACTGCCAGGTCTCCTGTGGTGGATGGCGGAGAGCTAGAGATGTCGATACTTTTCCGGAAGGGCGATTGCCGCTAGTATCGAAACGCGATACCAAATCGCGAGAAAAGAGGTGCATTCCATGAACGGCCTGATCTTCGGGGCGCTGAAGCGGACGCTGAAGGCCAAAGGCGTCACCTATCGTGAGCTTGCCGGGCGGATGGGCGTTTCCGAGCCGACGGTGAAGCGCATCTTCCACGAGCGCAACTGCAAGCTCGACCGTCTCGTCGGGATCTGCGCTGCCGCCGGCGTCGAGCTGGAAAACGTGCTGGGGTCGATGAACCGGGGGCCGGGACCGGTCAACCGCATCGCGCCAGAGGTCGAGCGCAAGCTTGCCGGACGGCCGGCGTTGCTGTTCATCTTCGTCATGCTATCGGAGAAATTCACGCCCGAGGGCGTCATGCGCTCGCAGGGCTTGAGCGAAGCCTCGATGTTCCTCTATCTGCGCGATCTCGAAGCGCTCGGCCTCATTGCGCTGGGCAGCGGGCTGTCGGCACGGCTGCTGGTCGACACACCGATCCAGTGGAATTTCGAAGGGCCGCTCAGGCCGCTATTCGAGATGACAAACAAGAATTTCATCGGCTGGGCGATCACCCATCTGGAGCGGGAAGCGACCTTCGTCTCTTTCTCCAGGCGGATGCGGCCGGAGACGGCGGAGATGGTGAAGCGCGAGGCGGAGGAACTGGCCGAGCGCGCCAAACTGCTCGCCCATCACGACCAGCACACGACGCCGGAAGACGGGCTGACCGGCTACAAATGGACGTTTGCTTTTGGCGCAACCCCGTTTCCGGCGATCATGCCGATCGGCCCGCACCCCAGGGATGCCGGTGCGTCCGACCGGCCCACCGCTCCGGCAAAGGGACGCCGTCCGTTGCCGGCTTGACGCGCCAGCCGCGTTTCAAAAACGAAACCATGATAGAGTTCGCGCGCTGATTTGCCTGACTGTACGGGGCGGGTTTGCCGAATGCGTGACCGTCCCCGCAAAATCGAAGTGATCCTATGCCGACCGCGCCAACACTTGAACTTCGCCGCTATTCGCGCCTGAAAAATTTGCGGGAGCGCGCAGAACGCCAGGGTGCTGCATTGCAGTTCTGGGCGCGCACGGCATCGCTCGCCGTGATCTCCTGCTTCTTTTCATTGATCAGCCGCTGGGATGCCTCGCTGCTCTTCGTGCTGGCGGGCCTCGCGCTGTTCCAACTCGTCGGCCTGATCCAGTTTCGCTTTGCGCGCCGTCGCAACGCGCCATGGTGGATCGGTTACCTCGTCGGTACGCTGGACATCATTCTGTTGACCGTTCTGCTGGTAACGCCCAACCCGTTTTCCCTCGAGGTCGCGCCGGCCGCGATGCAACTGCGCGAGGGCAGCTTCAAATTCCTGCTGATTTTCGTATGCCTTGGCGCGCTGACCCTTTCGACACGATTGGCGCTCTATCTCGGCGCGCTCGCGGCCTTGACGTGGACGATCGGGGTGGGATGGGTGGTTTTTCATGCGGGAACCGTCATTCCGGCAACGAACCTCTATTCGCTGCCGATGACAGAGCGACTGAATCTCTATCTCAACCCCAATTTCGTCGATACGTTCGCGCAGGCGACCAATGTGTTGGTTGTCCTGATTATCGGCGCGATCATGGCGCTGGTCGTCTCCCGTTCCCGGCATCTGTCGGAAGACTATGTCAAGGCGGAGCGCGCCCGCGCCAATCTCGCCCGGCATTTTTCGCCCAATGTCGTCGACCAGCTCGCCTCGGATGACGAGCCCTTCGGTCCGGTCCGCCGGCAGGATATCGCGGTGCTGTTCGCCGACATCGTCGGCTTCACACACTATTCCGAGGATCATCCGGCCGAAGCAGTGTTCGAACTACTGCGTCAGTTCCACCGTCGCATGGAGCAGGTCGTTTTCGACCACCATGGCACCGTCGACAACTATATCGGCGATTGCATCATGGCGACCTTCGGGGTTCCGCAAGCCAGCCATGACGACGCAACCCGGGCCATCCGGTGCGCTGAAGCGATGATCGCCGCTATCGAAGACTGGAATGTCCAGCGTGTGTCCAGGGGATATCCGCCGCTGGACGTTCGGATCGGTGCACAATATGGCGCCGTCGTCCTCGGCGCGGTCGGCAGCGAGCGCAACCTGTCCTTCGCGGTGGTGGGCGACACCGTCAACGTCGCCAGCCGTTTGCAGGCGCTCTGCCGGGAGCTTCAGGCGAATATTTGCTTTGGGTCACGACTGATTGAGGCCGCGAAGGCGGAATCGCTCGGGACACAGCTGAATGCGCGCGATCATGGACCGGTTAGCATCCGCGGCCGGGACGAACCGGTCCATGTCTGGGTCGAACACAGAGCCGAAAACCAGCGCGCCATCGCGGTTTCGGCGTGATGCAGGCCGCCATGTGAGACGCCTGCACCTCGGCAGGATGGACGCCAGAAACCTCGACAGGATCGCGCCCGCCAGCGTGCGCAAAGCTGGCCCGTTCGAGAGCGACTTTCGCTGCCGCATCGATGCGGTTTGGTCGAAATGGTTAGCCGTGCGTTTTCAAATGCAGCATCGGATGGTGTTCGTAGTGCCCGGCGCCATTCTTCACGATCGGGTCCTCCGAGGTGATCGCCTCTATGTCCAGATCATCGGCAATCCGATAGAGCGACACCCCATAACCGCCAGCCGGGTCCATCACGGGGCCGTGCGCGACGATAAGCCTCTTTTCAAGCAGGTCATCCAGGAATGCTCCGTGCTGCTTCATCCACTCTTCCTCATCGGTGGTCATCGTTGCCAGAAAGTCGGAACGCGGCGGAATATATTTGCACAAATAGGACTTCATTCGTCGCTCCTCGGCGAAAGGAGGCTCGCCTGCCGGACTGGCCTGGCGATGCCTTGATTTTAGATCAATCGGCCACGCCCATCTGCTTGCGGAAGCTCTTGTCGAACATGTTTTCGGGCACGAAGCGCCGCATGAAGCGAAGACGGCCTGCCGTTTTGCCAGGCGTATAGCGCATGCTCGGCGTCTTTTCGGTGGCTGCCTGTACCACTTTGTCGGCCACGGCTTCCACCGGATCGCCGCTCGCGATTCTGTTGCGCCAGGTCGAATTCATGGCTGAGCGCCCCTGTTCGTAGACGCCGGAAATCCGGTCAGGCTGTTCGGCGTTCTCTTCCAGTCCGGTGCGGGTGAAGGCGGGCTCGACAAGGGAAACCCTGATGCCGAACGTTCGAAGTTCGTGATCGAGCGACTCGGAATATCCTTCGACTGCGTGTTTGGTGGCGGTGTAGAGGGCGGTGAATGGCCCCGGCAGGAAACCGGACACCGAACTGATGTTGATGATCCGGCCCTCGCCCTGTCTGCGCATGATGGGCAGCACTTCATTGGTCATGCGAACAATGCCGAAGACATTTATGTCGAACAGGCTTTGGGCTTGAGCGACCGATGATTCCTCGGCGCCGCCGATCAGGCTGCGGCCCGCATTGTTTACCAGTACGTCGATCCGGCCGGCGAGGGCGACAACTTGCTTGATGGCGTCTCTGACGGACCCATCATCGGTGACGTCGCAAGGGACCATGTGAATGCCCTGACGCACTTCGTTGGGCGCAGCTCGGCGGCTGGTGCCGAACACGCGATACCCCGCCCGGATGAGCGCAAGTCCGGCCGCATGCCCGATGCCACCCGAAGCGCCGGTGATCAGCGCGATCTTCTCGGCGCGCGACTGAACTTGTGTCATCTCAACTTTCCTGCGTAATGATTATGATCGTAATCATTGGGTGATAATGACCGCCATAATCATTGTCAAGCGCCTCCGCCACGTCTTATATGTCGACCATCATCAATAGGAGAGGATGCGGTCGTGAAGGTGAGCAAGGAGATGGTCGAGTTAAATCGAGAGCGGGTCATCGATGCCGCCGCAAAGCTCTTCCGCGAACAAGGGATCGACGGGATCGGCATTGCCGATCTGATGAGCGCGGCCGGGCTTACCCACGGAGGCTTCTACCGACAATTCAAGTCGAAGGACGACCTCATCGTTCAGGCCATGCAGCGGGCCTTCAGTGACATGAGCGCCGATCTATCCGCCCGGCTCGCTTCGACCGATACTCCGTTTGAGACGCTCGTGCGCCACTACATCTCGGACCATCATCGCGACAATCCGGGGCACGGATGCAGCCTCACCGCACTGGCGGCCGATGCCGCCCGGCACGACGATCCAGCGCTTCGATCGTTCTTCGGAAGCATCGTCAGCAATTATGTCGCGTTGATCATTTCACTCCTGCCGGGAAGCGACCCGGCCGCGAAGCGGAGTGCCGCGATCGCATTCCTAGCGGAAATGGTCGGATCGGTGATCCTCTCCCGCGTCGTGCCCGATCCGACGCTTTCCGCTGAGATCATCGACACTGTCTCGAATGATCTCATAGGGCGCCACTCGCCATCGGCGCCGGTTTGAATGGTTGCTATTCGGCGGCCTTCGCCTCAGCGGCCCTATCTTCCCAGGTCACCGCCCGGTAGTCGAAACCAAATTCCAGCGTCGGTTTCACGATGCGGAAGAAGGGCGACAGGTCGAAGTCGCGCGGCGTGTAGAGCGAGTGGTGGCGGATGTGCAGGATTTCGCGGCGCGAATAGTTCGACTGCGCCGAGGCGCGGCCGGGCGCGCGGGTGATCTCGGGCAGGATCGGGTAGCGGATCTCACCATAGGCTTCGGCGATCAGGGTCGAGCAAATGGCGCGCGTCGGATCGCCGGAACCGAAAGCCAGCATGCGGCGGCGCCAGCGCACCGGCACCGGTGGCGTCGGCAGGAAAAAGCGCAGCATGTCGAAGATGTTCTTGAGATCGTATTTCAGGCCGAGCTTGCCGATCATGAAGGCGACGACATGGTCGCGGTCTTCCGGCGCCAGCCCGCTCGCCCGGCAGATACGGGTGTTGTAGGTGCGGTAGCGCGACAGCGGCACGGCGACACAGCCTTCGCCGAGCGTGACTTCGATCAGCCGACGCCGTTCCGATCCGTCCTCCGGTTCGGACAACGCATCGCCGATATAGAAGGCCGCATGCGACCACGTCGACTGTGTCAGGTATTTGATGGCCGCGGAGATCTTCTGGTTGCCTTCGATGAGCAGGATGTCGCCGGGTTCGAGCGTGCGCCGCAACGTCTCGGCGTCGGACGGCGTGTAGGGCTCATAGCCCGAGGATTCGTCCTGCAGCCGGCCGGCAAGCCAGCGGCCAAGTCGGTCGAGAAGCGTGTCGCGCGGCGCGGTCATGGTAAAGTGTGACTAGCACGAGGTGACGTCCTCGGCCATGATCAACCGACCGGGACCTCTTTCGACAATACCGGGCCGGCGAGGTCGTCGCGCGCATTGCGCGCGAGTTTCTTTGTCGAGCGCTTGGGGCTGTCGCCGAACAGCTCGGCCGCTCCGGCGAGGCAGCTCTTCTTCAGGCTTTTTTCCGAGCGCTTCAAAAGCTTGCCAAGAAGCCTTGTGTCCTGCGCATCGCCGAGCGGCTCACCGTCGGCCTCGAGCAACACGCGCATGACGAAGACGTCGTGCAGTTCGCCGAGCCTTTCGCCCAGTTCGTCGACCACCTTGCGCCGCACCTTGATCGGCGTCGGCCACAGCCGGCCGAGCAGCGACAAATGCATCGAATGGGTCTTGGCAGCCTTGCGCAGATCGTGGAAATCCTCTGCTTCGCCGCGCGATCCCGCCCGGTCCAGCGCCTTCCTGGCACGGCGCAAGGTCTTGCGAGCGCCTTCCGCAAGCACATCGGCTGCATGCTCAGGCAGATCGGGGAGCAGCAGCCGCTCTATCCTGATGAGGCCTTCCTCGCAGGCGGCGGTGGCCGCGCCTATGGCGGCGTCGAGGCCGGCGCCGGCATGCATTTCATGCTGGCGGGCAATCAGCCGGTCGCGCACGCTGTCGAGGCCGCCGCCGGCAACCTGCTCGGGAAAGGCGGCTGCCAGCCGGTCGACGGTCTCGACCAGCGCGGTCGCCTCGCGCGGCCCGGCAAGCAGCGCCGCCACCTGACGGTAGCATTGGTTCTCAGTCCGACAGAATGTTTCATTTCCGGAACGGACCAGCCGCAGCAAGGCGCGCGCGCTCTTCAGCCGCTTGCGGCATTTGTGCAATGCCTGCTCCGGCTGGTCGCGCGCGACGGCCAGATGGGCAAGCGCCTTGCCGATCTCCTCGCCAAGGATACGCCTGACCTCGCCGGTCAGCGGCAGGCGCGGATCGATGCGAAAGCTCATGCGGCGATCTCCGGAATCCCCCTAGAGCATGATGCCGAAAAGTGTGAAGCGGTTTTCGGACGACATCATGCTCCATCTCTTTTGATTTAGAGCCGGATTCCGATTTTAGGTCGACCCGACCTAAAATCATCCGGCTCTAGGGCGAGCGACGCGTTGTAAAATCTCTGCTCGCCGGTCACTTCGCGGCCGAGCCAATCAGGCAGCATTTCGTCAGGTACATCCTCCGGCGTCTCCAGTTCGGCCACCACAAGGCCGGCTAGGATCCCGCCGAAAACATCGACTTCGTAGAGATAGCCGCGATGCCTAACATGGTGGCGTGTCTTCTCGATGACATGTCCGATGGCGAAGGCCAGCATCTCCTCGGCATCAGTCAGAGGAATTTCATATTCGTATTCGTCGCGCTCGCGGATCTTGCTGCCGAATTTGAGCGTCAGCTTCGCCGAACTGCCGTCGCTGATGCGCACGCGCACGGTGCGGCCAGGTGCTGCGGCAAGATAGAACTGGCGAATGCGTATATTCGCCTCGGCCATTTCTAGCCATTCGGCGCTGGAGACCAGGAACTTGCGTTCGACTTCCTTGCCCATGGCCGCGCACTAAAGCGTCTGCGGCCCGACATGGCAAGCCGCCGTAGACATCAATTTGACTTTAATCAATCGATTGATTAAACAGGCCGATATGATCAAATCCGCGCCCGACAAAATGCCTCGCCAGGAGACATCGCCCGCCGAGCAGACGCGCGCCGCACTGGTGCTGGCCGCGCTCAAACTGTTTGGGCGGCAGGGCTTCGACGGCACCTCGACGCGCGAGATCGCGGCGGAGGCGAAGGCCAACATCGGCTCCATCGCCTATCATTTCGGCGGCAAGGAAGGGCTGCGCGGGGCCGCCGCCGACCACATCGTCGAGACCATCCAGGCGGTTGCCGGCCAGGCGCTCGGCGGCATGCAAGTGCAAGGTCAAGCCAGTTCAGAGACGGCGCGGGCGCAGCTCTCGACCGCATTGGAGCGGATGGTAGGATTTATCGTCGCCCGGCCGGAGGCGGGCGATATCGTACAATTCGTACTTAGAGAGTTGTCGCATCCGACGGCCGCCCTCGACCGCATCTATGACGGGGTGTTCGAACCGACGCATCGCCGCCTCTGCCAGATCTGGGAACAGGCGACGGGCGAGCCGGCCGAAAGCGAGGCCACCAAGCTCGTGGTCTTCACGCTGATCGGCCAGGTCATCTATTTCCGCATCGGCCGCGAAGCAGTGATGCGTCGTATGGGCTGGCGCGAGATCGGTAACACCGAAGCCGCCAAGGTGGTGGCGGCGGTCACAAGCAATCTTGGCGCCATACTGGCGGCCCGAAATCCGGTCGCCCGCAAGGAGGGCAAGCGATGAGTTTTCTCTGTTCCCTGCCGCTCGCAGCCCAGCTGTTCGGCGCCTGCGCGCCGGCAGCGCCGCTTGCCGTCGGCTATGTCGAGGGCGACTATGTCTTGCTGGCGCCGATCGAAGTGGCGCAGGTCGAGACCGTCGCGGTCAAGCGCGGCGACCGTGTTGTATCAGGCACGCCGGTGGTGACTCTCGAAAGCGCCGACGCAAAAATCGCCGTCGCCCAGGCAGAGGCCGCGCTCGCCCAGGCGCAGGCGCAGCTGGCCGACCTGCAGATCGGCAAGCGGCCGGAGGAGATCGCGGTGCTGAAGGCCGAGGTCGACATGGCCAAGGCCCAGGCCACGGATGCCAAGCGCAAATACGACCGCGCCGCCGACCTGTTCAAGCGCGGTGCCGGCACGCAGGCCGACTACGACACCGCCGCCGCGACGCTGGAGACCGCCAATGCGCAGGTCGGCCAGGCGCAGGCCAACCTCGCCGTCGGCGGTCTGCCTGCGCGTCCCGAAACGATCAAGGCGGCAGACAATCAGGTCAAACAGGCGCAGTCGGCGTTGGAACAGGCTGAGTGGCGGCTATCGAAGCGCGTGCTGGCGGCACCCTCGCCCGGCCGCATCAATGACGTCATCCGCAATCCCGGCGACACCGCCGGTCCGACCGCGCCTGTCATTTCGATGTTGCCGGACGGTGCGGTAAAGCTCAGCGTCTATGTCCCGGAAAGTGCGTTCTCGTCGATCAAGGTCGGCACGCTGCTTGTCGTCCATTGCGACGGCTGCGGGCCGGAGGTGAAGGCGCGCGTCAGCTATGTCTCGCCCGACCCGGAATTCACCCCGCCGGTGATCTACTCGCTCGAGAACCGGCAGAAGCTGGTCTACCTCGTCGAGGCGCGGCCTGAGGGCAAGGCGCAAGCGCTGCAGCCGGGACAGATCGTCGATGTCGAGCTGGCGGCCTCCGCAAAATGAACGCCATCGACGTTCATGGCCTGGTCAAGCGTTTCGGCGACAAGACTGTCGTCGACCATGTGACGATGACGGTGGGCGAGGGCGAGATCGTCGGCTTTCTCGGGCCCAACGGGTCCGGCAAGACGACGACCATCCGCATCATGTGCGGCCTGCTGACGCCCGACGAGGGCGAAGGTACGGTGCTGGGTTTCAACGTCCGCACCGAGTCGCTCCGCATCAAGCGCGAAGTCGGCTACATGACGCAGAAATTCTCGTTCTACGAGGATTTGACGATCGGCGAGAATCTCGAATTCGTGGCGCGGCTCTACCGGCTGAAGCCGGTCGAGGAGCATGTGTCGAAAACGCTGGAAGAGCTTGGCCTGACGAGCCGCCGCAACCAGCTCGCCGGCACGCTGTCAGGCGGCTGGAAGCAGCGGCTGGCACTGGCCGCCTGCATCATGCACAAGCCGAAGCTGCTGCTGCTCGACGAGCCGACCGCCGGCGTCGATCCGAAGGCGCGGCGCGAATTCTGGGACGAGATCCACCGGCTGGCGAGCGGCGGTCTGACCGTGCTGGTGTCCACCCACTACATGGACGAAGCCGAGCGCTGCCACCGCATCAGCTACATCTCCTACGGCAAGATGCTGGCCACCGGCACGGTGGACGAGGTGGTGACGAATGCCGGTCTGACCACCTTCGTGCTGCAGGGACCGCGCCTCGACCAGGTCGCCGATGCACTCAGGGACCGGCCCGGCGTCGACCAGGTGGCGCCGTTCGGCGCGACGCTGCATGTCGTCGGCTCCGACAAGGCAAAGCTCGAAAAGGCGCTCGCCGATGTCGAGAAGGAGCACAAGGGCGTCAGCGTAAAACCCGGCGAGACCAGCCTCGAGGACGTCTTCATCCAGTTCATGTCCGGCTCGAAGGACAATATGGCATGAACAGCGTCTTCTCCTTCGCCAGGCTCGGTGCGCTGCTGATCAAGGAATTCATCCAGATGCGGCGCGACCGCATCACCTTCGCCATGATGCTGGGCGTGCCGCTTATGCAGCTGGTGCTGTTCGGCTACGCTATCAACAACGATCCCAAAAGCCTGCCTGCCGCACTGGTGGCGACCAGCAACGACCCCTACACCCGCGCCATTGTCGCAGCCCTGCAGACGACCGGCTACTACCGCTTCGACCATGTCGCGCAAAGTGCCGAGGATGCCGAATTCCTGATGGCGCGCGGCGATGTCGCCTTCGTCGTCACCATCCCGGCCGATTTCGGCCGCCGGGTGGAGCGCGGCGACAATCCGCAGATACTCATCGAGGCCGACGCCACCGACCCGGCCGCCGCCAGCGGCGCCATCTCGACGCTAAGCAAAGTGGCCAGCCAGGCGCTGCTTCGGGCGCAAGGCATGCAGGAGGCGGCGAGTGAGGCCGCCAGGGGCCAGCTCGATGTGGTGGTGCACCAGCGCTACAATCCGGAAGGCATCTCGCAATACAACATCGTGCCCGGCCTGCTCGGCGTCATCCTGCAGATGACCCTGGTGATGATGACCTCGATCGCGCTGACCCGCGAGACCGAGCGCGGCACGATGGAAAACCTGCTCGCCATGCCGTCCAGCCCGTTTGAGATCATGCTGGGCAAGGTGCTGCCCTATCTTGTGGTCGGTGGCGTCCAGGTGGTGGTGGTGCTGGCGGCGTCGAAGCTCTTGTTCGCCATCCCCTTCACCGGTTCCATGTCGCTGCTGCTTACAGCCGTATTGGTGTTCGTGCTGGCGCTGGTGCTGCTTGGCTACACCATCTCGACCATCGCCCGCACGCAGATGCAGGCGCTGCAGCTGACCTTCTTCTTCTTCCTGCCGTCGATCCTGCTGTCCGGCTTCATGTTCCCCTATCGCGGCATGCCGGGCTGGGCGCAGACCTTCGGCGAGATTTTTCCGCTGACGCATTTTCTGCGCATCACCCGCGCGGTGATGCTGAAGGGCGCCGAACTGCCGGCGGTTGCGGGCGAGATCGCCTGGCTGGTCGGGTTCGTGGCCTTGTTTGCCGGCGTCGCATTGGTGCGGTTCAGGCGCACGCTCGACTGAGCGTTCAGGAATTGAGCGATCGCGGACCGCTGACGAACGGACTGCCTCTGACATAGAACCGCAGCGGGCGGTCCGCATCCTTCGTGATGCCGATGCGGATGCCTTGGCCGATGTCGCTGGCCTGATGCTCGTCGGCTGCCAGCCATAGCGGGCCTTGGCGGCACAGATCGAGGCCGTCCAGCGAACGGTCGATCCGCAATGCCTGGGCGAGCCGCCCCGGCCCGCGCGCCAGGTCGCGCAGGCGCTCCACGCCCCGGTTCAGCCGCATGATGGCGATGCCTTCGAGCGGCTCCAGCGCCCGGATCAGCACGCCGGTGCCGGTGCCCGGCCCCTCGCTTGAGACATTGAGCATCCAGGAGACCCCATAGGCGAGATAGACGTAGGCGTGTCCGGGCCCGAGGAACAGCGAACGGTTGCGCGGCGTCATGCCGCGATAGCCGTGCCCGGCGGCGTCGCCGGTGACATAGGCCTCGGTCTCGACGATACGGCCGCTGACGATGCCTTCCGGCAGCTCCCGCACCACGAGCTTGCCGATGAGATAGCGGGCGAGATCGGCCGTATCATCAGGCAGTTCGGCACGATCGAGCGGATGGTGGCCGGTCATGCTACCGCCGCCGTGTTTCAAGGTATCCGTTCGACCCATTGCGCGCGCGACTGCCCCGGCTCGAACGGATCGCCGAAATACTGGGTCTCGCGAACCACTTTGCCATCGACGAACTCCATGATGCTCACCGTATAGGACGGAATCCCGTCATAGGTCAGGACATATTCGGTGATCCAGAGGTCGCCTGACCCGGTGATCCGCCGCACGGCAAAGCGCTTCCGGTTGGGCTGCGTGGCGCGCGACGACTGGATGTTGTGCCGTCCGCTGATGCGCTCGCCTGATTGCGGATAATCGAGCACCGCGTCCTCGCGATAGATCTGATGCTCCGTCTCGAGATCATTGGCATCGGAGGCAGCCCAATGGCGATCGAGAGCCGCCCTTATCTCAGCGTCTGCCATATCGGTTCTCAGGCCGCGGCCATGATCTCGGCATAGGTGGTGAAATCGACATTGCCGCCTGACAGCACGACGGCGACGCATTTGCCCGACAGTTCGATCTCGCCTGACGAGAGCGCCGCCAGCGCCACGCAGCCGCCGGGTTCGACCACCAGCTTGAGATGGGCCATGGCGTCGCGCACCGCCTGTGCGGCCGCCTTGTCGGAGACGGCGATGGCGCCGGCGAGGTTCTTGCGGTTGATCTCGAAGGTGATGGCACCGGGCTCTGCGGTGAGGATGGCATCGCAGATCGAACTGTGGCCGGGCTCGTTGGAAACCCTTTTTCCTTCGATCAGCGAGCGGCGGGTGTCGTCGAAATGCTCGGGCTCAACGGCCCAGACTGCTGTGGCCGGCGAGGCATCCTTGACGGCGATCGAAATGCCGCTCGTCAGGCCGCCGCCGCCACAGGGAATGACGACCGCATCGAGGCTGACGCCGAGCGCTTTTGCCTGGCGCGTCAGTTCGAGACCGATCGTGCCCTGGCCGGCGATGATGGCCGGATCGTCGAAAGGAGGCACCAGCACCATGCCCTTGTCCATGTAGGGTCGCACCACCGTGATGCGGTCGTCGCGAAAGCGGTCGAACGGCACCACTTCGGCGCCCATCTTGCGGACATTGGCGATCTTCATCGCCGGCGCGTCGGCCGGCATGGCAATGACCGCCTTGACGCCGAACATGGCAGCCGCCGCGGCGACGCCCTGAGCATGGTTGCCTGAGGAGAAGGCGACGACGCCGCGGCTGCGCTCTTCTTCGCTCAGCGAAGACAGTTTGTTGTAGGCGCCGCGGAACTTGAACGAGCCGGTGCGCTGCAGCGTCTCCGGCTTGAACAGGATGCGGCCGCCGAAGCGTTTGTTGAGTTCCAGCGATTCGATCAAGGTCGTTTCGGCGATCAGGCCGGAGAGGCGCGCGGCGGCGGCATGGATGTCGGCGATGCCGGGGAGCGTGGTCATGGCGAAGTCCTGAAAGGGATGAGATCGGCGCATGGTGCACGCAAAGGCAGGCCACGCACCAATGAAAAAATGTGACCGTTACAAAGTTTGGCGGGCATGAGCGGCGACGAGGGTCAAACTGGCCCACCTCTCCCGCCTTTATCAGCCGGGCCGTATCGGCTAAGGGCGGGGGAGCAGAATCCCGGACCGCCAGACATGACCGCCAAGCCAAAACCCCTGTTTCTCGGTATCGACACCGGTGGCACCTATACCGATGCCGTGCTGTGGTCGGAACAAGGCGGGCCAAAAGGCAAGGTGCTGGCCAAGGCCAAGGCGCTGACCACGCGGCACGATCTTGCCGTCGGCATTTCCGGCGCGGTCGATGCGGTGCTGGGAAAATCGGCCACCGATCCGGCCGCGATCAAACTCGTGTCGATGTCGACGACGCTCGCCACCAATGCGCTGGTCGAGGGCCAGGGTGGGCGTGTGGCGCTCATCATGATCGGCTTTACCGGGGCCGACCTTGCGCGCGACGGGCTGAAGACGGCGCTCGGCACCGATCCGGTGGTGTTTTGTCCGGGCGGCCATGACGTGCACGGCAATGCGGCCAAGCTCGATCTGTCGGGGCTGGAAGCAGCACTCCCTGAACTCGGCGCCTCGGTGTCGGGCTTTGCCGTGTGCGCCTATTTCGCCACCCGCAACCCGGCGCATGAACTCGCCGCGCGCGACCTCATCCGCGAAAAGACCGGCCTGCCGGTGACCGCCAGCCATGAATTGTCGGCCAAGCTCGGCGGTCCGCGTCGCGCGCTCACCACCTTGCTCAACGCCAGGCTGATCTCGATGATCGACCGGCTGGTGGCGGCAACCGAAGGATTTTTGGAGGCCCGCAACATCGTAGCCCCCCTGATGGTGGTGCGCGGCGATGGCGCGCTGGTTTCGGCGGCGTTTGCCCGCCAGCGGCCGATCGAGACCATCCTGTCCGGCCCGGCCGCCAGCCTGGTCGGCGCCCGCCACATGACGGGCCTGGACAACGCCATGGTGTCCGACATTGGCGGCACCACCACCGATGTCGCCGTGCTCGACGGCGGCCGTCCTCGGCTCGATCCCGAAGGCGCCACTGTCGGCGGCTTCCGCACCATGGTCGAGGCGGTCGCCATGCGCACTTTCGGCCTCGGCGGCGATTCCGAGGTGGCACTGGAAGATGGCGCGCTCAACCCGAAAATCCTGCTCGGGCCGCGCCGCCTGGTGCCGCTGGCGCTGGCCGGCATGATGCATGGTGTTTCCGTGACATCGGAGCTCGAGCGCCAGCTCAGGGCGCCCAACCCCGGCCGCATGGACGGCCGCTTTGCGTTGCGCACCGGCGTGCCGGACAGGCTCGCCGCCGGCCTGACCGCGCCCGAGGCGAAACTGTATGAACTGATTGGTGCGGTGCCGCTCGCCATCGACAGGCTGCTCACCTCGAACGCCCAGAACGCCACGCTGAACCGGCTGGTCTCGCGCGGTCTTGTGCATATCTCGGGCTTCACCCCCTCGGACGCCGCCCATGTGCTCGGCAAGCAGGCCAACTGGGACCCGCTTGCGGCCCGGCTCGGCGCCGAACTGTTTGCCCGCAAGCGTGATGGGCGAGGCCAGTACATCGCGCCGTCTCCGGAGGTGATTTCCGAACGGGTGCTGCTGACGCTGACGCGCTGGTCGGCCGAATACATTCTGGAGACCGCCTTTGCCGAGGATGGGCTGGATGGCGCCGCCACCGTCGCGCATGCGCTGGTGCAGCGCGCCGTCGATTCCCATCCCGGCATCGCAAGGCTCAGCGTCGCGCTCGATCGTCCGGTCATTGGCCTCGGCGCCTCGGCGCCGCTGCACTATGCCGGCTTGGCCGAGCTGGTCGGTAATGAGTGCGTGGTGCCGGAGGATACCGACGTCGCCAACGCGCTCGGCGCCGTCGTCGGCCAGGTCCGCGTCTCGGCCGAAGCCCGCGTCAGCCAGCCCAAGGAAGGTTTGTTCCGGGTCGCGTCGGGGCAAACGGTGCGCGACTTCACGGACGAGGCCAAGGCGATCGCGGCAGCGGAGGCTGATGTGCGGGCGATCGTAGCCGAGCGGGCGAAGGATGCCGGCACGGATAATGCCGAGATCGACGTTTCGACCGAGTTCAAGGTGTCTACCGTTGAGGCCCAACGGATGTTTATCGAAGCGCATGTGGTGGCGGTTGCATCGGGTCGGCCGAGGATTGCGGTTTAGGTAATCTCCCCCCTTGGGGTCCCCTTGGGGGGAGATCAGCAGCTTCAAAATCCCCGCCTTCACCCTAAGCTGAATTGACCCTTCACCCCTGACATGCCAAAGGCCGCAAAGCCTTTCATCTGGAGAAGCCCTGATGACCGATCGCGTCGAGATCGCCGGATTGCGGATTGCCCGCGAACTGCATGACTTTGTCGGCGAAGCGCTGCCGGGTACCGGTATTGCCGCCGACGCCTTCTGGAACGGCTTTTCGTCCATCGTCCATGATCTCGCGCCGAAGAACCGGGCGCTGTTGGCCAAACGCGACGCCATGCAGGAACAGATCGACGCCTGGCACCGCGCCAATGGCGCGCCCATCGATATGGAGACCTACAAAAGCTTCTTGCGTGAGATCGGCTATCTCGTGCCCGAAGGGCCGGCCTTTTCCGTGTCGACCGACAATGTCGACCCCGAGATCGCCACCGTTGCCGGGCCGCAGCTGGTGGTGCCGGTGATGAATGCGCGTTATGCGATCAACGCCGCCAATGCCCGCTGGGGCTCGCTCTACGATGCGCTCTACGGCACCGACGCCATTGCCGAGACCGGTGGCGCCGAGAAGGGAAAAAGCTTCAACCCCGTGCGCGGCGCCAAGGTGGTTGCCTGGGCGAAGAGTTTTCTGGACGAGTCCGTGCCGCTCACCTCGGGCAAATGGGCCGGCGTGAACGGGCTGACGGTTTCGGGTGGCACCTTGCGGCTCGGCGCCGGCGCCGGCGGCACCACACTGGCCAACCCGAAACAATTTGCCGGCTACCGCGGCGACGGCGCCAACCCGGAAGCCATCCTGCTGGTCCAGAACGGCCTGCACATCGAGATCCTCATCGACCGCACCAACCAGATCGGCCGCACCGACCCGGCCGGCATTGCCGACGTGATCCTGGAATCGGCGCTGACCACCATTCAGGACTGCGAGGATTCGGTCGCGGCGGTGGATGCCGAGGACAAGGTCATCGTCTACCGCAACTGGCTCGGCCTGATGAAGGGCGATCTGGCGGAGGAAATCAGCAAGGGCGGCAAAACCTTCACGCGCAAGCTCAATCCGGACCGCGCCTGGACCGCGCCCAGTGGTGGCGCGCTGAGCTTGCCTGGCCGCTCGCTGATGCTGGTGCGAGACGTCGGTCACCTCATGACCAATCCGGCCATCCTCGACCGCGATGGCAACGAGGTGCCGGAAGGCATCTTGGATGCGGCGATGACGGCGCTGATCGCGCTGCACGATGTCGGCGCCAACGGGCGTCGGATGAATTCCCGCGCGGGCTCGATGTATGTGGTGAAGCCGAAGATGCATGGGCCGGAGGAAGTCGCCTTCGCAGTCGAGATTTTCGACCGCGTCGAAGCGCTGCTCGGTATGGCGGCAAACACCATCAAGATGGGCATCATGGACGAGGAGCGGCGCACCACCGTCAACCTCAAGGAGGCGATCCGCGCCGCCAAGGAACGCGTCGTGTTCATCAACACCGGCTTCCTCGACCGCACCGGCGACGAGATCCACACCTCGATGGAAGCCGGGCCGATGATCCGCAAGGGCGACATGAAGCAGGCCGCCTGGATCTCCGCCTATGAGGCGTGGAATGTCGATATCGGGCTCGAATGCGGGCTCGCCGGTCATGCCCAGATCGGCAAGGGCATGTGGGCGATGCCCGATCTGATGGCGGCGATGCTGGAACAGAAGATCGCGCATCCCAAGGCCGGCGCCAGCACCGCCTGGGTGCCGTCGCCGACGGCGGCGACGTTGCACGCCACGCACTATCACAAGGTCGATGTCCATGCCGTCCAGGCGGCGCTCAAGAGCCGGCCGAAGGCGAAGCTCGATGATATATTGTCGGTGCCGGTGGCGGTGCGGCCGAACTGGACCCCCGACGAGATCCAGCGCGAACTCGACAACAATGCGCAAGGTATTCTTGGCTATGTCGTGCGCTGGATCGACCAGGGCGTCGGCTGCTCGAAAGTGCCCGACATCAACGATGTCGGCCTGATGGAAGACCGCGCCACGCTGCGCATCTCCTCGCAGCACATCGCCAACTGGCTGCACCACAAGGTGTGCTCGCAGATCCAGGTGATGGATTCGCTGCGGCGCATGGCAGCGATCGTCGACCTCCAAAATGTCGGCGACCCGCTCTACCGCCCGATGGCCACCGATTTCGACAATTCCATCGCCTTCCACGCCGCCTGCGACCTGGTGTTTAGAGGCCGCGAACAGCCGAATGGCTATACGGAACCGGTGCTGCACGCACGGCGGCTGGAGCTGAAGGCGAAAGAGCGGGCGAATTAGCGCCTGCATTTCCCTCCCCCTTGAGGGGAGGGTGGCCCGAAGGGCCGGGTGGGGTCCTGCGTGAAGTGCGGCGACTCCCTTCGGACGACACTACAAGCAATGTCATTGCAGAGGCCCTTTCTCGGCTCGGCTCCAAAAAGATCGACCATTCTTCGGCGACCCCCACCCTGCCGCTTCGGGGCCACCTTCCCCTCAAGGAGGAGCGTTACGCCGCCTGCGCCACCCGCTCCGACATCATGCGGTAGGAAATCGCCTCGGCCAGGTGAATGCGGCCGACGGTTTCTCTCGCTTCGAGATCGGCCAGCGTGCGCGCCACTTTCAGCACCCGATGATAGGCGCGCGCGGAAAAGCCGAGCTTTTCGCTGGCGTCCTTCAACAGAGACAGGCCGGCGGCATCCGGCATCGCGATGTCCTCGATAACAGAAGGCGAGCAATGCGCGTTGGTGGTCGCGCTGGTCACGCCGAGCCGCTCGAACCGTTCGCGCTGGATGGTGCGGGCGCGCGCGACGCGCTGCGCAACGGCGGCACTTTTCTCCGCCCGATCCGGCCGGATCAGATCGGCGGCCGAAACCGCAGGCACCTCGATCCTGAGATCGATGCGGTCGAGCAGCGGGCCGGAAATGCGCGCCTGGTAGTCGGTGCGGCAGCGCTCACCGCGCAGGCAGCGATAGCCGGGCTCGCCGGCCATGCCGCAACGGCACGGGTTCATCGCCGCCACCAGCTGGATGCGCGCTGGATAGGTGACGCGGTGGTTGGCGCGCGCGATCATGCAGTCGCCGGTCTCCAGTGGCTGGCGCAGCGCATCCAAGGTCTGCGGCGTGAATTCGGGAAACTCGTCGAGGAACAGCACGCCGTTATGGGCAAGCGATACTTCGCCCGGCCGCGCCCCGATGCCGCCGCCGACCATTGCCGCCATCGAAGCCGAATGGTGCGGGGCGCGGAACGGCCGCCGGTCGGTGAGCTTGCCTTCGCCGAGCTCGCCGGCCACCGAGGCGATCATCGAGACTTCAAGAAGTTCCTTGGGCGCCAGTGGCGGCAGAATTGAAGGCAGCCTCTGCGCCAGCATCGATTTTCCCGAGCCGGGAGGCCCGACCATCAACAGATTGTGGCCGCCGGCCGCCGCCACTTCCAGCGCCCGCTTGGCGCTTTCCTGGCCCTTGATGTCTGAAAGGTCGGGCAGGTCGCGGGCCGAGACATGGATGCCGGGCTCGGGCCGCGACAGCACCTGCGTGCCGCGAAAATGATTGGCGATGGCAATCAGGCTGCGCGGCGCCAATATGTCGAAATCCTTGCCCGCCCAGGCCGCTTCCGGCCCGCAGCCGAACGGGCAGATCAGGCCCTTTCCCTCGGCATTGGCGCCGATCGCCGCCGGCAGCGCGCCGGCGACCGTGGCAATGGTGCCGTCGAGCGACAATTCTCCGAGCACGACATAGGAGGCCAGCATGTCGCCCGGAATGGCGCCGAGTGCAGCCATCAGGCCGAGCGCGATCGGCAGGTCGTAATGGCTCCCTTCCTTAGGAAGATCGGCAGGCGCCAGGTTGACCGTCACCTTCTTCGACGGCATCGACAGCCCCGACGCATGCAGTGCCGCCTGCACGCGCTCGCGGCTTTCGGCCACCGCCTTGTCGGCCAGCCCGACGATCTGCATGCCGACCTTGCCCGGCGCGATCATCACCTGGACATCGACCGGTACGGCCTCGATGCCCTGGAAAGCAACCGTGCGAACCCGCGCCACCATCTTGCTCTGCCCCCGGATATCGGCTCGCCTCGGCCTTGTGGTTCAGACCGCGAGCGACGTCAGGACAAGACAACCATAGATTTCAGGCCAAGGCAAGAACATTACAGGAACATGCATTCGTGGTGGCTGCAGCGCGCTGTGCCGGTTGCAAAAAAGGAAGATGGTCAAGCAAAATGGAACGGCTGCTCCGCCTCCTCGACCGCGTTTAACAAGGGCGACTAGGCCCTTCGGCGATCTGAGGGTGTTGCTTCTAAGCGGTGATGAAGGCATCGACCGAACCTGAAAGCGATCGATCGATCGCGACCTGCGGTGGAAGCCACTCCATGACAGGATATCTGAAAGGCCAAGGCAGGGCGATCCGGCGCGAAGAGCCGCTCTCCAGAAAAATCTCGTTTACAAGGTCTATGAACCGCCCGCGGTCTCGTTCGATTCGTTTCAAAGTTTGCGAACGAATGTAATCCCGGGGAATTCGTCGCTCCTTCAGCGCTAAGACAGCCTCCGCGATGGATCGAGGATCGGGTGGAACTGTGAGCGAATAGTCGTCATCCAGATAAAGGTCTCGGCCGCCATGGTTCGGCGTCGTGACCACTGGAAGGCCCGCGAGAAGATATTCCGTGCTGGCGAACATTGGTCCTTCCAGGTGAGAGAGACAGATTCCCACGGCTGCACGATTTAGATGCGTGTTCACCTGAGCCGGTGCCAATCGGACAGGCTTGCCGGTGCCGTCAAACTCGTTGATAAAGACGTGATGCGGCGCGAGCTCCCTATGCCGATTTATTCGCGCTCTTTCCGACTCCGTCGTGGAGGATCCGCTTGAATCTCGATAGAAGACAAATGCGCAACGCTGGATGCCAAGCGACAAGTCATGGCGCTTCCACGGAGCCAGCTGCGCATTGTAGATTGCATCAAATTCTACAGGGACGTCATCGAGAGGCCTGAATATGTGTTCGGAGGTTGTTGACGTCTTGTTGTGCAGGACGGCGGCCTCGCCGGACTGATTCAACAGATCAGCCTCGGCCTGAGTGTTGGATAGGAAGATTAGCGAGTGACGGGGGTTCTTGAGTCTATGCAGAACGGCATAGGTCCGGATGGTTTTGACGCTAGCACTGTTTTCGATGGACCAGGTTGGCGAGATGAGAAACCAGGCGCGGTGGCCGCGTGGAAGGAAAGGCATATGACTTGCTAATCCGAGCGGCGTACCGGACATTCCCGAATAGGATATGAACGGATCGTCCGACAGCAAACTGGCCTGAAGAGCAGGTTGCGACTTCGCGGAAGGGTGCCCTTTTCTGAGGTTGTGGCCATGACGCAGCATGGCTCTGACAATCTCGAATTTGGTAGGAGGGCGATACCCGTGCTGTAGGGTCAACATGCGGCAATTGCGATCTTGAGTGCGGAGAAAAACTCGCTTCGATAGAGAGAAATTTGGCAAAGAAACACCGCCATTTGATCGACGGAATATCTCAGGCGATCAAATCTGGTGTACGGAGAAGCGCCTCTTGAAAGAAAACATCGTCCCAAGCGGAGCTGGTTCTCACATCGCGCTACCAACCGTATCCGTTTGCGTAGGCTGTTTCAATCAAGAGGCATTCATCGACACTGCGATCCGATCCGTAGCGGCGCAGACATACACTGCGTTCGAATGCGTGGTGGTCGATGATTTTTCGACCGACGGTTCCCGCCGAAGGATTGAAGAGTGTCTGTCCCAGCTTGGCGACAGTCGTTTCCGCTTTCTGCCCCGACTGCAAAATGGCGGGCAGTTGACAGCAATGATGACCGGGCTTGACGCGACAGCCGGGCCCCTGATCTCCTTTCTTGACGGTGACGATGCTTGGCATCCTGACTTCATAGAATGCCATGTGAGAGCGCATCTCAGCCAAACCCGTATCGCGGCAATGTCGAGCTCCGATGAGGTGGTGATAGATACGGCCGGCAACCTGCTTGCGGGCGGTCATCCCGTATTCCACCTGAACGACCCGCGATCGATGCCGAAAATGAGCGGCTACCTGCATGTCGACACCGAAGCTGACCCGACATTATTATTTATTGATCGGGGTACCGTGGGTTGGTTTTGGTCAACCACATCGGGGATGATGTTTCGTCGAGCTCCGCTTGAAATCATGCGTCCATCCGATCCGGACGAAATAAGGATATGTGCCGATGGTTATATGGCTCGTGCCGCCCATATGATCGGCGGAACCGTGAGGATTGGGCGGGCTCTTGGCAGTTATCGGCTTCACGGCGGCAATGGCTGGGCGGACGGGCGCATCCTGGGTACCGGAGTTGGCCTCGGCAGGATGTCGCCTGATACTGAAATAGCGATACGGCGGGCACTGGCCAATCGTTGGTGCGAAGTGGCGCCGGGACTGGCGCATTTAATCTCCCGCCACTCAATGCGCAGGACCTTGGTCGACCTGATCGGACTGTCTGCGGCTTTTGCATTGCTGGAAAAGAACTCCGATGCGGGTTTTCTGCTGAAAGACTGGGCAACACCACAGCGAAAATTGCAGACCAGACTTATCGGTCTCCTTCCTCCGAAACTGAGGCCTCGGCGCTTCCGGGACATAGTTTGATTTGATGAGCCGCTTGCTCGGCAGTCTTACCCGATAAAGAGCATCTTTCGATGCTTCTCTGGACCCACCAAAGTCCTCCGTAGCAACGCACACTACGCGGCCAAATTCCGCCGCTTCGCCTCTACCGCGTCCCAGAACAGGCTGGCGATATCCGCGCCACCAAAGCGTTGCACTTCGCGCACGCCGGTTGGCGAGGTCACGTTGATCTCGGTCATGTAGTCGCCGATCACGTCGATGCCGACCAGGATGAAGCCGCGCTCTTTCAGCGACGGGCCGATGCGGGCGCAAATCTCGCGTTCGCGCTCCGTCAGCTCGGTCTTTTCGGCGCGGCCGCCGACATGCATGTTGGAGCGGGAATCGTGGTCGGCCGGCACGCGGTTGATGGCGCCGACCGCCTCGCCGTCGATCAGGATGATGCGCTTGTCGCCCTTGCGCACATCCTTCAGATAGCGCTGGACGATATACGGCTCGCGTGACAGCTGGGCGAACATTTCGAGCAGTGAGGCGAGGTTGCGATCGTCTCCCTTGAGATGGAAGATGCCGGCGCCGCCATTGCCATAGAGCGGCTTGACGATGATGTCGCCGAATTCCTTGCGGAAGGCCGCGACCTCCTGGGGATCCTTGGTGATCAGCGTTTCGGGCATCAGATCGGGGAATTCGGTGACGAAGATCTTTTCCGGGCTGTTGCGCACCCAGGCCGGGTCGTTGACGACCAGTGTCTTCGGGTGAATGCGCTCCAGAATATGCGTGGTGGTGATGTAATTCATGTCGAAGGGCGGATCCTGGCGCAGCAGGATCACATCCATCTCCGACAGGTCGGTGCGCACCTTGTCGCCCAGCGAAAAATGATTGCCCTTCTCGTCGCGGAGCTTCATCTCCTCGATGCGGGCAAACACCTTGCCGCCCAGCATCGACAGCCGGTCCGGCGTGTAGTGGAACAGCTGGTGCCCGCGCCGCTGCGCCTCCAGCGACAGCGCAAACGACGTGTCGCCGGCGATCGAGACGGTGGAGACATGGTCCATCTGGACGGCGATCTTCAGGGTCATCTTTTGGTCTCCAGCGGGTCGAGCAAGTCCAGGAAAAGTGCGTAGCGGTTTTCCGTCCGGAATTGCGGCAAGGCAAGTCGCCGATATACGGAACTTGGCGGCTTCTGCCAATCGCGCTTGCTTGGCCCAGACCCCCTAACAGTCGAAGACCAGCCGGGAGTAACCGAGGAACGACAGCGCCATCGCTACCAGCGAGGCGATCGCAAGTGCCGCCAGCGGCGGCATTGCCGGCAGCGCGAACAGGATGGCGCAGTAGACGAGATAGTTGACGATGCTGGTGGCGATGCCGACGCCGCCATAGCGCGCACCCTCGCTAGCCACGCCGCGGCTCGACGGCGAAAAGGTCAGGTGCCGGTTGATCTGCCAGGTGACGCACAGCGCAAAGCCGATCGACAGGACACGGGCGACGAAGGGACCGAGCGGCGTCACCGCCAAGAGCAGCCAGAGCGCCGCGGCATCGGCGACGAAACCAACGCCGCCGGCCAGGACGAAGCGGACGAGCCGGCTCACGGCCTCAGGCGGCCCGGGGCGTCTTGCCCGGTTCGGCCTTCGGGATTTCACCAGTGCGTTCGCGCCGTTCGACCCGGCCCGACGGCACCGAGAGATAAAAAATGCGCTTCTGCTCGGCGCGTCCGCGCGATACCGAATCGAGGATCAATCCGGTCACCATCGCAAGCATCGAGAGCAGCAGCAGGCCGACCGACAGCACCCAGGTCGGCATGCGCGGCACGAGGCCGGTCTGGGCGAATTCGATCAGCACCGGCGTCATCAGGGCAAGGCTCGACGCCAGGAAGAAAATCGCGAAGGCGCCGAAGAAGCGCAGCGGCTGCGTTTCCTTCATCAGCATGGCGAACATCCACAGGATCCTGGCGCCGTCGCGATAGGTCGACAGCTTCGACGACGATCCCTCAGGCCGGCGGCCATAATCGAGCGCGATCTCGCTCACCGGCAGTTTGAGCTGCGAGGCATGCACCGACATTTCGGTCTCGATCTCGAAGCCGCCGGAAACCGCGGGAAAGCTCTTGACGAAACGCCTCGAGAAGACGCGGTAGCCGGAGAAGATGTCGGTGAAGTCGGCGCCGAACAGCCGCTTGTAGAGGCTGTTGAAGATGCGGTTGCCGAAGGCATGGCCGGAACGGCCGGCATCGTCGGTGACGCCGCGCCTGGTGCCAACCACCATGTCGCAGCGCTCGGTCTGCAGGATGTTGATCAGCAGCGAGGCATCTTCCGGCGCATAGGTGCCGTCGCCATCGGCCATCAGATAGATGTCCGCATCGATGTCGGCGAACATGCGCCGCACGACATTGCCCTTGCCCTGGCGCGGCTCGCGGACGACGATGGCGCCCGCTGCGCGCGCCTTGAGCGCGGTCAAATCCCTGGAATTGTTGTCATAGACATAGATCTCGGCCGATGGCAGCGTCTCGCGAAAGCGCCGCACCACCTCGGCGATGGTCAGTTCCTCATTGTAGCAAGGCAGGAGCACGGCAATGGCCGGCTCATGGCGGACTTCGTGCGGCATTTCCGTCTCCCGACACCCGGCGGAGCCTCCGGCCGCGCTCATATGCGGCCTCGCTCAGGCGACTTTACTATTTATTGAAGCTGTTAAGGCTAGGTTTAAGGCCGCAGTCTTTCCGACGAAGGTCATGATGATGAACGCAGCCAAGGCGGGTGCTTCCTCCTGGAAGTCCGATATGACGCTGGCGCTGCTTGCCATGCTGGTGGTGCTGGCTGTCAATGCCGCCACGGGCTTTCGCGAATTGAGCAATGCCGGCGGCGACAATGACAGCCTGCTGCGGCTGGTCGAGGTTCGCGACATGCTGGCCGGCCAGGGCTGGTTCGACCTGCATCAGTACAGGATGGGGCCGGAAGGCGGTTTCGTCATGCACTGGTCGCGGCTGGTCGACGCACCGCTCGCCGTCATCATCCTCGCCGCCTCGGCGCTGACCCGCAGCATGGCCATGGCCGAAGCGATCGCACAGGTGCTGTGGCCGTCGCTGCTGTTTTGCCTGGCGGTGTTTTTTACAGCCCGTGCGGCACGCAGCTTCGCCGGCGTCGGCGCCGTGCTGCCTGCTATCGTCATCGGCGCGGCGGCGCTGCATTTCATCGGCATTTTCTTGCCGGGTGCGCTCGATCATCACAATGTCCAGCTGACGCTGACCATGGCCAGCCTCAGCCTGCTGCTCGAGGCGCCGGCGCGTCGCTGGGCGGCGCTGATTTCCGGGCTGTGTGCGGCCCTGACGCTGGCCGTCGGCATGGAAACCGCGCCCTATGTTGCCACCATCGGCGCCTGCATCGCTTTGCTGTTCGTCGTCGATCCCGGCGGCGAACGCCGGATCGCCAGGGATTTCGGTCTCGGCTTTGCCGGGGTTTCAGCCCTGGTCTTCGTCACCACCATCCCGCCATCGGCCATGGGCCAGCCGCAGTGCGATGCCTTCTCGGCTGTGCAGTTCGTGGTGGCGGCAATCGCCGGACTGGGCCTTGCCGCCGTGACGTCGCTCACGGTGTCCAATGGCACGGCCAGCCGCCGCCTGATCTCGCTTACCCTGCTCGCGCTTGGGCTGGGCGCCGTCGTCGTGGCGCTGTTTCCGCAATGCCTTGCGGCTCCCTACGCAAACCTCGATCCGCGCCTCAAGGAATTGTGGCTCGATCACATTGACGAGGCGCAGTCGCTGTTCAGTATTGCCGTCAATGAGCCGGCCTCGCTGGCGGCGCGCTATGTCACGCCGCTGGTGGCGATCGCGCTGATGGCGCTTCGCCTGCGCGGACCATGGCGCCGCCAGGACAGCCTCGTCGGCGCCTTGCTGGTCGGCGCCTTCATCGTCAGCGCCTGGCAGGTCCGCGGCTCGACATTCTCGATCGCCTTTGCCGCCATCCCGCTGTCGGCCTGGATCGCAAGCTGGCGCGAACGGGCGAGGATCAGCCCTGCGCGCAGCGTATCGCTGCGCATGGCGGCGGTCTGGGTGGTGTCGGTGAATGCCGTCTGGGCCGGTGCTGCCGCCGCGACGTCGAACGTATTCGAGGCCAGCAAGGTCTCGGTCGAGGCACAGGACACCGACAGCGATCCGTCCTGCGAGCGCAAGGCCTCCTTCGCGGCGTTGGCCCGGCTGCCGGACACCACGGTGCTTGCCATTTCCAATCTCGGCTCGCCCATCCTTGCCTATTCCGGGCACCGCGTCTTTGCCGGCCCCTATCATCGCAACATCGCCGGCGATCTGCTTGCGCTCGATGCCTTCCTCGGATCGGCGGACCAGGCGGGGACGATCGCAGCGGCTCATCACGTCGGCCTGGTGGCGCTGTGCCGCGGCAGCGCCGAAAGCAAGGTGCTCGCCGCCAAGGCGCCGCAAGGCTTCCTGGCCGGGCTGATGCAGGGAAGCGTCCCCGATTGGCTCGAACCGGTGGCCGAAACGCGCGGAGACCCGGTCGAACTCTACCGCGTCCGCTAAAGCATCATTCGCCAGCGAAAAATCGATTTCGCGATACGCTTCCTAAACGCTTTGCTGCCAGTCTCAGCCTAAATTTCGGGCGTCACAAACAGGGATACCGATGCAAACGACGTTTGGCACCGGGCAGGCAAGCAGGGAAAACTCGGATCTGGCGTTCACCGATGCGCTGACCGGGCTTGGCAACCATCGCCGCTTCTTCGACAAGGTCGATCGCCTGATCAGCGACCGTGCGGACGATCCCGCGCCGTTCACGGTCGGCATTCTCGACCTCGACGGCTTCAAGCCGATCAACGATCTGTTCGGCCACAAGGCCGGCGACGACATATTGATCCAGGTGGCAATGCGGCTGCGCGCTTCGATGGACAGCCACTCCACCGTTTGCCGCATCGGCTCCGACGAATTCGCCTTCCTGTATCCGATGGTGTTCTCGGAGGAAGCGGCGGCCGAGAAGTCGCGCATGATGATCGAAATCCTGTCGGCGCCCTACGATGTCGGCGAACGCACCGCCAGGCTTTCGGCCTCGGTCGGCTGCTCGCTCTTTTATTCCGGCGACGAAACCACGGAAATCCTCGTCAACAAGGCCGAAACGGCGCTCTACCACGCCAAGCGTTCGGGCCGTGGCCGGGTCGTCGTCTACACCCGCGAAATGGAAGAGGCGGCCAAGCGCGTCACCCGCATCGAACAGGCGCTGCGCCGTGCCGTCTCGGCCGGTGAGGTCGAACCGCATTTCCAGCCCATCGTCGATTTGACCACCCGCCGCACCATCGGCTTCGAGACGCTGGCGCGCTGGACCGATCGCGACCTCGGCGTGGTGCCGCCGACCGTGTTCATCCCGATCGCCGAAGAGCGCGGCATCATCGGCCCGCTATCGCAGCTGGTGCTGCGCAAGGCGACCGAAGCGGCGCGCAGCTGGCCGAAGGACCTGTTCCTGTCCTTCAACCTGTCGCCCTCGCAACTCGTCGACCAGAACACCGGCCTGCACATATTGTCGATCCTCGACCGCACCGGCTTCGATCCGCGACGGCTGGAGATCGAGATCACCGAAACCGGCCTGATGAACGATCCGGCCTCGGCCGAGAAGATCGTCGAGGACCTGCGTCGCGTCGGCATCCGAGTCTCGCTCGACGATTTCGGCACCGGCCAGTCCTCGCTCGGCCGCTTGCGCGAATTCCATTTCGACAAGCTCAAGATCGACCGCGCCTTCGTCTCCTCGATCCTCGACGACCGCCCGTCGGAACACATCATCCGCGCCATTCTGGCCATGTGCGAAGGGCTCGGCATGGATGTCGTCGCCGAAGGCATCGAGGAGGAGGCGCAGGCCGACCGCCTCGTCCAGTTCGGCTGCGCCGGCGGCCAGGGCTATCTCTTCGGCAAACCGGTCGACGCCGACGCCACGCTCGGCTACCTCCGCGATTCCTATCGCGGCGCCCTCTACGCCAAGGCAGTCTGACCGGCGGTCTTGCCTGCGTCGAGCAAGTCAGCGGTGCGAGCCAAGATCGACTGTGGCCGCCATCTTGCGTCCTTTTGTCTGACATAAGCCAAACAAATCGCCGTTTTCGCCCTTGCTCCCCGGACTTGGCTGGATAGGATGCGCGCCGACCGGATCGGGAGAGAAAAATATGATGCCATCGGCCGATTTTGCCGACCTCAGGGGAGCCTCGGTGCTGATCACCGGCGGCGGTTCCGGAATTGGTGCGGCACTGACCGAGGGCTTCGTTCGCCAAGGCGCCCATGTCGCCTTCATCGACATCGCCGATGGCCCAAGCACGCTGCTTGCCGACCGCGTCGAAAAAGAACTTGGCCGGCGACCGCTCTACCTCAAGACCGATTTGCGTGACGTCGAGGCGTTGCGCGCTTCGGCCGCCAAAGCGGCCGAGGCGCATGGCGACGTCACCGTGCTGGTCAACAATGCCGCATG
Source organism: Mesorhizobium sp. M0317 (assembly GCF_040321555.1). Classification (NCBI taxonomy): domain Bacteria; kingdom Pseudomonadati; phylum Pseudomonadota; class Alphaproteobacteria; order Hyphomicrobiales; family Phyllobacteriaceae; genus Mesorhizobium; species Mesorhizobium sp. M0317. The sequence continues at coordinate 62,955 of NZ_JAMYRV010000014.1, read as the reverse complement.
GGACGAACGCCACGACGTCGCCGACGTTACCGTCGAGTTCTGGGACAACAATCTCGCCGTCAATCTGCGCCCGCATTTCTTCACCGCACAGGCGGTCGCGCCGGGCATGAAGCGGGCCGGCGGCGGGTCGATCATCAACTTCACCTCAACCTCCTATCTCATCAACCACCCCGATATGCCGGCCTACACCGCCGCCAAGGCCGGCATACTCGGCCTCACCAAAGGTCTCGCGGGCAAGCTTGGGGTCGACGGCATCCGCGTCAATGCGATTGCGCCGGGCTGGGTGATCACCGAGCGGCAGCGGGAACTCTGGGTCACCGAGGAGAGGCTCGCCGCCCATGTCGCCAAGCAATGCATCAAGCAGGTCATGCAGCCCGACGACATCGTCGGCACAGTGCTGTTCCTGGCCTCCGACGCCTCACGTATGCTGACGGCGCAGATGTTGATCGTCGACGGGGGTTTCCTGTGAGCCCGGTGAATCAAAATCCGGCAAAAGGCACGCCAGCAGTCGCCGCCGTCGACTGGGGCACGACCCGCATGCGGGTCTGGCTGGTCGACGAGGCGGGCGGGGTGCTTGCCGAGCGTCGCGGCGATGATGGGTTGATCACCGCGCAGCAAAAAGGCTTTTCGATCATCCTCGAGGGCCATCTGGCGGCGCTCGGCGCACCTGACACACTGCCGGTCATCATCTGCGGCATGGCCGGCTCGCGCCAGGGTTGGCTGGAAGCGCCTTACGTCACCGTGCCGGGGCCGCTCAGTGCCATCCTCGCGGGGGCCGCCTGCATTCCCGGCCAGAGCCGCGACATCCGCATCGTGCCTGGCCTGGCGCAGCGCCTGGAAGATGCGCCGGACGTAATCCGCGGCGAGGAAACCCAGCTTGCCGGCGCCGGTTTGCCGGCAAAAGGTCGCCATCTCGTCTGCATGCCCGGCACCCATTCGAAGTGGGTTCTGGTTGAAGACGGCGCGGTCGACGGCTTCTGCACCTGGCCGACCGGAGAGCTGTTTTCGGTGCTGGCCACTCACTCGATCCTGCGCCATTCGCTGGGCGAGAGCCCGAAGCCGGTCATTCCGGACAATCCGTTGTTCCGGGAATGGTGCCGCAAGGCTTTGGCCGAGGGCGGCGATGTCACCTCGCGGCTGTTCTCGATCCGCGCCGCCGGCCTGCTGCAGGACCTCAAGGCCGACGATGCCGCCGCTTGCCTGTCCGGCCTGCTGATCGGCGGCGAGATCGCCTCGGCGGGCCGCCGCTATGGCGAAAGCACCACCGCAATCGTGCTGGTCGCCTCGGGGTCGCTAGCAGCCCTCTACCGCCAGGCGCTCGACCTTGCAGGGCTTGCCGTCAGGACGGTCGACGCCGACGAGGCGGTGCGTGCCGGCCTTATCGAGGCAGCGCGGGAAAATGGCATGATCGCCAAATGACTCACCAGAGTGGAGTGACAGCGTGACCCAGACCGCCCCCTTCCCGAAGCTCAAGCGTGGTCTTATCGCCATTCTGCGCGGCCTCAAACCCAGCGAGGCGGTTGCCATCTGCCAGGCGCTGTTTGACGCCGGCATCGAAGCCATCGAGGTGCCGCTCAATTCGCCGGAGCCGTTTTCATCGATCGCCAGCATTGTCACCGCAGTGCCCAAGACAACGCTGGTCGGCGCCGGCACGGTGCTGACTTCAGCCGATGTCGACGCCCTGGCCAAGGCCGGCGGGAGGCTGCTGGTCAGCCCCAACATCGATGCCGAAGTCATGGCCCGCGCCATGCACCATGGCATGGTGACGATGCCAGGCGTGTTCACCCCCACCGAAGCTTTTCAGGCGATTAGGCTTGGGGCTTCGGCGCTCAAATTCTTCCCGGCAAGCGTGCTCGGGCCTAGCGGCATTTCGGCGATGCGGGCCGTGCTGCCGGCCGATACCGTGGTCGGCGCCGTCGGCGGCGTTTCCGACAAAGACTTTGCCGGCTACAAAGCCGCTGGGGTGACTGCTTTTGGTCTTGGCTCCAGCCTGTTCAAACCCGGCATGAGCGTCGACGAGGTGGCCTCGCGCGCGCAGGCGGCGGTGACGGCCTGGGATGCGGCGTTCGGCGGAGCGGCATGATGGAAAACGTTTCGGTTTTCTCGGACCATGTCTGCGAGCTCGGCGAGGGGCCGAGCTACGATCCCGCCACCGATACGCTGTTCTGGTTCGACATTGTCAACGGCCTGCTGCTGGAGCAGGGTGTCACGTCCGGCGCGCGGAAAGTCCATGAGCTCGGTCAGATGGCCAGCGCCATCGCCATTGTCGATGACAATCGCCAGCTCATCGCCACCGAGACCGGCCTGCATGTCCGCGACGTCTCGACCGGCAAGCTGACGCTGCATACGCCCATCGAGGCCGACAATGCGCTGACCCGCTCCAACGATTCGCGCGTCCATCCGTGCGGCGCCTTCTGGGTCGGCACGATGGGCAAGGGTGAGGAGAAGGGCGCCGGCGCCATCTACTGGTTCTTCAAGGGCGAATTGCGCACGCTTTACACCGGCATCACAGTATCGAATTCGATCTGTTTTTCCGAAGACGGCTCGATTGCCTATTACACCGACACCTCGACCGGCCTGTTGATGCGGGTCGCCTGCGATCCGGCGACTGGCCTGCCGGTCGGCGAGTCCAAAGTGTTCGTCGACCATCGCTCGTCCAAGGGCTTTGTCGACGGCTCGGTCGTTGATCGCGACGGCGTGCTGTGGAATGCCGTCTGGGGCGGCAAGGCGGTGAAGGCTTATGCGCCGGACGGCACATTGTTGCGCGAAATTGCCGTGCCGGCGGGGCAGTCCTCGTGCCCGGCCTTTGTCGGCGCCAAGGCCGATCGGCTGGCGGTGACCTCGGCCTGGAAAGGCAAGGACGACAAGCAGCGCAAGCTCGACCCACAGGCCGGCATGACCTTCCTGCTCGACATCCCCGTCAACGGCCGCTTCGAGCCGCGCGTGGTCATCGCCTGAGCGCTGTCGCGCAGGCGTCCGCCTCGGTCGGTTTCGCGCAAGTCTGAAGCAGGGGCCATGCCATGGTGGGACAACACCACCGAAGGTCCTGATCCATGCCGCGCCCGACCCTGATCCTCGTCCATGAGCCGGAAAAGGCCTGTCTCGACCGGCTGGTCGCCGACGGCTTTCCCGCCGAGCGCGCCCTGGAAATCTCGTCCTATCTGGCGCAATCGACCGATCTCGCGCCCGAATTCGATGAGCTCACTGCCGCTTGCGGGCGGCGCGGCTTCGCCTTTATGCCGGTTGCACTCGACGATGCGGCAAGCGCGCTGGCGAAGGCCGATCCCGCAACCACGCTGGTCTGGACGCTGACCGACGGCATTGCCTATTTCCGCGGTGCTGCAGCGCCCGCACTTGCCAGGCTGAATGGGCTTAGAACCATCGGAGCCGACGATGCGCTGTTCGCGCTTTGCCAGGACAAGTTCCGTTCCGGCGCCGTGCTTTGCGCGCTCGGCCTGCCGGCGCCGCAGGCAGGCCTGGCCCGCGACGGCCGCTGGCTGGCCGACCCGCCAGCTTCGGAAGCCGGCTGGTTCGTCAAGCCGAACCGGCTCGGCTCCAAGGTAGGCATCTGGCCGGATTCACGCTGCAACGACCTGGCCCATGCGCTGGAGCTTAGCCGGCGGGTCTATGCCGCTTATCGCGACGATGTCGTCGTCCAGCCCTATGTCGGCGGTCGCAATGTCCGCGCCAGCTTCCTTGGGCTGCAAACGGATGCCGGGGCGGAAGCGCTCGGCGTTGCATTCGTCGACTCCGGCGGCGATTTCCAGACCATGGCGGACTCGATGGCGCTTTACGGCGACACCGGAGAGGCCGCCAAGGCGGCTGGACTATACAGCGAGCCGGTGCTGGAGGCGGTTGCCGACACCCAGCCGGCAGCCGCGGCAACCATCCGCCGCATCGCCGAGCGGCTGGTCAGCGGGCTCGGCCTGCGAGACGTGTTTTCCCTCGATTTCAGGGTCGAGGCTAACGACCATGTCCACCTCATCGAGTTCGAGGTCTGTCCCGGCCTGCCCTGCTTCGATTTCCGCGCCTATTGCCTGATGCAATGGGGCATGACGCTGGCCGATGCGGTTGCCGAGACGGCGGCGAACCGACTGAACCGACAGGCGATCTGAACGGTCGAGGGACCAGCGCGACCTACCGCGCCTTGACGGCTTTTGCTCCACCTTTAGTGTCGCGGGACAGTCCTCAGGCAAGGCCGCGCGATGAGCACACCAGCAAGCTCCCTCCACCATCACATCAGGCGCATGGCCGGGCGCGATCCGCACGAGGCGCATCGCGTCGCCACGCCGCTCGAGCTGCTGTTCGATCTAACCTTCGTCACCGCCTTCAGCCTTGCCGCCGCGCAACTGGCGCACGCCCTTGCCGAGGGCAACTACGCGGCGGCGCTGATCGGCTTCGGCTTTGCCAGCTTCGCCATCTGCTGGGCGTGGATCAATTTCTCCTGGTTTTCCTCCGCCTATGACACCGACGATTGGATCTTCCGCCTCGTCACCATGGTGCAGATGATCGGCGTGCTGGTGCTGGCCATCGGCCTGCCGCGCATGTTCGCCTCGATCGAGCATGGCGAACACCTCAACAATTCGGTCATGGTGCTGGGCTACGTCATCATGCGCGTCGCCATGATCTTCCAATGGCTGCGCGCGGCGCGGCAGGACCTTGGGCGGCGGCGTGCCTGTCTCACCTATGCCATCGCCATCGCGATCGCCCAGATCGGCTGGGTGGTGCAGATCCTGGTCGATTTCTCGCTGGCGACGAGCCTGGCTTTCGGCGCGGTCCTGCTTCTCATCGAGCTTGCCGGACCGGTCATCGCCGAACGCCGGGATGGCGGCACGCCCTGGCACGCACATCACGTCGCCGAGCGCTACAGCCTGTTCGCCATTATCGCGCTGGGCGAAGGGGTGGTCGGCACGCTGGCGACGCTGTCGGCCGTGGTCGAGGAGCAGGGCTGGAACCTCGATGCCGCCTTGATCGGCATTGCCGGAATGGGTCTCACCTTCGGCATGTGGTGGGTCTATTACATGCTGCCCTCGGGGACGGTGCTGCACCAGCACCGCAGCCGTTCCTTCGTCTGGGGCTATGGCCAGATGGTGATCGTCGCTGCCATCGTCGCCACCGGCGCCGGGCTGCATGTCGCGGCCTATTTCATCGAGCACATGACCCATAACGGCCCGGTAGCGACCCTGCTGTCAGTCGCCATTCCGCTAGGCGTGTTCCTGGGGGCGATCTATGCGCTGTATTATTATCTCGTCCAGCGCTTCGATCCACTCCACGTCTGGCTGCTGGCGGGAACGGCTGCGGTCGTCGCACTTGCCATCATCGCCGCCATTGCCGGCGTCGACATGGCGGTCTGCCTCATCTTACTCACGCTAGCGCCGGCCGTCACCGTTGTCGGCTATGAGCTGTCGGGGCACCGCCATCAACTGGAGGTGCTGGCGCAGGAGGAAGCGCCGCACTGAGCAGAGCAGCTTCGCGCGTCAGATACCCTCGACCAGCACGATCTCGCCATCGGCTACTTTCTGACGGATGGCCACGGCGCGCTGGTACTCCGGCGAGTGGTAGCAGTCATGCGCCGCGCTGAGCGATTCGAACTCGATAATGACATTGCGGGCGCGGCCAGGCCCCTCGGCCTTTTCATGCTCACCGCCACGGGCAAGGAACTTCACGTCGAAACGGTCGAAAGCGAGCTTGGCGGCAGCGACATAGTCCTTGTAGCCTTCAGCGTCGCACACATCGACGCGGGCTATCCAGTATCCCTTGCGCATTTTCTTCTCCTCGTTACGCGGCGCGCATCTCTTCCAGTATGGCTTCCGCCGCCGCGCGCCTGTCGCTTGCCGCCACGATTGGCCGGCCCACAACAAGATGGCTGGAGCCGTTGCGGATCGCCTGGCCGGGCGTCACCACGCGTTTCTGGTCACCATGGTCGCTGCCCTTGGGCCGTATCCCCGGCGTCACCACCGCCAGGTCGGGTCCGACGATGCGGCGCACCGCTTCCGCCTCCTCGGCCGAGCAGACGACGCCGCCCATGCCTGCATGCAGCGCCTGTTCGGCGCGCCTCAGCACCAGCGTGTGCGGGTCATATTCATAGCCGGCGTCGATCACGTCCTGCTCGTCCATCGAGGTCAGCACGCTGACCGCCAGCAGGCACAGGTCGCTGCCCCTGGCGGCCTCCACCGCGGCCCGCATCGCCTTGGGATAGGCGTGGATGGTCAGCATGGTCATGCCCATGCGCACGATGTTCTCGACACCCTTGGCCACCGTGTGGTCGATGTCGAGCAGCTTCATGTCGAGGAAGATTCTGGTGCCGCCGCTGGCCAACTCCCTGGCGAAGTCGAGCCCGCCGGCGAAGGCCAGCTGGTAGCCGATCTTGTAGAAGGAGACGACGCCGTCGAGTTCGCGCACCGCCTGTTCGGCCTCTTTCACCGTCGGCACGTCGAGGCCGACGATCAGCCTGTCTCTCATGGTATGGGCCTGCATGGCTGTGGAAATCATGCCCCGGTCCGGGTCGATAGCATGCGCGAGGTTTCGATCAGCGTGCGGCATAGGTGCTCCATCGATTTGGTCAGTCTATCATCCCTGAAATTGCCGTCGCCGTCGAAGGCACTGCCGCCATCGGATACCGAGCATTCCGGCGTCACCATCTCCAGCTGGCAGCGCACCAGCACGGCGCGCAGATGGTTGATGCAGCGGATCCCGGCGAAATGTCCGTTCGAAGACGAGCACAGGCCGGCGACCTTGCCGACAAATGGCCTCACCGGCCAGCCGCCATCGAGGCGCACCCGGCTTACCCAGTCGATCGTGTTCTTGAGCAGTGGCGGGATCGAGCCATTATATTCCGGCGTCGCGATCAGCAGCCCGTCATGGGCGGCGATCAGCCGGCCGAGCTTCACGGCGTTGTCGGGAACGCCTTTTTCCTTTTCGAGGTCCTCGTCGATGATCGGCAGCGGATAGTCGGCCAGCGAAATGCGCGTCACCTCGGCGCCTTGCATGGCCAGCTCCTTCTGCGCCACATCGGCGGTCCTGCCGCTGAAGGCGCCGCTGCGCACCGAGCCGGCGAAGACGAGGATTTTCGCGATCACAGCCATTGGCCACTCTTGTTCCCGGACAGGTACAGCCAGAGGCTGCGCAAATCAACGCACTGGCCCAAAAAACGGAAACGATCGGGGGGCAAGCGCGCGAAGGTGTGCCGAGCAGCTGGGCTATTGCTAGTGGGTGACCGCAATTCTTGCACTCAGCGCGATGAGTGCAACTCCGAGCAAGGCATCTATCGGCCTGCGGACGCTGCCATATACCGACCGAACCCTTCTTGTGGAGAACATTAGCGCGACAAGCCCAAACCACGCCATCGCGACCAGCCCGATTATGGCCAGCGACACTGCCTGGACCCAGATCGGAGCCTGCATCGGCAATACCGATATGAACAGGCTCGCGAAGAACGCGGCCGTCTTCGGATTTGTAATTCCGACAACGAATCCGCTTCGCCAAGGAGCCGTAGTCTCTGCGCCACCGACGGCCAGCGGTAGCCGCGCCTGCCAAGCCGACAAAAGGATCTTGCTGCCCAGGTAACCGAGATACACGGCACCGGCGATCCGGACGGCAAGGTGAGCCCATGCAATCTGCGTCAGTACGAGGCCCAGGCCACACATCGCGAGAGCCGCCCACACCATGATCGCTGCGGCAATGCCAAGCGCCACATGGAACCCCGCGCGACGGCTGATCAGCGCATGGGAAGTCACGGCTACAAAATCGGGTCCTGGGCTCATGGCGCCGAGCAGGAAGACCGAAGCAAGGGTCAGGAATTGCGGAAGGTAGCTCATGCGATACTCCAGTTTCAGTCTCGTCGTACCGCACGCCTGCATGCCGGAGAGGCCAGGAAAGCCGCTCGCCGATTTCGAGGGTCGTTTCCCTCACCTTCACAAAACCTACAGCGCTCTTTAATATGAGCGAAATGAAAGATATTTCGGCAGCCATGAACAAAGCTAATATCAACATCACGATGGTGCGCGTCCTGACATCGCTCAGCGAGACGCGCAGCTTCACGAAAACCGCCGAGCGGCTCTGTCTTTCTCAATCGGCCATAAGCCATGCAATGAAGGCGCTGGAGGAGATCGTTGGCGCGCCCCTCGTCATACGTGATCGGCGCGGTGTCGCTTTCACCGCAACCGGCGAGGCGGCTTTGGATGCGGCGCGCGCCGCTTTGCATGCTTTAGGCCGTCTTGCCGGCCTACGGGAACACTCCATCAAAGGCAGAGTACGGCTCGCGCTGGTCAGCAGCGCCTAGGTAAAGATTGCTCCATATGCGTTGAACATTACTTCCGTCCGGCACCCGGAGCTTGCTGTCGAACTGCTCTTGGGCACGGATACCGAGGTGGCGGAGTGGGTCGATCGCGGTGCCGCCGATATTGGACTGTCCTACATCGCCGGCAATTGCCAAGCCGAGGAACTTGTCGACGACGAACTCTTTGTGGCGTCATCGCAAAAGAACTCAGTCCAAGGCGGGTCATTTCCGATCCGCGCTCTCGACGGCCAGCCATTCATCATGTCGAGCGGCGGCTGCGGACCAATGCTTGCCGAATTGTTCCAGGATTTTGGCGTTGCGCCAGTTGTCATCCTGTCGGCGAGCGATATGGCGGCGCTGCTTGCTCTGGTTGGGGCCGGGCGCGGTTTGTCGATTGCGCCAGGCCTGGCGTTTCCGGCCGATTGGCAGCGAACCGTCGCGAGGCGTCCTCTGGAGCCGCGTGCGCGTCGGCCTCTGTTGCTTCTGTTCTCCAGCAGCGCCGAAGCAACGGCCGTGCGGGCCATGTGCGCGGCGATCAGAGAAGTCGCCACGAGTTTGCGAGGCGGATAACAGTCAAGGATGTGGATCGACCCTCAATCGAGCTTCCTTCGGGAGACGTCGATCCTCTACAAGGCGCCAGAGACTTCTCCCGCCCCCAATACCAGCTAATGCGCTTCCCGCCGGTAGATCCACAGCTGCGTCGGCGGGATGTTGCGGAAGATGAAGTCGAAATGCTTGACCGTGTAATTGCCGCGGCCGGGCGGGATCGGCGACAACGGCCCATAGGTCAGCTGCACGATCGGCCGTCCAACCGGGATGCGGTCTAGCAGGCTTTCAATATAGGCGATCCGCTGTGCGACCGGAAAATTGAGCAGCGGCACGCCGGAGACGACGGAATCGAAAACCATCCCGCTCTTCTCGCCAAGCGTGGCGTTGAGATTGAAGGCATCGCCCTCGATGACGTTGACGCCGGGATAGAGCTGGCGCAGATGGCGCACGAAATCGGTGGAATATTCGACCGCGTACAGGTTTTCGGGCTTAACGCCCTGGGCGAGGATTGCACGGGTGATGACGCCTGTGCCGGGTCCGACTTCAAGCACCGGCAGGCCGGACTTCGGATTGACGATGGAAGCCATCTTGCGGGCGGTGATGGAGCTTGTCGGCACGATCGAACCGACCGACTTCGGCTTGTCGATCCAGCCTTTGAAGAATTTGAGTTCGTCGTCGAACTTTTCCGCCAGCGCCTTCCGCAATCCCGGACCACGTGCCATGCAAGTTCTCCTCAACACTCCCCGAACGCTACTTAGCAGCTAACAGGTCCAAGGCAAGGCGCGATCTGGCATAAGATGTTGATGACGTTCGGGAAGCGTGGCGGCCTTGGTTTGGGTTCAGTGCTCGCCGAAGGATTCGAAAAAGTCCTTCATGCGGGCGAAAAAGCCGCTCGACTGGGGCGAATTGTCCTTCGACGACAGCTGCTCGAACTCTTCCAGCAGCTCGCGCTGGCGGCGCGACAGGTTTTGCGGCGTTTCGACCGCGGTCTGGATATAGAGGTCGCCGACATTGGGCTGGCGCAGCACCGGCATGCCCTTGCCCTTGAGGCGGAACTGGCGGCCGTTCTGCGTGCCTTCGGTCACTTTCACCTTGGTCTGACTGCCGTCCAGCGTCGTCACCTCGAACGAGCCGCCAAGGGCGGCCGTCGTCATCGATATCGGCACCTTGCAGTAGAGATCGGCGCCGTCGCGCTGGAAGAATTCATGCGGCTTCACCGCCAGGAAAATATAGAGGTCGCCCGATGGGCCGCCGCGCAGGCCCGCCTCGCCCTCATTGGCAAGCCGGATGCGGGTGCCGTCCTCGATGCCGGCCGGGATATTGACCGACAGCGAGCGTTCCTCGGTGACGCGGCCCTGGCCGGCGCATTTCGGGCACGGGTCCTTGATCGTCTGGCCGCGGCCTTGGCATTGCGGGCAGGTACGCTCGATCGAGAAGAAGCCTTGTGTCGCTCGTACCTTGCCGTGGCCATGGCACATCGAGCAGGTCACCGGCTGGGTGCCGGGCTTGGCGCCGGTCCCGGAGCATTCCGTGCATGAGATCGAGGCCGGCACGCGGATTTGCGCGGTCTTGCCGGCAAACGCTTCTTCCAGCGTGATTTCCATATTGTAGCGCAAATCGGCGCCACGCTCGCGGCCGCCCGACGAGCGGCGCTGGCGCCCGCCCATCATGTCGCCGAAAATATCCTCGAAAATGTCGGCGAAGCCGCCGGCGCCAAAACCTTGCGCGCCGCCATTCATGCCGCCCTGCTCGAAGGCGGCGTGACCGAAACGGTCATAGGCCGCGCGCTTCTGCGGGTCCTTCAGCGTTTCGTAGGCTTCGTTGATTTCCTTGAACTTGTGCTCGCAGGAGTGATCGCCGGGATTGCGGTCGGGATGGAACTGCATGGCCAGCTTGCGGAAAGCGCTCTTGAGCTCCTTCTCGTCGGCGCCCTTTTGCACGCCCAGCGTCTCGTAGAAATCAGCTTTCATCTTTTCCCGCAGTCCGGATGCTCAACGTCTTGATGCATGTTGCGTCGTTTGCCGGCACGTTGTCTCGATTTAGGAGCGGTGATGCCCGGATGCTAGGGCCGGCGCGCTTGTGCCTGTGTTTTTCAGTGACTTTTTCGGCAAGGCCCGCACTTTTTCAGCGAGGGTTGCAAAAAAGCCCGGCTTTGCGCCGGGCTTTCCGCTTTATTTGCCGTCAACCGGTCAGGCCGACTTCTTCTTCTCGTCGTTTTCGTCGATTTCCTCGAAATCGGCGTCGACCACGTCGCTATCCTTGGCCGCGTCCGCCTTGGCGTCGGCTTCCGCCGCTTCCTTCTGCGAAGCTTCGTACATGGCCTGGCCGAGCTTCATGGATGCTTCGGCAAGCGTCTGCGACTTGGCCTCGATGTCGGCGGCATCGTCGCCTTCGGCAGCAGCCTTCAGCGCCGTGATAGCCTCCGATATCGCCGTGCGCTCGGTTTCCGAAACCTTGTCGCCATATTCCTTCAGCGACTTCTCGGAGGAGTGCACCAGCGCCTCGGCCTGGTTGCGGGCCTCGACCAAAGCACGCCGCTGCTTGTCGGTCTCGGCATTGGCTTCGGCGTCCTTGACCATCTTCTCGATGTCGGCGTCCGAAAGGCCACCAGAGGCCTGGATGCGGATCTGGTGCTCCTTGCCGGTGCCCTTGTCCTTGGCCGAAACGTTGACGATGCCGTTGGCGTCGATGTCGAAAGTGACCTCGATCTGCGGCACGCCGCGCGGCGCCGGCGGAATGCCGACCAGGTCGAACTGGCCGAGCGCTTTGTTGTCGGCAGCCATTTCACGCTCGCCCTGGAAGACGCGGATGGTCACGGCCGACTGACTGTCTTCAGCGGTCGAGAACACCTGGCTCTTCTTGGTCGGGATGGTCGTGTTGCGTTCGATCAGGCGGGTGAACACGCCACCCAGCGTCTCGATGCCGAGCGACAGCGGCGTCACGTCGAGCAGCAGCACGTCCTTCACGTCGCCCTGCAGCACGCCGGCCTGGATTGCGGCGCCGAGTGCGACGACCTCATCCGGGTTGACGCCCTTGTGCGGCTCCTTGCCGAAGAACTGCTTCACGATCTCCTGGATCTTGGGCATGCGGGTCATGCCGCCGACCAGGACCACTTCGTCGATCTCGCCAGCCTTCAGCCCGGCATCCTTGAGCGCTGCCTTGCAGGGCTCGATGGTGCGCTGGACGAGATCGTCGACCAGCTGCTCGAACTTGGCACGGGTCAGCTTCAGTGTCAGGTGCTTGGGGCCGGTCGCGTCGGCGGTGATGAAGGGCAGGTTGATTTCGGTCTGCGTCGTCGACGACAGCTCGATTTTGGCCTTTTCAGCCGCCTCCTTGAGGCGCTGCAGCGCAAGCTTGTCGTTCTTCAGGTCGATGCCCTGTTCCTTCTTGAACTCGGCCGCCAGGTATTCGACGAGACGCATGTCGAAATCCTCGCCGCCGAGGAAGGTGTCGCCATTGGTCGACTTCACTTCGAACACGCCGTCGCCGATTTCGAGCACCGAAATGTCGAACGTGCCGCCGCCAAGGTCATAGACGGCAATGGTCTTGCCATCCTTCTTGTCGAGGCCGTAGGCAAGTGCTGCAGCCGTCGGCTCGTTGATGATGCGCAGCACCTCAAGGCCGGCGATCTTGCCGGCGTCCTTGGTGGCCTGGCGCTGGGCGTCATTGAAATAGGCCGGAACGGTGATGACCGCCTTCTCGACCTTCTCGCCGAGATAGGCCTCCGCCGTTTCCTTCATCTTCTGCAGGATCATGGCCGAGATCTGGCTGGGCGACTGCTTCTTGCCGCCGGCCTCGACCCAGGCATCGCCATTGTCGCCCTTGACGATCTTGTAGGGGACAAGCTTCTTGTCCTTCTCCGTCACCGGGTCGTCATAGCGGCGGCCGATCAGGCGCTTGACCGCGAAGATGGTGTTTTCAGGATTGGTGACCGCCTGGCGCTTGGCCGGCTGGCCGACGAGACGTTCGCCGTCGCCCGAGATGGCGACGATGGAAGGCGTCGTGCGCGCGCCTTCCGCATTTTCAATGACCTTGGGCTCCTTGCCATCCATGATGGCGATGCAGGAGTTGGTGGTGCCGAGATCGATACCGATTACTTTTGCCATTTTTCTAGTCTCTCCGCTAAGCAGGCTCTCAGGACCCGTAAGGCGTTCCGACGAAAGCCCCTGTTCACAAGAAATTCCGCTCCGGCAACCGGCATTCCGGCACTGGGCGGCTTGGCGCGTATATAAGAACAGGCGGCATCGGGCGCAAGCATTCTGCGCATGGCATCCACCGCGCCGCGCTTGGCGCCTTTGAACAGCCGCCCGGCGGCCCGGATGTGCTCAAACCGCGCTCAAAACCCCAGGATCTGCGCGATCCCCCGGCGAAGCGCCCAGTCACGGCTTCGAAACCACAAGAAAACGTCACCTATGCGTGAGAGAGGCGGCTCCTGGCTGAGGAAGGCGCCTGCCCACAGCAGACACAGGCAAAAGCGTCACGCGGCCTGCGACAGCGATTTATGCGCCTCGGCCAGGATTTCGAACGAGCGCACGCGTGCCGCATGGTCGAAGATCTGCGCGGTCACCATCAGCTCGTCTGCGCCGGTGCGGCGCACGAACGCGTCTATGCCTTGCCGGACGGTTTCGGGGGAGCCGACGACGGCGCAGGACAGCGCCTGCGAAATCATGGTTTTTGCCATCGGCTCGAGCGTCTGGTCATAGCCCTCGACCGGCGGCGGCAGGCGGCCGGCCCGCCCCGTGCGCAGATTGACGAAGGCCTGCTGCAACGAGGTGAACAGCAGTTTGGCCTCTCCATCGGTCGGTGCGGCGAAAACGTTGAGGCCGAGCATGACATAGGGCTTGTCCAGCTGTTCCGAAGGCTGGAAGCGCGAACGGTAGATCTCCAGCGCATGGTCGAGTTCGGCCGGCGCGAAATGCGAGGCAAACGCATAGGGCAGGCCGAGCATGGCGGCGAGCTGCGCGCCATAGAGGCTGGAACCGAGGATCCAGACCGGCACCTTCTGGCCTTCGCCGGGCACGGCGTGGATACGCTGGCCTTCCGCGGCCGGCTGGAAATAGCCCATCAGCTCGACGACATCCTGGGGGAAATTGTCTGACGCCTCGAGATTGCGGCGCAGCGCGCGCGCTGTTCCCATATCGGTGCCGGGCGCGCGGCCGAGGCCGAGGTCGATGCGGCCGGGGTGCAGTGCCGCCAGCGTGCCGAACTGCTCGGCAATCACCAGCGGCGCATGGTTGGGCAGCATGATGCCACCGGCGCCAACGCGGATGGTCTTGGTGCCGCCGGCGACATGGGCGATGACCACGGCGGTCGCCGCGCTGGCGATGCCCGGCATGTTGTGGTGCTCGGCCAGCCAGTAGCGCCTGTAGCCGAGCCGCTCGGCATGGCGGGCCAGGTCGAGCGAATTTGCCAGCGATTGCGAGGCGTCGCTGCCTTCGACGATCGGCGATAGGTCGAGAACGGAAAGTGCGGTCATGGGCCTCAAGCCTTTACGATGTTCAACTGCCTGACCCTGGTTTCGAAGGCGCGGTCGGGAATGACGATGTCGAGCTGGCACCAAGCAACGGGTCCAGATTCTCGAACGGGATCGCCTGCGGATGCTGGCGATGCAGCGCGCTCAGCGTGTCGAGCGACGCATCGATCGGACCGCGATAGCCGATGCGGTCGAAATAGGAATCGAGTTCGAAGGAGGCATCGTTCATCGCAGGGTCCGGCTTGACCGGCTCGATATAGGCACTCCGCCTGAAGACAACAAATGCGCGATGACGGACAGGCGCGGCAAGCTTATGCCGCTGCCTTTCCGTTCTCTTCGGCCGCTTCTTCCTCAACCACGGCCGTCTGCTGTGCGGCGAGAAAATTGCCGACATGGCTGAGGCCATCGAAATGATCGCAGAACACTTTGACGACGACCAGCAGCGGCACCGCCATCAGCGCGCCGACAAAGCCCCAAAGCCAGGACCAGAAAGCGATGGCGATGAAGATCGCCACGGCGTTGATCTCGAGGCGCCGGCCGACAACCATCGGCGTAACGAACTGGCCTTCGACGATGTCGCACAAAAGCACGAAGCCTGGCGCCAAAAGGGCGTAGGTGATCGAGTCGAAGCTGATCATCGCAATGACGCTGACCAGCACGATGGTGATCAGCGCGCCGACATAGGGCAGGAAGTTGAGCAGCGCCGCCATCGTTCCCCAGACCAGCGGGTTGGGCATGCCGAGCGCCCACAGGCCAAGGCCGATAACCGCGCCGAGACCGGCATTGATGACGGTGACGGTGAGCAGATAATGCGAGATTTCGCGCTCGACGTCATAGACGACGCGCAAGGCCCGCTTCTTCTCGCTGAGGCTGGCGAAGGACTGGATGATCTTCTCATAGAACATCGTGCCCGACGCCAGCAGGAACAGCGACAGCACGAAGATGATGGTCAGGCTTGTCCCCGCCGACAGGACGTTGCTGGCGGCGGCCGACAGGACGCCGGACTGCGCCATCGCCACCTTCTGGATGCCCGGCTCCTGCGAGGTCTCCGTCATCTGTTCAATCTGATGCGAGATCTGCATGATCCTCTCGAGCGGACGCCGTAATTGCGCCAGCCGTTCGGTAAGTTGTTGGCCGATCGAGGAGGTGTTGTTGAGAAGGTCGATGACCGGGCCGCTGAGCAGATAGCCGGCAACGCCGAAGACGCAGATCGACAGCACGACCAACATTGTCGCCGAAACCACTTCCGGAATGCCGCGCTTGCGCAGGAAGCGCACGATTGGCGTCAGCGTCAGCGTCAGCAGGAAGGCGAGGATAACCGGCATGAAGAAAGCACGCGCGAAATACAGCGCGTAGATGGCCATGAACAGGAAGATCCCGATGAGCAGCGAACGCATCAGATGCGTGTCGGCACGCGCCACAACTCTCGCCTCTTCGGTCTCGGCAAGGCCAGCACCCAAAGCGGCGGGTTCGGCTTTCATGATTTTCCCTCAGCGGCGCACCGCAATTGGTGCATTCCCCTGACGGAAACGCCTCTGCAAGCCCAAGGTTCCGTTAGCCGGCAAGGCCCTCAATCCGGGCCGCCCGTCGCTCAGGCGGCTGGCGCTGCGACGGCGACGCCGGGCTTGGCGGTCTCCTTGCGCACGATCGGCGCCACCCTGGTGCCGTAGAGTTCGATCGCCTTCATGATCTTGGCGTGCGGCATGGCGCCGATCGCCATCTGCAGCAGGAAGCGGTCATTGTTGAAGATCTTGTGCTGGGCGACGATCTTTTCCGCCACCTGCTCCGGATCGCCGACGAACAGCGCGCCGTTCGGACCACGCGACTGATCGAAATGCGCCCGCGAGGTCGGGCCCCAGCCGCGCTCGCGGCCGATGCGGTTCATCACTTCGGCCTGCGGGCCATAGAAATCGTCGGCCGCCTGTTCAGTGGTGCCGGCGATGAAGCCGTGCACATTGATGCTGGTGGCAAGGCCCGAGGGGTCGGTACCGGCCCGCCTGGCGGCATCGCGATAAATGTCGAACAGCGGTGCAAACCGCGCCGGCTCGCCGCCGATGATGGCCAGTGCCAGCGGCAAACCGAGCACGCCCGCGCGCGCCGCAGATTGCGGCGTTCCACCTATTGCGATCCAGATCGGCAATTTGTCCTGCAGCGGCCGCGGATAGACGCCGCGGTCATTGATCGACGCGCGCAGATTGCCGGACCAGGTAACTTTGACGCCGTCGCGTATAGCCAGCAGCAAATCGAGCTTTTCGGCGAACAGCTCGTCATAGTCCTCGAGATTGTAGCCGAACAGCGGGAAGGATTCGATGAACGAGCCGCGCCCGGCCATGATCTCGGCCCGGCCGCCCGACAAAAGGTCGAGCGTTGCGAACTGCTGGAAGACGCGAACCGGATCGTCGGAGGACAGCACGGTGACCGCGCTGGTCAGCTTGATGCGCTTGGTGCGTTCGGCGGCAGCGGCCAGCGCCACCACCGGCGCGGACGCGGCATAGTCGGGGCGGTGATGTTCGCCCAGACCAAAGACGTCGAGGCCGACCTGGTCGGCCAGCTCGACCTCCTCGATCAGATTGCGCAGTCGCTGATGCGGGCCGATCGCGCCGGGGCAGGGCTCCGGGCTGACGTCGGCGAAAGTGTAGAGACCGAGTTCCATGGCATGTCATCCAAATGTTCTGATTTGCCGCTAGAGGTAGCGGCGAGCCGCCCCGGCCGCCAGAGGGGCGGATGGTGAACAGTGCATGTCGGTTTCGGCCGGCTTTGTTTCAGGGAAAACGCGTCTCCCGGCTGCAACAGCATAAACTTTCATGGCTGGCATACCGTTTTGGCGCTTGAACTCTCGGTTTTCGCGCGTATGTAAGCGTCGCGAATTGACTTCAGGGAAGTGGACTTGGCTATCTACAGGGAAAAAGACATTTTCGAGCGGCGCAATGCCGCGAACGAGGCAAAGAAGGCGCTTCTGGAGCGCTTCAAGGCGAAGCCGGCGGCTGATGATCCTGCGGTTCTGGCCAAACAGGCCGAACGCAAGGCGATTCTTGAGGCTCGCGAGATACGCGAGGCCGAAAAGGCCAGGCTGAAGCAGGAAAAGCTGGCACGCGAGGCGGTCGAGAAGGCCGAGCGCGAGGCGGCAGCCGAAGCGGCGCGTATTGCGGCCGAAGAGGCAGCGCAGGCTGAAGCGAAGATCAAGGAAGCCGAAGAAAACGAGCGCATCGCCCGTTTGCTGGCCGACGAAGCCGAACGCAAGGCCAAGCGCGACGCACGCTATGCGGCGCGCAAGCAGCGTACCGGCAGGACGCCTCCGGGCTTCTCCGCCCGCTAACGCTTCGATCGAAACGATCGGACATCAGGGTCGCCTTCCAGCGGCCCTGAACGTGTTTGTGCGTCGATTTCCTTGGTTGCTTTGGTCAGGCGGCGAGCTTCAGCCCCGTAATGCCGCAGACGATGAGCGCAATGCAGGCGAGCCGGATGGCCGTCGCCGGCTCGCCCAGCAGCCAGATGCCAAGCAGCGCCGTGCCGACCGTGCCGATGCCGGTCCACACCGCATAGGCCGTCCCGACAGGCAGCGTCTTGAGCGCTAGGCCGAGCAACCCCAGGCTGATGATCATCGAGGCGACAGTGAGCACCGTCGGCAGCGGCTTCGAGAAGCCGTCGGTGTATTTGAGGCCGATCGCCCAGCCGATTTCGAACAGACCAGCGAAGAACAGAAAAATCCACGACATCGGGATGCACTCCTTCCATGAGGATGGCGGGGCGTCCCGGCCGGACTTTTGAGAAAGGCGCGAGGTCGTCCTCGCCGCTTCGGTATAAGCGGCTGCGCCGGTCCGATCAACAAAACGCCGGCAGCATCGTTCATGCCGCCGGTGTCAAAATCTGCGCCGAAACGGTTTGCCCGAATCTCAACCGTCCCAAGATATTGAGGACCTAAGGCGGGCTTACTTTTCCTTGAGCCTCATCGCCTTGACGGGCGGCGCCTTGAGTGCCGGAGCCGCGGCGGGCTTCTTGGCGTCTTTTTTCGGCTTGCGAGCTTCCTTGCCCGCCTTCATCGCACCTTTAGCCATGATTCGTTCCTCCAGTTGCTGGGAGGCCAAGTGAAACAAGAGAAACGCCGGACTGCAAGGGGGCGGGCGTCCGTCGCCGGCGCCGGCGGGCCGCTTTCAACCGGTTTCTAATTTGCTCGTAAACCATTCCGGTCCGTGCCATGGTTGCCTTCGCACTGCAGCATCGGCCATGCCTTCGCCCGGCGATGATCAGGAAGTGCGGTCAGGACGACAATGCGAATCCGCATCGGCAGCGAGATGAGTTTCGATTTTCCGCAGGAAACGCCGCTGATCGCGATGCTCAATGTCCACTACTCCAGGGCCTCCGATCTCGAGCGCCCGGATTTCCTGACCTCCAACCCGCCGGTGCCGATCCAGAGCTACCGCGACAGTTTCGGCAATTGGTGCAACCGTTTCGTCGCCCCGCCCGGTCGCTTCACCTTCGGCACCGATTCGGTAATCCGCGACCCCGGCACGTTCGAGATGGGCGACCTGATGGCCTGGCAGCACGAGGTGCGCGATCTGCCGTCGGACACATTGCTCTTCCTGTTGCCGAGCCGCTTTTGCGAGAGCGATCTGCTGGCCAGCGAAGCCTGGCGGCTGTTCGGGCATACGCCGCTTGGCATTGCGCGCGTCCAGGCGGTCTGCGACTTCGTCCACAACCATATCGTCTTCAGCTACGGCAATGCGCGGCCGACCCGCACCGCGGCGGAAGCCTATCGCGAGCAAAGCGGCGTCTGCCGTGACTTTGCCCACCTCGCCGTCACCTTCTGCCGTGCGCTAAACATCCCGACCCGCTACTGCACCGGCTACATCAGCGACATCGGCCTGCCCAAACCTTGGGCGAGCATGGATTTCGCAGCCTGGATGGAGGTCTATCTCGGTGGCCGCTGGCATGTCTTTGACCCGCGCAACAATTCGCCACGCATCGGCCGCATCCTGATCGCGTCGGGTCGCGACGCCGCCGACGTGCCGCTGACCCACATCTTCGGACCGGGCACGCTGGCTGGTTTCAAGGTGTGGACGGACGAGATCATCGAATAGGGGCGTCTTTCCGCAAGCTGCCTACAAGACCCTGAACGACCGGGCGATTCGTGCGTTGTGATGCCTGTGGAGCTCGGCGGCAGGGGCGTTACATCAGGTTCCTTGGAGGGACAGCATGGCAGCACATGGCGGGTCGAAGACGGTCATCTACGCGGCGCTCGCCGGTAATCTCGCTATTGCTGTGACCAAATTCGTCGCCGCCTTCTTCACCGGCAGCTCGGCGATGCTGTCGGAAGGCGTGCACTCGCTGGTGGATACCGGCAATGGCGGGCTGCTGCTCTACGGCATGCACCGCGCCGCCCGCCCGCCGGACCGCACGCATCCGCTCGGCCATGGCCGCGAGCTGTATTTCTGGAGCTTCATTGTCGCCCTGCTCGTATTCGCGCTCGGCGCCGGCGTGTCCTTCTATGAAGGCGTCGTCCACATCATGGCGCCTGAGCCGGTCGCCAATCCCAAAATCAACTACATCGTGCTGGGCCTCTCAATGCTGTTCGAGGGCAGCTCCTGGTACGTGGCGCTGAAGGAGTTCCGCCAGCAGAAGGGCAAGCAAGGCTGGCTGCAGGCCGTGCAATCGAGCAAGGATCCGAGCGTCTACACGATCCTGTTCGAGGACAGCGCCGCCCTGCTCGGTCTGTTCGTCGCCTTTGCCGGCATATTGGCGGCCGAACTCCTCGACATGCCCGAACTCGACGGCGTCGCCTCGATCGGCATCGCGATGATCCTCGGCGCCACCGCCATCTTTCTGGCGCGCGAAAGCAAGGGATTGCTCATCGGTGAGCCGGCCTCGCCGGAAGTGCAGGCCAAGGTGCTGACCATCGCCCAGCAGAATCCGGCAGTGCAGCGGGCCAACGGCGTTCTCACCGTCCATCTCGGCCCTCGACAGATCGTCGCTGGGCTGAGCATCGAATTCGAGGACCATCTGACGGCGCCTGAGATCGAAGCCTGTGTCGAGCGCATCGAGGCGCTCTTGAAAAAAGAAATGCCGGAGATCACCAGGCTGTTCGTCAAGCCGCAGACGACCGGAACCTGGGAGCACCGGTGCAAGCAGGTCGAGGCGGCGTCGGACTAGTTCTGGACCAGCAGTCCACCGTTGGCCCCATCGCCTGGTCCCGCTAAGATCACTCGGCGGAATTCGGAGAATCAACCATGAAAATCGATGGTGGGTGTCATTGCGGCGCCATAGCTTATGAAGCAGAGGTCGACCCGGAAAAGACCTCTATCTGTCATTGCACCGACTGCCAGCAACTGACCGGCACCGCCTTTCGTGTCACTGTTCCCGCGCCTGAGGATCATTATAGGATCACCAAGGGAACACCGAAGGTTTATATCAAGACGGGATCGAGCGGCGCCAAGCGTGCCCAGGCGTTCTGCGGCGACTGCGGTTCGCATCTTTACGCAACGTCGGTTGGCGACGGGCCGAAGGTCTATGGGATCAGGGCGGGGACCGCGCGGCAACGCGAGGATCTCGTTCCGACCCAACAGAAATGGCACCGATCGGCCCTGCACTGGCTTCCGGAATTCGAGGGCGTAAGCATCGTAGAGGCGCAGTAGCACCTGCCTCCCGGTTAAACGCGGCCCAAACCAGCCAATAATGTGCTAGGCTAGCCATCAAACGGATGGCGGGGGATAGCAATGTCGGAAACGGACAAAGTGTTTGCCGGCTCGATTCCGGAAAACTACGACCGCTACATGGTGCCGCTGATCTTCGAGCCGTTCGCCGCGGATTTGGCACGACGGGCAGCGTCCTTGTCGCCCGGCGCCGTCCTGGAAGTCGCCGCCGGCACCGGCGTTGTCACCCGCGCATTGGCTCCAAAACTGTCTCCCGGCGCAAGCTATGTCGTGACCGACCTCAACCAGCCTATGCTCGACTACGCGGCCTCGCGACAAGCTCCCGACAGTCGTATACAATGGCGTCAGGCGGATGCTCTGGCGCTGCCGTTCGAAGATGCGGCTTTCGATCTCGTTTGCTGTCAGTTCGGCGCGATGTTCTTTCCCGACCGAGCCGCCGGCTATCGCGAAGCAAAGCGGGTCCTGAAGACCGGCGGCCATTTCCTGTTCAACGTGTGGGATCGCATCGAAGAGAATGTATTCGCCAATGATGTGACGAATGCTCTTGCGGAGATTTTTCCGAACGATCCGCCCCGCTTTCTCGCCCGCACGCCGCACGGCTACAATGACATTGCATTGATCCGCGGCGAGTTGGAAGCCGCAGGTTTCTCCCGTGTGGTGATCGACACGAGGGCCGAACAAAGCCGTGCCTCCTCGCCGCGCCTTCCGGCGGTTGCCTATTGCCAGGGAACTCCGCTTCGCAACGAAATCGAGGCTAGAGGAAAACTGGAAGCCGCAACCGATCACGCCGCGTCCGTGATTGCAGCCAGACACGGCAGCGGCGAGGTTGCGGCCAAGATCCAGGCGCACGTGATCGTGGCTACGGTCTAATGCATGGCGCCCAGAAGTGTGCCGCGGTTCTGGGACAACGACATGCATCAAAACAAAGACTTTTAAAGCGCGTCGTATGAATCCGTTCAGCGCGACGCGCTTTAATCGTCGCCTTCGACGACACGCAGCCTGAGCTGCCCCGTCTTGGAATCCGCCACCCGCACCCCGGCTTCGGCCTTGGCGGGTCCGCCACCGCGCACTTCGGCTTCGCTTTCGCCAAACTCCAGCGCTTCGATCTTTTGGCCGCGCTTGGTCACCTTCGACGTCGACACCAGTATCTCGTCGATATCCTTGGCCGACTGGCCAAAATGCGTCTGCAACCGGCGCACGCGTTCGTCGACGCGCGCGACGTCTTCCATCAGCCGGATCACCTCGCCCTGGATCAGATGCGCCTGTTCGCGCATGCGGGCGTCCTTGAGGATGGCCTGGATGACCTGGATCGACAGCATCAAAAGCGACGGCGAGACGATGATGACACGCGCCCGGTGCGCCTTCTGGACCACGGCGTCGAAATTCTCGTGGATTTCGGCGAACACCGATTCCGACGGCACGAACATGAAGGCGGTGTCCTGCGTCTCGCCCTGGATCAGGTATTTTTCCGAGATATCGCGGACGTGAATTTCGATGTCGCGGCGGAAAGCCTGGGCCGCGATCTTCTGTTGTTCGGCGCCATCGGCGGCGCGGATGGCGTTCCAGGCTTCCAGCGGAAACTTGGCGTCGATGGCAAGCTGCGGCGCACCGTTCGGCATCCTGACCAGGCAGTCGGGACGGCTGCCGTTTGACAGCGTTGCCTGGAACTCGTAGGCGCCCATCGGAAGGCCGTCGGCGACGATCGCCTCCATGCGCGACTGGCCGAAGGCGCCGCGCGTCTGCTTGTTGGACAGGATCGCCTGCAATTGCACGACCTGGCCGGCCAGCGACTGAATGTTGCCTTGCGCGGTGTCGATGACCGCCAGCCGTTCCTGCAGTTTGGCGAGGCTCTCATGCGTCGATTTGGTCTGTTCGGTCATGGTTTGACCGAGCCTGCCGGTCATGGCGTCGAGGCGCTGGCCGATCGACTGGTTGAGTTCGGCCTGCCTTGCGCCGAACACGTCGGCGATGGCGCCCATGCGGCCCTGCATCTCGGCCTGGCTTTGCAAAATGCCGGCCATCCGCGCCTCGGCGTCGCGGGCGTGGTCGGCGGCTTCCGCCGCGGCGATGGTGCGCGCCTTGGCCGATCGCCACAGCGCCACGACAAGCGCCAGGAACAGGCCGAGAAACACCAGCGCGCCGAGGGCCAGTGCATGGCCGAGCGTGATCGTCGTGGCGCCAAGCCGGGCAACGGGTTCGGAAAGGATGGTGCTCAGGTCGTTCATCCCGCCAGCATAGCCGATTCGCAGACCTGGCACAGATCAAAACGTGAACGAGACCGATTCGCACCGGTTGACGCTTCTCCTGCGACGTTTTAGGTGAGGCGCCATGTCGATCAAGCCGCTCATCATCCTTCCCGATCCCATCCTGCGCCAGGTTTCCAAACCAGTCGAACGCGTCGACGCGCCTTTGCGCAAACTGGCCGACGACATGCTGGCGACGATGTATGATGCGCCGGGCATCGGCTTGGCCGCAATCCAGATCGGCGAGCCGCTGCGCATGCTGGTCATCGACCTCGCCAAGGAAGACGAGCCGCCGGCGCCGCATGTCTTCATCAATCCCGAAATCCTCGAAAGCGCCGACGCCCGCTCGGTCTACGAGGAAGGCTGCCTGTCGATCCCGGACTATTACGCCGAGGTCGAGCGTCCCGCCTCGGTGCGCGTGAAATATCTCGACCGCGACGGCAAGCTGCAGGAGATCGAGGCCGAAGGCCTGATGGCAACTTGCCTGCAGCACGAGATCGACCATCTCAACGGTGTGCTGTTCATCGACCACATCTCGAAGCTGAAGCGCGACATGGTGGTCAAGAAGTTCAAGAAGCTCGCCAAGGACAAGGCGCCGGGCAAGCTGGTGGGATAGGCCCTGCTTTCGGCGACTCGCACAAAATCCCGTCTCGACCCGCCCCTATTGAGAGACGCTTCCTTGCGTGATATCATTGATATCAGACTGGAGACTCAGATGGGCGATATGTTGATCAGAGATATTCCCGAGCCGTTGAAGCGTGACATCGAGCATGCGGCACGCAAGGGCGGCCAAAGCCTCTCGATCAAGGCGATCGATTTATTGCGAAAAGGCATGGTTGCGGAAAAAGAAGGCAAGGCCGAGCCTGGACTCACGGCTTGGGATGCGATTCGCGCTGCCTTCGCCTCGGAAAATGCAATCAGCGACGAATTTGCGCAGATGATGGATGAGATCGAAGCGGAACGGAAACGCGACTTTGGCCGCACCATTGAGAATTTCGAGTGATAATCCTCGATACCAATGTCGTCTCGGAAGCGAGCCGGCCCGCGCCCGATCCAAACGTCGCTAAGTGGTTTCGCAGACAGGACCTGCTCGACCTCTATCTCTGCGGTCCTGTTGTCATGGAGCAGTCCTTTGGAGCCGAAAGGTTTCTCAACAAGACCGGCTCGGACCGCCACGTCCGTGCACTTGACCACCTGGTTTCGAAGCAGTTTTCGGGACGTGTCGTCGAATTTGCCGGTCCCATTCCCCGTCTGGCGGGCAAGCTCCGGGCAATGCGGGAAACTATCGGCCGGCCGATCAGCCTTTCCGATGCCATGATCGCTGCCATCTGCCTGTCGCACGACGCTATGCTGGCGACGCGCAATATTAAGGACTTCGAAGAGCTTGACCTCAAGATCGTAAACCCGTTTGAAGCAGACGCTTGAGCGGACGGCCGCGCGCAGAACAGGATACTGGACGAAAAATGCCGCTTCGCGTCATCTTCATGGGCACGCCGGAGTTTTCGGTGCCGGTGCTGCGCGCGATTGCCGAGGCCGGGCACGAGATAGCAGCCGTCTACACCCAGCCGCCGCGCGCCGCGGGCCGCCGCGGGCTGGAGCTGACACCGTCCCCGGTGCAGCGCGAGGCTGAGCGGCTGGGCATCGAAGTGCGCACGCCGCTGTCGCTGAAGGGCGAGGCCGAGCAAGCTGCTTTCCAGGCGTTGCGTGCCGATGTCGCGGTCGTCGTCGCGTATGGTTTGCTGTTGCCGAAGGCTATTCTGGAGGCTCCGCGCCTCGGCTGCCTCAACGGCCACGCCTCGCTTTTGCCGCGTTGGCGTGGTGCAGCTCCCATCCAGCGCGCCATTATGGCCGGCGACGTCGAGACCGGCATGATGGTGATGCGCATGGAAGAGGGCCTGGACACCGGTCCGGTGGCACTGGTTGAAAAATGCGCCATAGAGCCCGATATGACGGCCGGCGATCTGCACGACCGCTTGATGAATATTGCTGCCACGCTGATGGTGGAAGCGCTGTCCCGATTGGAGACAAATACCCTGGCATCGACTTTGCAGGCGGCTGACGGGGTGACCTACGCCAGGAAAATCGATAAGTCGGAGACACGTGTGGACTGGACGCGCCCGGCTGCGGAGGTCCACAATCACATTCGCGGGCTGTCGCCATTCCCCGGCGCCTGGTGCGAGGCCGACATCGGCGGCCGCACGGAACGGCTGAAACTGCTTCGCTCGACGCTTTCTGAAGGTACGCTTTCTGAAAGCATGGGCGAGTCGGGAGGAATTCTCGATGACCGGCTGACGGTCGCCTGCAGGTCGGGCGCGGTCAGGCTGGTCGAAGTTCAACGGGCGGGCGGAAAGCCTGCTGCCGCGAAGGAGTTTCTGCGCGGGGCCAAGATCGAAAAAGGAATGAAGTTCTCATGAGCATGATGTCGATACGCGGCGCGACGCCGCGGGACCGCGAGGCCATACGCCTGGTCGAGGAACACGCATTCGGCCAGCAGGCGGAGGCCGGGCTGGTCGACGCTCTGGTCACCGGCGGCGACGCCGTTGTCGAACTGGTGGCGGAAGAAGACGGCCAGGTGGTCGGCCACATCCTGTTTTCCAGGCTGTTCGTTAGGAACGGCGGCAAGCAGTTTGCAGCCGTGGCGCTGGCGCCGTTGGCGGTGGAACCTTCGTTCCACGGCTCGGGCATTGGCGGTGCGCTGATCCGCGAGGCGCATATCCGCCTCAGGGATGCCGGCGAGACGCTCGCCGTTGTGTTGGGCGATCCGGCCTATTACGGCCGCTTCGGCTACAATCATGCGCGCGCCGAAAAGTTCGAGAGCGAATATCAGGGCGAAGCGCTGCAGGCGCTGGCCTGGGGTGACGCACCCGAAAAAGGCAAACTGGTCTACGCCCAGGCCTTTACCGCACTCGCCGCCTGAACGAAGGGTGTATGCCGCGTTTTCGTCTCGATATCGAATATGACGGCAGCCTCTTCGCCGGCTGGCAACACCAGGCGGATCAGCCTTCGGTGCAGCAGGCTATAGAGCAGGCGATCGAGAAATTCTGCGGTGAGGCGGTGCGGATACGCGCCGCCGGCCGCACCGACGCCGGGGTGCATGCGACCGCCCAGGTGGCGCATGTCGACCTCGCCAAGGCATGGCCAAACGACAAGGTGCGCGACGCCGTCAACGCCCACCTGCAGGCGGCAGGCGCGCGCATCGCCATCCTGCAGGCGACGGTTGTCCCCAATGAGTTCGACGCCCGTTTCTCGGCCAGCGGACGGCACTATCTCTACCGCATCCTCAACCGGCGCGCGCCTGCAGCGATGGAAAAGGGCAAGGTCTGGTGGGTGCCGAAGCGGCTCGATGCGGACGCCATGCACGAAGCGGCGAAAGTCCTGCTCGGCCGACATGACTTTACCACCTTCCGCTCGACGCAATGCCAGGCCAACAGTCCGGTGCGGACGCTGGAGCTGCTCGATGTAAGCCGCCAGGGCGACCTGATCGAAGTCAGGGCCTCGGCGCGCTCTTTCCTGCACAACCAGGTGCGCTCCATGGTCGGTTCGCTGAAACGCGTCGGCGACGGCGGCTGGACCGCCGCCGACCTCAAGGCCGCGCTCGCGGCGCAAGACCGCGCCGCCTGCGGCCAGGTGGCGCCGCCCGACGGGCTTTTTCTCGTCGGTGTAGACTATCCGGAAAAGTTCTAAGCCGGAGCGGCGGTCGGCACAGTGATGCCGAGCAGCGCCACCAGGCCGAACAAGACGGCCAGAGACACCACCAACATGCCTGCGAACACGGCACTGCCGACAGCCGCGCCCTTGCCGATCGCGGCGTTGGTCATCCGCCAGGTGAGTACCAGCGACAGCACCACCAGAACCAGCCACACCAATTCGGCAACCGGGTTGCCGGACGGCAGGAAAAGCCTGATCAGCGCTGAAGGCAGCAGCATCCAGGCGGTGATCGCCGACGCCCAGTTGCTGGCGACGACATAGTGGACGAAGCGGTCGCCGATGCCGGCGCGCGATGCGACCAGGGCAAGCACAACCAGGGGCAGCAGCCACGAGCCGAGGTCGACGGTCGCCAGGCGAATCAACATGCCCAGCCGGCCGGCGAACGCATTGGGATCGCCGATCTCGTTGGCCGTGCCGACCCAGCCGACGATCATCGCCGGCGCGGCGACGACGATGGAGAAGAAGGAATTCCAGAAGCCGTCCGCCGACAGGTCGAGCAGCCGCAAGCCGTCGGCCTTTCCGAG
Organism: Mesorhizobium sp. M0317; assembly: GCF_040321555.1. Classification (NCBI taxonomy): domain Bacteria; kingdom Pseudomonadati; phylum Pseudomonadota; class Alphaproteobacteria; order Hyphomicrobiales; family Phyllobacteriaceae; genus Mesorhizobium; species Mesorhizobium sp. M0317. The sequence continues at coordinate 35,533 of NZ_JAMYRV010000014.1, read as the reverse complement.
CATCAGCCGCCAGGCGCCGTTAAGCGATGAAGAGGTCTCGTCAACCGAAAGCATGATCAGCCCTGCTCGAACCAGTCATCGATGAAGCGCTGGTAGATTTGGGTCAGCGTCTCGAGGTCGGCCAGTGCGACGCGCTCGTCGACCATGTGCATGGTCTTGCCGACCAGGCCGAACTCGACCACCGGGCAATAGTCCTTGATGAAACGCGCATCCGAGGTTCCGCCCGAGGTGGACAGCGCCGGCTCCTTGCCGACCGTCGCCTTGATCGAGCCGCGCAGCGTCCCGATCAGCTTGTCGTCGCGCGTCAGGAAGACATCGCTCGGCCGGTCGCGCCAGATCAACTCGTAGTCGACCGGCGTCTTGCCGGTCCGGTATTTCTTGCGCTTCGCCGCCTGGTCGAGGCGGTTATGGATCTCGGCCTGCACCGTCTCGGCAGTCCATGTGTCGTTGAAGCGGATGTTGAAGGTGGCTGTCGCCTTGGCCGGAATAACATTGGTCGCGGGGTTGCCGACATCGATCGAGGTCACTTCCAGATTGGTCGGCTGAAAATCCTTCGTGCCCTTGTCGAAGACGGGCGACAGCAAGGCGTCGACCAGGCTGATCAGGCCGCGCACCGGATTGTCGGCGAGCAATGGATAGGCGACATGGCCCTGGCGGCCGTTGACCGTGACACTGCCCGACATCGAGCCACGCCGGCCGATCTTGATCATGTCGCCGAGCGTGTCCGGATTGGTGGGCTCGCCGACGATCGCGGCGTCCCATTTCTCGCCCCTGGCCGCCGCCCAGTCGAGCAGTTTTGTCGTCCCGTTGATGGCCGGCCCCTCCTCGTCGCCGGTAATCAGCAGCGAGACCGAGCCTTTCGGACCACCCTTGTTCTCGACATGGCGCGCCACGGCAGCGATGAAACAGGCGATGCCGCCCTTCATGTCGACGGCGCCGCGGCCATACATCTCGCCCTTGGCGATCTCGGCGGCGAAGGGCGGATGCGTCCACGACGCCTCGTCGCCCGCCGGCACCACGTCGGTATGGCCGGCAAACATCAGATGCGGCCCATTGCCGGAGCGACGCGCGTAGAGGTTCTCGATGTCGGGGGTGCCGTCTTCGGAAAACACCGGGCGTTCGACGGAAAAGCCGAGCGGCTTCAGCATGCCTTCCAGGGCAGCCAGCGCGCCGCCCTCGGCGGGCGTTACGGAGGCGCAGCGTATGAGGGTCGCGAGGTTGGCGGCGGGATCGGTCGGCAGTTTCATGGGCAAAGCGATAGTCGAAAGCGAAAGGCCTGTCACGGCCAGAGATGATGACCGGTCCTGCCGCCGACATTATGGTTTTCCTGTCGTATAGTGCAGGCCAACACGGCGCCGGCAGCATAGGCTGCTATGTCGGCGGCTGCCTGGCGCTGGCCGGACGCAAGGTGGTGTTTTTGGCGCGGCCAAGCATCGCGACGGTCTTGCTGGACGGCGGCCTGCGCATCACCGATCTCGATAATCGCGACCGATCCATCCGGCCGGAGTCCGTCACCACTGATCCCGCCGCTGCCCTGGCCAGTGCCGACGTGGTGCTGGTGACGGTCAAGAACGGCGCTACCGAGGAGATGGCGTCGCTTGTTGCCGGACATGCGCGCGGCGAAGTCGTGGTGGTCAGCCTCCAGAACGGCGTCGGCAATGCCGACCGGTTACGCGCCGGGCTCGGTGGACGGACTGTGCTCGCCGGCATGGTGCCGTTCAATGTCGTCCAGTCGGCCATAGGCAATTTGCCGCTTCACGTGCATCGCGCCAGCAACGGCAAGGTCATGATCGAAGATGGCGTGACCGGCCTTGCCGGCCTTCTCGATGTCGAAGGGCTTGGCGTGGAAACCCATCCCGACATGAAAGCCGTGCAGTGGGGCAAGCTGCTGATCAACCTCAACAACGCGCTTGTCGCCTTGTCCGGCCTGCCGCTGGCGAGCGAACTTGCCGACCGCCGCTGGCGGCGGATCCTGGCCGGTCAGATCGACGAGGCCCTGGCGGCGATGAAGGCGTTACATATCGCGCCGGCACGAATCGGCGGCTTGCATCCCGTCCTGCTGCCGAAACTGCTCCGGCTGCCGGACTGGCTGTTCCGGCTGGTCGCCCGCCGCATGCTCGCCATCGACCCGCAGGCGCGTTCGTCGATGTGGGACGACCTCCAGCGTGGTCGGCCGACCGAGATCGGTGACCTGCAGGGGGCGGTCCTGAGCCTCGCCGAAAAGGCCGGCACGCCGGCGCCTCTGCTGAAGCGGGTCACCGTGCTGGTGCGGCAGGCCGAGCGGGAAAAGCGCGGCTCACCCGGGCTGACGCCGGAAACCGTCACTGGATAGTCTACTTGCCGCGAGCCTCGGGCCTTGGCCCGCAAAATAGGCGCGTAGGCCCGCCGCGTCACAGCTTTGGTGCGCGCCTCGGAGCCGGCGCTTTGCTCGCCGAGCCTGGCGCCGGCAGGGGCTGCGCAGCCGGGTGGTTCTCGATCAGCGTGATCTTCTGCCAGATCTTGCGCGACAGGTTGGACGCCAGGTTCTCGACGTCGTTGACGCCGTCGATGACCACATCGTCATTGACCGACTGCGCAAACAGCGCCGCGATCTTGCCGGCGATCGACAGCATCTCCGAGCAATAGTCGAGGTAGCGCGCCAGGTCGGCGGCATTGGTGATGCGCGCCGGCGAATGCGCGGTCGGCCTGAAATTGGCGGACAATGCTGCCGGATCCTTGGTCAGCTGGTGCATGTCGATGACATGGATCAGCGATCTCAACCCATGCAGCTGGCGAAACACCCGCTTGCGCTTGATGCGCTCCTCGGTGCGGATCAGCGCCAGCAGGCCGAGCACGGCAAGGATCATCATGTTGATCGTGGCTTCGATGCCTTGCACCGACTGCACCGCATCGTCGGCCTGCGAGATATGGATGAGCGGCAGGATGGTGCCGACGAACAGGAAGATCAGCGCGCCGGCGGCAACTGCGGCGACGATGGCGCCGCGCAGCCACCAGATCGGCGCTTCCAGCGCCTGCGCCGCCTTGGCCAGGTCGCGCGACAGCGACACCAGTTCGGCGGCGACGCCGCGCAGGCCGGCATCGGGAAAACGCTCGGCGACGCGCTCTTCCAGCCGCTCGGCGGTGTCGATGATCAGTTTCGGATCAAGCGTGCGGTAGCGCATGGCGAGATATCCGGTCGGCGCTCATGGTTCAGCCGGCGCGTTGCTGCGCTTGCCGTAGCGGTTCGGACCGGGGTCACCCCGGAAACACGCTAGAACGATGAGAAGAATGGGGCCGATGATAAGAGAGATCAACGCGTAATAAGTCGGCTTGCCGAAATCATGAAACCGCTTTGCGGTTACCGCAAAGCTCGACCATGTCGAGATCAGCAAAACGACCCAGAACACAAGTGCCCAGTTCTGGCTGGTTGCGGTGCCGGGTTCCAGTCTCGACAACTGGTAGAGCGGGAAAAACTGTGCAAGCACCAGCAGCAGCCCGGCGAGCACGTAGGCACTTGGGCTGACGCGCCCTGAGAGGCTGAAGAAAAGCCAGGGAAGTGGTGGTGTGTTGGGCAATCTGGAGCGCTCTGGTTGCTCGGACAGGATCAATCACGCAGCAGTTCGTTGATCGAGGTTTTCGACCGGGTCTTGGCATCGACGCGCTTGACGATGACGGCGCAGTAGAGGCCAGGGCCCGGCTCGTTGTTCGGAAAGGCCTTGCCCGGCATCGAGCCGGCGACGACGACCGAATTCGGCGGCACCTCGCCATAAAACACTTCGCCGGTGGCGCGGTCGACGATCTTGGTCGACTGGCCGATGAACACACCCATTCCGAGCACCGAGCCTTCGCGCACGATGCAGCCCTCGACCACTTCGGAGCGCGCGCCGATGAAGCAATTGTCCTCGATGATGGTCGGGCCGGCCTGCATCGGCTCCAGCACCCCGCCGATGCCTACGCCGCCCGAGAGGTGCACATTCTTGCCGATCTGGGCGCAGGAGCCGACCGAGGCCCAGGTGTCGACCATGGTGCCGCTATCGACATAGGCGCCGACATTGACGAAGGACGGCATCAGCACCGCGCCCGGCGCGACATAGGCCGAGCGGCGCACGATCGAAGACGGCACGGCGCGGAAGCCTGCCTTCTCGAAATCGACCGCGCTCCAGCCGTCGAACTTCGACGCCACCTTGTCCCACCAGACCGCCTGGCCGGGGCCGCCCTTGATGATCTCCATCGGATAGAGCCGGAACGAGAGCAGCACCGCCTTCTTCAGCCATTGGTTGACATGCCATTTGCCATCGGCCTGGCGCTCGGCAACGCGCACGGTGCCACGGTCGAGCAGGTCGAGTGAGGACTGGATGGCGTCGCGCGTTTCGCCCCGAGTCGCGGTCGAAATCGTGTCGCGCTCCTCGAAGGCCTTCTCGATCGTCTTTTCGAGGCTGGCCAGATCAGGCTTCGACATGAATTCGCTCCGTTACCACGCTGTTAAGGCCGTCGGCCTTAACCTTGTTTTGAAAGTCGCGCGGACCCTATGTTAAGGCGTATTGGGGGTCAATCGCGCGTGCGCCATGGGACGGCGCAAGTGAACTGTTGGGACGGGTAGAAAGCATATGACTCCTATGGAAAAGGCGGGATGGACGCCGCTGCCGCATTCGGACGAGGATCTGGAGCGCTCGAAAAGCGTTCCCGACACGCCGCAGACGCGCGCCGAAACCTACCGGCTGGCCTGGAACGATCCCGACTTCATGACGCGCCGGGAATTGCGCGCTGTGCGCTTGCAGCTTGAGCTCTTGAAGCCCGAAATGATCCTGGCCGAGCGCGGCATCCGCTCGACGGTCATCCTGTTCGGCGGCGCGCGTATTCCCGAGCCCGGCGGCGAGGCCTGGGCCGCCAAGAACGAGACGCAGAAGAAAAACCTCGAGGAAAACAGCAAATACTACGAGGAGGCGCGCAAATTCGCCCGCCTCTGCTCACAGCAATCGGCCACGTCCTACTACCGCGAATTCGTCGTCGTCACCGGTGGCGGCCCAGGCGTGATGGAGGCGGGAAATCGCGGCGCCGACGATGTCGGCGCGCCGTCGATCGGCCTCAACATCGTCCTGCCACACGAGCAGGCGCCGAACGCCTATGTGACCCCGGAGCTGTGCTTCAACTTCCACTATTTCGCCATCCGCAAGATGCATTTCGTCATGCGCGCCAAGGCCGTCGCGGTGTTTCCGGGCGGCTTCGGTACAATGGACGAATTCTTCGAGACGCTGACGCTGATCCAGACCGGCCGCATGGAGCGCGTGCCGGTGATCCTGTTCGGCAAGGCGTTCTGGCAGCGCGCGATCGACCTCGATTTCCTGGCCGAACAAGGCACCATCACGCCCGGCGACCAGGATATCATCGACTTTGTCGACACCGCCGACGAGGCCTGGGGGATCATCAGCCGCTTCTACAAGTTGGGGGAGTAGGGGAACCGGGAATTGAAGAACTGAAGAATTGAGGAAAAGGAGGTCCGGATCGGTCTCCCTTTCACCAGTTCTTCAATTCTTCAGCTCCTCAATTCCTCTACCCCCTCCACTATCCCCGTCAGAAACGTCGCGAGATCGTCGGTGACGAAATCGACGTCGTCCTCATTGGCCGGATCGCGTTCCCAGATCTCGGCAAAGGTCGGCTCGAAATTGCGCGGCACCACCAGCACCGTGGTCATGCCCAGTGATTTCGGCACCTCGAGGTTGCGGGCGAGATCCTCGAACATCACCGCATTGTGTCCGGTGACGGCGTGCAGTTCGGCAAACTTCTCATAGGTCTGCCGCGACGGCTTCGGCGTCAGCCCGGCGGCGACGATATCGAAAATGTCGTCGAAATGGTCGAGTATGCCGAGCTGGCGCGCGGTGCGCTCGGCGTGCCTGCGGTCGCCATTGGTGAAGATGAACTTGCGGCCGGGCAGCTGGCGGATAGCGGTGCCCAGCACCGGATCCGGCACCAGCCACGAATAGTCGATATCATGCACCTTTTCGAGAAAGTCGTCGGGGTCGATGCCGTGACGCGTCATCAGCCCGTTCAGCGTCGTGCCATATTCGAGATAGAGTTCCTTCTGCAGCTTGCGCGCTTCCTCGCGCGGCAGCGTGAGTAGTTCTCCGACATAGGCCGTCATCTTGACGTCGATCTGCGAAAACAGATTCGAATGGTGCGGATAAAGCGTGTTGTCGAGGTCGAACACCCAGTCGGTGACATGGGCGAAGCGGGCGGGATCGGGCAGCGTGGTCATGGCGTCCTTATGGCATGAAATATCTGCCGTTCGAACCCCTTTCTGATGTAGAGCTTATCCACAACCTATGTGCATCTAGAGTTGTAAAAATGGGCTCACCATTCAAATTTTAGCCATCACGGAAAGGTGGCCTTCAGGGCTTGCTGGCACAGAGACGGTTCAGTGGGAGCCAGCGATGAGTCGCATAGTCTTAAAGTCCGCCGCGGTCGCATTCGGCTCGGTAGCCATCTCGCTTTTGCTGACGCTGATCATCGTTCCCGCCATGGGTTTTCCGGTCGACCGCACTGTCTGGCTGACATCGACGGTGTGCCCGCTGGCGCTCGCCTGGATCGCCTGCGCCAGCACCTTCTGGCAGAGCGACCGACTGAAAAACGCGCATCGCGATCTCGCCCGCGCGCATGCCCAGCTCGCCACCGCGCATCGGCGCCTGTCGGCGAAGGCGAGCCGCGACGACATGACCGGCATGCTCAACCGCGAGAGCTTCTTTGCCGCGTTGGACGGCTCGCGGCGCAAATCCGATCGCGGCGCGCTGCTGATCATCGACGCCGACCATTTCAAGGCGATCAACGACAGTTTCGGCCATCTGACCGGCGATGACGCACTGGTGTTGATCGCCAGCGCCATCGAGCGCGGCGTCCGCAGCGGCGACGTGCTCGGCCGCATTGGCGGTGAGGAGTTCGGCGCCTTCCTGGTCGGCGCTACGGAAGCCGAAGCCCGGCGCGTGGCCGAGCGCATCCGCCGTGAAGTCGAGCTGGTCCGCTTTCGTCCGGTCGACGAGCGCACGGTGCCGCTGACCGTCTCGATCGGCGGCATCACCTGTGCGCAAGATGCCGATGTCTCGGACCTGATGCGCGCCGCCGACCGCCGGCTCTACGAGGCCAAGCACCGCGGCCGCAATTTGTCGATCCTCGACCGGGACATTTCCGAAGCTGCCTAGGTGTTGGTGGTGGGGCGGTTAACGGTTCGCCAACATTGTTTCCACGCAACTGCGCCGTTTACCGGGTTGTAACTCGTTTACAGGCAAGGCTTGGCACGGGAATGGCATGTCTGGCCGGTACCTGTGCCGTTCAGGGAACGCCATGCGTGGATCGAAGCCCCCATCCAGAGACGTGTCATGAGTTTCTTCATCAGGAAAATGTCGCGCCGCACCATCGTGCAGGCGCTGATTGCGATGCCGGCGCTACAGCTTTTTCGCAAGCTGCCTGACAGCGACCGCCCCCCGGCCGATCCCGACGAGATCGTCGTGGTCAATGGCTGGATCCTGAAGCGGAGCGACCTGGCATGATCTTCGACAGCTATGAGGCGTTTCGAGCCTCGGATTTCAAGCCCAAGGTCTGCATTCTCGGCTCCGGGCCGGCCGGCACCACCATTGCCAGAAAGCTCGGCGCCGCCGGCATTCCGGTCGTGGTGCTGGAGGCCGGCGCACGCGAATTCAGCGACGAGTCGCAGGATTTCTACCGCGGCTCCACGGTCGGCGATCAATATTTCGATCTCGACATCACCCGGCTGCGCCTCATGGGCGGGTCGTCGAACCACTGGGCCGGCTGGTGCCGCGTGCTCGACAAGCAGGACTTCGAACCCAAGGCATGGGCGCCGGACACCGGCTGGCCAATCAGCCGCGCCGACATCGAGCCTTATCTGTCCGAGGTGCACGACATACTCGAGCTTCCCGACTTCAAGCCCGATGTGCCGATTTCAGACGACATACACTGGGTGCAGCTGATCAAGAGCCCGGCCGTGCGCTTTGGCGAGAAATTCTCCGACGAGCTCGACAAGAGCAAAAACATAGCGCTCGTGCTCAACACCTATGCCACCGAACTTGCCGGGGACGGCAAACGAGTGACCGGCGCCGGGCTGTGGTCGAACGGCAAGGATGCCGGCGCTTTCAGCGCCGATTATTTCATCGTCTGCGCCGGCGGGCTGGAGAATTCGCGGCTGCTTCTATGGTCGAACCAGCGCTCCAATGGCGGCGTGGTGCCGAACGCCACGGCACTTGGCCGCTACTGGATGGAGCACCCGACCTTCGAGGGAGGCAATGCCATCCTGGCCGATTACAGCGAGTTCGAGGTCGATGCCGTCAACGAGGCGTTCTTCTCGCCGACGCTCGCCGCCATGGAGCGGCTGCAGATCATGAATTTCGGCATACGCCTGATCGAGACGCCCTATGCCGGCGTCAAGAGCCTGATTGCCGACCTTGCCTGCACCGCGCCCGAGGCCGCCGAATGGGTCGCCTACCAGCTCAGCCAGAACCTGCGCTGCGCCGCCCAGCTCTACGTCGCCTGGGAACAGGCGCCGCTGGCCTCGAACCATATCGAATTGTCGAAGACCGATGTCGACCGTGCCGGCGTGCCGCGCATCGAGCTGCACTGGAAGAAGTCGCCGTTGGAGCGCCGCACCATCCTCGAGGGGCTCAAGCTGTTCGGAACGACGCTGATCGAGAAGGACCTCGGCCGCGTCCGCATCATGGACTGGCTGACCAATGGCGAGGACTACCCGACGGATGAGGAACTGGCCGGCCACCATCATATGGGCGGCACGCGCATGGGCACCGATGTCGTCAAGAGCGTGGTCGACGCCAACTGCAAGGTGCACGGCATGGACAATCTCTATGTCGGCGGTTCCTCGGTATTCTGCACGTCGGGCGAATGCAACCCGACGACGACGATCACCGCACTTGCCTGCCGGCTAGGCGACCATCTGACCAAAGTAATCACGGTGTGACGAAGTCATCCCCCCGGTGTGAAGAAGTCATCACCGTCTGATTGTCAAAAAAGCGAACGGCGCGACAGGATTGCTACCGGCGCTACCCATGCCTTGGTGTCGAAACCCTCGGAAATCAGCGCCAACGAGATCTCCCTCCCCTTGTGGGGAGGGATTAAGGGTGGGGGTAGGTGCCGCGCAAACCCTTCAGGATTTGCTAAACCGTCGCTGGATCCAGTGCTGGCTGCCCCTTGCGGCGGGCGACGATCGCCTTGAAATCGGCGGTCCGGAACGCATCGCGCAACACGTCGAAAGACGGCAGCACGAAATAGGCGCGCTGGAACTTGTCGATCTCGTAGCCGGTGCGCATCACCGTTTCGAGGTCGAAGGGCACGCGGTGCGCGTCCGGGCTCGCGACGGCGAACTGCAATTCGGTGAATGACGACATCAGCCCGGCGCCGAAAGCTTTCAGCTTCTGGCCCTCCTCCTGTATCAGCCCGTATTCGGCGGTGTACCAGTAGAGCCGGGTGATCATCTCGTCACCGCCCAGCGCAATCACGCTCTCGGCCTTTTCGCCATACATCTGCATGAAGTCGGCAAACACCGGCTGTGTCAGGATGGGCACATGGCCGAAGAAGTCGTGGAACATGTCGGGTTCGACGATGTAGTCGAGCTCGTCCTTGGTGCGCAGCCAGTTGGTCACCGGAAAGCGCCGGTTGGCGAGATGGTCGAAGAAGGGCGCGGCCGGGATGAGGCCAGGCACGGCGACGATTTCCCAGCCGGTCAGCTTGCGCAGCTTGTCTGAGACCGCGCCGAAATCCGGGATCTTGTCGAGCAGGCCGAGTGCGGCGACGCCATCGAGATAGGAATGGTGCGCCAGCTTCTGCGTCAGCTTGGTCTGCCGGTCGCACAACGTGCGCCACACCGCCTGTTCTTCGGCGCTGTAATCATAGCCCTGCGCCACGGTGAAATCGGAACGGCAGACCGAATAGTCGCCACGCAGGCCTTGCGCCGCGCAATCACGGGCATATTCGGCAACGCTCATCGTCGTCATGGTTCTTCTCCCCTGATCGTGACGCTTGAATCTGTCTGCCGAATCTAGCGGCAGCCGGCGAGGCAATTCACCTTTGATGATGGCTTGGGTCCATGATTTGAGGTAAAAATCACCAAGCAGAAGCCGAAAGAGAGTGAAAATGCTTCAGTTCGACGATTTCGAGATCAAGATGCTGGACGTGCTTCAGCGCGATGGACGCAAGCCCGTGTCCGAACTGGCGCAGGAGATCGGCCTGTCGACGACGCCTTGCGCCCGCCGTTTCGAGGCGCTGCAGGAGGCCGGCATCATCAAGGGCTTTGCCGCCGTGCTCAACCGCCGCGCCGTCGGCCTGATGGTCGAGGTGTTCATCCAGGTGCGGCTCACCAGCCACAGCGACGGTTCGCCCGAAACCTTCATCGCCGCCGTGCAACGCATGGACGAAGTGTCGTCATGCTGGACGATGACCGGCGACCACGATTTCCTGCTGCACGTCATGGTGCCGTCGGTCGACGAACTCAACGCCTTCGTCATGCACCGCCTGATGCGCCTTGCCGGCGTGCGCGACGTTCACACCCAGCTGGTGCTGCAGAACATCAAGGGCCCGGGCCACGTGCCGCTCGCCCACCTCAGGCGGTAGGACACGCACCGCCATTTCTGCGGAAAAGCTGCACGCAAACTGCTGAACGGAGCCCAAATGCGAAACTGAAACGCCGGCTACGCCATGCGGACCGTCGCTCAAAGGTCCGTCATGAACATCGTGCTGATCAATCCGCCGCACACCGCCATCGGGAGCCGCGTGCCCGATGACCATCTGCCACCGCTCGGCCTGCTGGCACTGGGCGGCCCGCTTATCGACGCCGGCCATAAAGTCCGGCTGGTCGATGCCGAATTCGGGCAGATGCCGTTGGAAACGCTGGTGCGCGATGCGCTCAGCGGCCAGCCCGATTGCATCCTGATCGGCCATTCCGGCTCGACCTCGGCGCATCCCACCGCGCTCGCGATCGCCCGCATGGTCAAGGCGCTCGAGCCGGCGACGCTGGTGATCTATGGCGGCGTGTTCCCGACCTATCACTGGCGCGACGATGCGCTGGTACACGCAAATGGGCCGCCGCGTGTGGTTCCGCGAGGTCTGGGGTTTTCTGGCCCGCGACCGCCGCCTCAAGGATGGTCAGACGCTGGCTGAGTTCTGGGGCGCGCCGCAGGATGCCGATGAGGAATCCATGGTCGTCATGCGCCCGTCGCGCAAGCGGCCGAAGCGGCTGTCGCGATCTCGGCCGGCCCCTGACAGGCTCGCTGCCATTCGTAGATAATACCGCATGCGTATTGACATACGCAGCGTATGTATCCACCTCATGCATACGGGACGTATGTGAGTACCCGGACAATGGAGAGAAAATGACCAAACGTGACGCAATCTTTCCTGCCGGCCTGCAGGCTCTCTATGAGATCAATCGCTATTCTGCTGCAATACGATCGGGCGATCTTTTGTTCGTCTCGGGCCAGGTCGGCAGCCGCGAGGACGGGTCGCCCGAACCTGTCTTCGAAAAGCAGGTCCAGCTTGCCTTCGATAATCTCGCGGCAGTGCTGAAAGCAGCGGGCGCCACGTTCGACGATATAGTCGACGTGACCACCTTCCACACCGATCCGCCAACGCAATGGCCCGTGATCGATGCCGTTCGGCTGAAGGTGTTCGGTGAACCGCCCTACACCAATTGGACGGCGGTCGGCGTCAACTGGTTAGCCGGCTTCGACTTCGAGATAAAGGTCATCGCGCGCCTGCCCCAGCCTGCCTAAGGGCTGGCCAGCCGACCAACTGGCCGCCAAGCCAGTTGCCGATCAGGGCACGATTAGCGTGCCGGCGCCGTGTTCGGTGAACAATTCCAGCAGCACCGCATGCGGCGTCTTGCCGTTGAGGATGACGACGCCTTCGACGCCGCGCTCGATCGCCTCGATGCAGGTCTCGACTTTGGGGATCATGCCGCCCGACACCGTGCCGTCCTTGATCAGCGCCTTGGCTTCGGCCACCGTCAGCTCGTCGATCAGCTTCTTGTTCTTGTCGAGCACGCCGGGCACGTCGGTCAGGAACAAAAGGCGCGTCGCCTGGCAGGCGCCGGCGATGGCGCCGGCGAAGGTGTCGGCATTGATGTTGTAGGTATGGCCATCGCGGCCGGGCGCCACCGGCGCCAGCACCGGGATCATTTCGGAGCGCGCCAGCAGGTCGAGCAGGGTGCGGTCGACTTCGACCGGTTCGCCGACGAAACCGAGATCGAGCACACGCTCAATGTTGGAATCCGGGTCGATCATGGTCTTGCGAGCCTTTTCGGCGAACACCATGTTGCCGTCCTTGCCGCACAGGCCGATCGCCCATTCGCCCTCGGCGTTGATCAGCGCGACGATCTCCTTGTTGATCGAACCGGCCAGCACCATCTCGACGATTTCGACCGTCTTCTGATCCGTGACGCGCAGTCCGCCTTCGAACTTGGATTCGATGCCCATCTTGGCCAGCATGGCGCCGATCTGCGGCCCGCCGCCATGGACGACGATCGGGTTGACGCCGGACTGCTTCAGCAGCGCGATGTCACGGGCGAAAGCCTTGCCGAGCTCGATATCGCCCATGGCATGACCGCCATATTTCACCACCACCGTCTTGTGCTCGTAGCGCTGCATATAGGGCAGGGCCCGCGAGAGCAGGGCGGCCTGCATTTCGGCGGTGGCGGTGATCTCCGTCATCGGCATGGTTCCCTGGATGCGGGTAAGGACGGCGGCGTCTTAGCGGGAATTGGCCCAGGCCGCAAACAGCTTTGCTATCACGATGATGAAATCTGCCGGATCAGGCCGGCACCTTGAGCGGCGCCCGCCGCGTCAGCCACCCGGAAACCTTCTCCATCTGCGCGGCAAGCGACAAAAGCGTCCTGCTCGTCGCCGGGGCGGCCGACGGCCTGGATGCCAAGCGGCAGGCCGGCATCGGTGACATGGACCGGCAGCGCGATCGACGGCTGGCCGCTGACATTCTGGATCGCCGGCCGGTGGGTGAACCACAGGCTCTTGTCCATCAATTGCCCAAACAGGGATCTGATCTCCAAGAGACGGGTCAGATGCAATTTGTCGAGCAGGTTTTCGATGAGCTCGTCGGCCCCCTTCGGGCCCATGGCGCCTCAGGCAAGCGGCGGATGCACAATGATCGGGTTGCCTCGGCGCGCGCGATCGCAGCATCGACAAGGTCCGGCGGCGAGATTCGCCTCTATGCACCAGCTCCGCCAAGCCCGGTCGCATCGTTCTCCCACAGCATCCGTTCGGCCGACATTGCTGTTCCCCTTTCTGCGGGAGGCTAACGACAGCCGATTTCCTTGGCACCGACCGGCGATTACTGGCGATCGGGCGCGGACATCGTTTGCGTGGACAACAAGATTTCTGCCTTTGCAAATAAATTGTGATCGCTTAGCTTGTCCGTATGACGCCGCAGGATATCTCCACCCTGATTGTCCGGACCTCGATGAAGGATCGGACTGCGTTCGATCTGCTTTACCGGCAAACCAGTGCGAAACTTTTCGGCGTGTGCCTTCGTGTATTGAAGGATCGCGGAGATGCGGAAGAAGCGCTGCAAGAGGTCTTCGTCAAAGTGTGGACGAAGGCGGATCGTTTCGCTGTTTCTGATCTCAGCCCAATCTCCTGGCTGGTGGCCATAGCACGCAATCATGCGATTGATCGCATCCGGTCGCGACGCAAGCCTGCTGCCGATATCGATGCCGCGCTCGACGTGGCTGACCCCGGTCCGGGGCCAGAGGCTATGGTTGTTGCGGGCGGTGAATCCGAGCGCATCTATCAGTGCCTTGAAGAGTTGGAACAAGACCGGGCGCAAGCCGTTCGGGGTGCTTATTTGAACGGCGAAAGTTACGCCGAGCTCGCGGAACGTCACAAGGTTCCGCTCAACACGATGCGGACATGGCTGCGCCGCAGCCTGTTGAAACTTAGAGAATGTCTGGAAAGATGACCCTGGCAGAAGAAAATGGACCGGAACGTGGAGGCGACGACCTGCTCGCAGCCGAATACGTTCTCGGCGTGCTGCCGGCGGATGAGCGCCAGATAGCCTCCGGACGCATCGACGCGGAGACCGGCTTTGCCCGTCTCGTCGATTCCTGGGAAGTAAACCTCTCGCCGATGGCTGCCGCTTATGCTGAGGTAGAGCCGCCGGCCACCATCAAGCCGGCTATCGATCGCCGGCTGTTCTCCTCCACCGCGGCGTCGATGACGGCCCCGAGCGGCAGCCTGTGGTCCAGCCTTAGCTTCTGGCGCGGCCTCACCGCAGCGGCTCTCGCGGCCCTGGTGCTCTATGTCGCCGTGCCTTACGTCAGGTCGCCGGTCGTCGTGCCGCAGGAGCGCCTCGTCGCCTCGCTGGCTGCCGAAGGCAGCGATGTCAAATACCTTGTCGTCTACGACGCTTCCCGCCGCGATGTCGGCCTGTCGCTGGTTTCGGGCGAACGCGCCGCCGGCAAGGACTTCGAACTGTGGATGATCGAAGGCAAGAATGCTCCGGTCTCGATGGGCGTCATCCCCGCCGGCCAGGTCGCCCATATCCCGGTTACCCCGGCCGTGCAGCAGAAGCTGGCGCAAGGCGCCGTGCTTGCTGTCAGCGTCGAGCCGACGGGCGGTTCGACGACGGGACAGCCGACCGGACCGGTCGTTGCCGCGGGCGACCTGAAGGGCATCTGATAAATCGTAAGATCATGACGTGACAATGAAGACAGCGGAAGTACATCTTCCGCTGTTTTCGTTTTGGATACGCTGCTGGAGATTACGGATTCGATCTCCGGAGATAATTCGGCGACAAAATAAAGGATAAATTTTTCCCGGCGCGCGGAAACTCAGGCAGTTCTATTCCGTATCTCCTCATGTTCCCGAAAGAGGAAACAATAACCCCGAGGAGTTCGAACACTATGCGTAGAATCGCCACCCTTTTGCTCGCCGGTACCATTGCCGTCTCCGCCCTCGCCACAATCGCCTATGCCGAGAATCCGATGGTTGGCGGCGCCGCCATGTACGCCAACAAGAACATCGTTGAGAACGCCGTCAATTCGAAGGATCACACGACACTGGTCGCCGCCGTCAAGGCTGCCGGCCTGGTCGAGACACTGCAGGGCGCCGGCCCGTTCACCGTGTTCGCGCCGACCAATGAGGCCTTCGCCGCGCTTCCGGCTGGCACGGTCGAGTCGCTGCTCAAGCCCGAGAACAAGGACAAGCTCACCAAGATCCTGACCTGCCATGTCATCGGCGCCAAGGCGATGGGCGCCGATGTCGCCTCGATGGCCAAGGCCGATGGCGGCACCCACAAGGTCAAGACGGTCGGCGGCTGCGAGCTGTCGCTCAAGGCTGATGGCGGCAAGGTCACCGTGACCGACGAGAACGGCAATGTCGCCAATGTGACGATCGCCGACGTCGAGCAGTCGAACGGCGTCATCCACGTCATCGACAAGGTCCTGCTGCCGAAGATGTAACAAAGCCCCTGCCGCCGACGAACAGGCGGTAAGCTCCTGCAGATTGCGCGGCCCCGCCCCCGTGGGCCGAGCAAACGACCGAGCGCTCCATCCCGTCCGCAACAAGCGCGGAGCCGGTGTGGAGCGTTCGTTTGCAGGACAACCGTCACCGGCTTTTGATTTTCCAGTGGCGGCCAAATTTGGCAAAACAACCCGCAGGAGGATTTCTGTCATGAACCGTCGAGATTTGCTTTTGAGCGGCGCCGCCATCGCTGCCGTGGCCGGCGCGGCGGCAACGTTGCGCATGGGCGGGCCCGCTAAGGCTGCCGAAACCTTCGAGGTCACCAAGACCGACACCGAATGGCACGCCATCCTGTCCGACGAAGCCTTCAACGTGCTGCGCAAGGAAGGCACCGAGTATCCCGGCACCAGCCCGCTGCTGAACGAGCATCGCAAGGGCATTTTCGCCTGCGCCGGTTGCGACCTGCCGGTCTATTCCTCGGAGACCAAGTTCGATTCCGGCACCGGCTGGCCGAGCTTCTGGCAAGAGATTGCCAACGCCGTCGGCAAGACCGAGGACCGTTCGCTCGGCATGACCCGTACCGAGGTCCACTGCCGCCGCTGTGGCGGCCATCTCGGCCATGTCTTCGACGATGGCCCGGCGCCGACCGGCCTGCGCCATTGCATCAACGGCGTTGCGCTCAGCTTCAAGCCGGCCACTGCCTGACCGTTCGGCGTCTTTTAGCGGGGTGGGGATTTGGCGCCGGTGTGACGACCGCCTCCTATATCTTGAAATGGGGCGAAAACAGTCAACTTCAAGAATTGGCAGACGGCTTTTTATGCGTAGATTCCGCAGCCCTTAACGAGAGGGCCAGAACCTATGCAACGAACTGAAGCACGGGCTCGCGACGGCGAGCCCAAATCGACCTCCAAATCGACCGACGGTGTTGATGCGGACCGGCCGCGAATATCCCATTCCGTGGTGATCGCCGGCGGCGGCCCGACCGGGTTGATGCTGGCCGGCGAGCTTTCCCTGGCCGGCATCGATGTCGCCATCGTCGAGCGCGCGATAACCAGGACCTCGCGGGCGCGCGCTCGGGCGGCCTGCATTCGCGCACCATCGAGATCTTCGACCAGCGCGGCATTGCCGATCGGTTCCTGTCGCAAGGCCAGACCGCACAGGTCGCAGGCTTCGCCGGCGTTTCGCTTGATATCAGCGACTTCCCCACCCGCCACAATTACGGGCTGGCGCTGTGGCAAAAGCACATAGAGCGCATCCTTGCTGACTGGGTCGAGGAGCTTGGCGTCACGTTCTACCGTGGCCGCGAGGTGACAGGCTTGGTGCAGGATGGCGGCGGCGTCGATGTCGCGCTGAGCGATGGCGGGTCGCTTCGTGCCGATTATCTCGTCGGCTGCGACGGCGGCAGAAGCCTCGTGCGCAAGGCGGCGGGCATCGAGTTCCCCGGTTCCGAGCCGACAACCAGCAATTTGATCGCCGAGATCGAGGTAACGGAAGAGCCGCAATGGGGTATCCACCGCGATGCCATCGGAATCACGGCCTCAGCAGACTGGAAGACGGTACGGTGCGGGTGCTGGTGACCGAACGCGAGGTCGGGGCCGGCGGCGTGCCCACATTGCATGAGCTCAGCGAGGCGCTCATTGCCGTCTACGGCACCGATTACGGCGTCCACAATCCAACATCGCTGGCCCGCTTCACCGACATGACCCGGCAGGCAGCCTCATACCGCAAGGGGCGGGTGCTGCTGGCAGGCGACGCCGCGCACGTGCATCCACCGGACGGTGGACAGGGGCTGCAGACCGGCGTGCAGGACGCGGTCAATCTGGGCTGGAAGCTCGCCCAAGTGGTCAGGAAAACTGCGCCCGAAAGCCTGCTCGACAGCTACCAGGCAGAGCGCCACCCGATTGCCGCGCGTGTGATGAAAAACACCATGGCGTCGGTCGTGCTCCGTCGCGAAGACGAGCGCACCAAGGCGCTGCGCGATACAGTGTCGGAACTTCTCGGCATGGAAGAGCCGCGCAAGCGTTTTGCCGGCATGTTGTCCGGCCTGGACATCCACTACGATCTTGGCGAGGGGCATCCGCTGCTGGGGCGTCGCATGCCGGATCTCGACCTCGTCACCGCTGCCGGTCCGCTGCCGGTTTTCGCCCTGCTGCACGACGCTCGGCCGCTGCTGCTTAATCTTGGTGAGCCCGGCGCTTTTGGTATCGGCCAGTGGGTGGAGCGGATTCAGCTGGTCGACGCCAGCTACGATGGCGCGTGGGAGCTTCCGGTGCTGGGGGCAGTCGAAGCCCCACGCGCAGTGCTGGTCCGGCCTGACGGTTATGTGGCCTGGGTCGGCGGCCCTGAAGCAGCCGGGCTAACCGACTCGCTGACCAAATGGTTTGGGCCGCCTCGACCAAGGAGCTTGACAACGATCGATGCTTAAGCGTGACCCCGGAAATCGGGGGTGATTTCCGGGGTCACACATGAGGGCGCCAGGCGGGGGATCCGGCGCGCTCAATGGCCTCCGCCACCGCTGCCCGCGGGCGGCGCCGGCTTGGCGATGACCAGGGTGAAGACCGCCATGGTCGCGAACAGCACGGTCAGCATGGTGAACACATCCATGAACGACAGCAGCGACGCCTGCTGCTGGACCATGCCCGACAGTTTGGAGATCGCCGCCTTGGTGGCGTCGAGGCCGGGAGTCTGCTGGAAGTCGAGCGTCATGTTCTGCAGCTTGGCCTGCGCCGCTGCACTGCCCCATTCCACATGCTCGGCCAGCCTGGCGTAGTGGAAGGCGCTGCGATCGATCAGCACGGTGTTGATGACGGCAAGGCCGACCGCACCGCCGAGGTTGCGGGTCAGGTTGAACAGGCCCGACGCGTTCTTCAGCCGGTCCGGCGGCAAGGTGCCGAGCGCAATGTTGTTGATCGGCACCATGCACAGCATCATCGAGCTGCCGCGCAGGATCTGCGGGATCAGCAATTCCCAGAAATCCCAGTCGGCGGTCAGATGCGTCATCCACCATGTGCCGGCAGCGAAACCGAACAGCCCGATCATCATCATGATGCGCAAATCCATCTTGCTCGACAGGATGCCGGAAATCGGCGCGGTGACGAACATCGCCAGGCCGCTGACGAACAGGGCTTCGCCGATCATCAAGGAATCGTAGCCGCGGATGCGTCCGAGGAACACTGGGTAGAGATAGGTCAGACCGTACAGGCCGATGCCGATGACGAAGGAGAACAGCGAACCGAAGGCGAAATTGACGTTGGTGAAGGCCCTGAGATCGACGATCGGCTCCTCGGCGGTAAAGGCGCGCCAGAAGAACAGCGCCGCACCGACAACCATGATGATGGCGCAGATGAACACGGCCTGTTCCTGCAGCCAGTCATGGTTCGGACCTTCCTCGAGCACATATTCCATGCAGCCGAGGAACGCCGCCATGCCGGCAAGGCCCCACCAGTCGAACTTGCTGAACAGGCCGAGATTGGGCTTGTCGAAATCGATCAGGGTCCAAGTCGTGACCGTCACCAGAATGCCTGGAATGACATTGATGAGGAACAGCCAGTGCCACGACATGGCATGGCTGATATAGCCGCCGACGGTCGGGCCGATGGTCGGCGCCAGCGTCGCCACCAGGCCGATCATCGGCGACACCATGGCGCGGCGCGACGGCGGGAAGATGGTGAAGGCGGCGGCGAAAACGCTCGGGATCATGCCGCCGCCGATAAAGCCCTGGATGGCTCGGTAGACGATCATCTGGTCGATGTTGGTGGCGGTCGCGGCCAGCGCGCTGGCCGCCGTGAAGCCGGCCGCGGCGCCTGCAAACAGCACGCGCGTCGACAGCATCCGGCTGAGGAAGCCCGACAGCGGGATCATCACCACTTCGGCGATCAGATAGGCGGTCTGCACCCATGGGATTTCGTCGGAACTGGCGCTGAGGCCGGCCTGGATCTCGGCCAGCGAGGCTGAGACGATCTGGATGTCGAGGATCGCCATGAACATGCCGAACACCATCGCCAGGAAGGCGATGAGGCGGCGCGTCGAGATGGTCGTCGGTACCGCCGGCATGGCAGGCGCCGGCGCCGCTCCTGCAGTTATGGTTGCGGTTGCCATGGCGTTGCTCCCGGCTTTCGCTCAGTTCGCCGTAGCCGGAGCCGTGCGGCTGTCGACGGCGACGACGACGCTCAGGCCGGCGCGCAGCCTGCCTGCCTTCAGCACATCGGCCGGCACGTCGATGCGAACCGGGATGCGCTGCACCACCTTGGTGAAGTTGCCGGTGGCATTTTCCGGCGGCAGCAGCGAGAACACCGCACCCGAAGCCGGCGCCAGCGACGACACCGTGCCTTCGAAATCATGGCCGTCCGTGGCGTCGACCGAGACCCGCACCTTCTCACCGGGCACCAGCTTGGCCAGCTGCGTCTCCTTGAAGTTGGCAACGATGTAGAGCTTGTCCAGCGGCACCACGACGGCGAGCTTCTGGCCGGGGCTGACGAGGTCGCCCTGCTCGACCGAGCGGTTGCCGACGACGCCGTCATAAGGCGCCTTGAGCACGGTGAAGGAAAGATCGCGCGCGGCCTTGTCGCGGTTCAGCCGCAGCGAAGCCAGCGTGCTGGCCGATTCGGCGCGCTGCGCTTCGAACACGCCGATATTAGCCTGTGCGGCTGCAATCTGCGCGTCGGCGCCGACAAGGGCCGCATTGGCCTGGTCGAGAGCGGTCTGGGCATCGTCCAGTTGCGCCTGCGTGCCGACATGCGTCTTGACCAGTTGCGCGGCGCGCTGCTGGGCGCGAGCGGCGTTGTCGGCTGCCGCCTGGTCGGCGACCTTCTGCGCCTGCGCCTGTTGCAGCGAAGCTTGCGCCGCCTTGGTCTGGGCGTCGATACGGTCGAGCGTCTTGGCCAGCGTGGCGATCTGCGCCTCCGCCTGGGCAACGGCTATTCTGTAGTCGCCGTCGTCGATCGTCAGCAGCGGATCGCCGGCCTTGACCTGCTGGTTCTCCGAGACCTTGACTTGATCGACATAGCCGGAAATCTTCGGCGAGACGAACGACATGTCGGCCTGGACATAGGCATCGTCGGTCGAGATCAGGAACCGGCCGTCGGTCCAGTAATTATAGCCATACCAGGCGCCGGCGCTGAGCAGAGCGAGGCCGATGATCGGCAGCATGAACGAGCGAGCCGACCGCTTCTTCTTGGCCGGCACCTCGGCCAAAACTTCGGCGGCAGGCTTGATGGGCGCTTCCGGCGCTTCGATAACCGGCGAGACCTTGGCGTGGGGAAAGGGGCGGACTTCGGCGGTGGTTGACGTGTTCGAGGACATGATATCTCGCTACCGTAGCTACATAAGGAAAATGTGTTATACTGAACCGTTCGGTTCGATGCGAACGTTGACATAGCGCTAAAGCAGGCCCATATCAAGAGCAATCGAACCGCTCGGTTCGAATTATTTCGCGAGGTGTGACTTTAATGGCCGACACGTTACCCGACGTCGAAAATGATCGGTGCGATGTGCTGGATAGTGCGCGTCGCGGCCGCCCGGCGGCGGGCCAGGATCCGGTCAAGCGCAGCCAGATCATTGAGGGCGCGCGGCGCGTGTTCATCGACAAGGGCTTCGAAGCGGCGTCGATGAACGACATTACCCGCGAGGCCGGCGTCTCCAAGGGCACGATCTATGTCTACTTCGCCAACAAGGAAGAGCTGTTCGAGGCGCTGATCGAGGAAGAGCGCGGCACCATCTTCAAGAACATGTACGACATGCTCGACCGCGCCGACGATCTGCGCCAGACGCTGGTGAAATTCGGCAAGGTGCTGTCGATGAAGATCACCTCGGCCAAGGTCATCCAGGCGCAACGCACCGTGATCGGCGCCTCCGACAGGATACCGGACATGGGCGCGCGGTTTTACGAACGTGGCCCAAAACGCGGCCACGACAAGGTGGTCAAGTTCCTCAATGCAGCCATCGAACGCGGCCTGCTCAAGATCGATGATGTCGATCTTGCCGCCTATCAATTCACCGAACTGTGCCTCGCCGGCCTGTTTCGCCAGTGCATCTTCGCCTACCGCACCACGGCGCCGAGCCAGGATGAAATCGACCACATCGTGCGGTCGGGCGTCAGCCTGTTCCTGAAGTCCTACGGCACCGAAAAGCTTGCCGAGGAAGAAAGCCATCAGATGATCGCGCTCGAGGCGAAGTCCAAGGCAAAGGCCTAGTTAGCCAAAGGTCTTTTTTCGCAACTCCGGACGGAAAACCGCTTCACACTTTTCCCGGAGTTGCTTTTAACCGCCATTGGCCGCCAGCACGATCGCCGCGCGCAGTTCGTCCAGACCCTCGCCCTTTTCCGACGACGTGGCGAGCACGAACGGAAACGCCGCCGGCCGCTTCTTGATCTTCAGTAATGTCTCTTCGATCAGCTGCGGCACGCCGGCGGCCTTGATCTTGTCGGTCTTGGTCAGCACGATCTGGTAGGACACCGCCGCCTTGTCGAGCAGCGACAGCACTTCGTCGTCCTTGGCTTTGATGCCATGGCGGGAATCGATCAGCACATAGACCCGCTTCAGCGTCACGCGGCCCTTGAGATAGTCGAAGACCAGCTTGGTCCAATCGTCCACCTTTTCCTTCGGCGCGCTGGCATAGCCGTAGCCCGGCATGTCGACCAGCGCCATTGGCGGCAGGTCGGTGCCTTCGCCGGAAAACCCGCCCGGCACGAAATAGTTGAGCTCCTGCGTGCGCCCCGGCGTGTTGGAGGTGCGCGCCAGCCCGTTATGGCCGACGAGCGCATTGATCAGCGACGACTTGCCGACATTGGAGCGGCCGGCAAAGGCGATCTCAGGCGGCCCCTCCGGCGGCAGGAACTTCATCGCCGGCACGCCGCGGATGAAGATCCACCCCTTGGTGAACAGGTCGGTGCCGATGACGGTGTTGCCCAGCGCGTTCAAATTGCTGCCTCCAGCCTCGAAATATCGGCGCCCCGGATGGCGTTGAGGTTGCGGCCGATCTTGTCCACCGGCCAATTCCACCACGCCACAGCCAGCAACCGCCGCACCGTCCTGTCGTCGAAACGCATCTTCACCACCTTTGCCGCATTGCCGGCGACGATCGCATAGGCCGGCACGTCATGCGTCACCACCGATTTCGCCGCCACGATGGCGCCATTGCCGACCGACACGCCGGGCATGATCACCGCATCCATGCCGATCCATACATCATTGCCGACCACCGTGTCGCCGCGCACTTCCTGTGACCACGTCTTCGGGTCGAAGCCTTGCTCCCAGCCATGACCGAAAATGTTGAACGGATAGGTGGAAAAGCCGGACATCGCATGGTTGGCGCCGTTCATGATGAAGCGCGCGCCCTCGGCGATGGCGCAGAACTTGCCGATGATCAGCTTGTCGCCGATGAAGGGATAATGATGCAGCACGCATCGCTCGGCGAATTTGTCCGGTCCGTCAGGATCGTCATAGTAGGTGAACTCGCCGATCTCGATATTCGGCGCGGTGACCAGGGGCTTGAGGAAGCCGACGCGGGTGTGCATCGGGATGGGGTGTTTGATGTCTGGGTTGGGTCCGTCCATGGCGAGATCCGTCGAGAGTGGCGCAAATTAAAGCCGCCATTCTAGATGGCGTGATCCGCCCTATAGCACCAATCGCCCGATGAGCGAGCCCTGCTGGGCTTCGATGTTCAGTTCGTGCCGCGGCAGATCACGATCAGGTCGACCGCCGCCGTCGGCTAAGGCGCCCTGAAACCCAAAAAAACGGGGCCCTGCGAAGGACAAGCAGGACCCCGGTGGTGTCGAAGACGGCTTCAAAAGAATGGCACCTCCTCGTGAGGTGGGGAAGGCAGACCGAGAAAGCCCGTCGCAGCCCGCCGTCATTCCCCGTTGCGTAAAGCCGTTACTTCGGCAACAGCACCTTGTTGACGACGTGGATGACGCCGTTCGACTGGTTGACGTCGGCGACCGTCACCTTGGCGGCGCCGCCGGACTCGTCGACGATGTAGAGCGAGCCGCCCTTGACCTCGGCGATCAGCGTGTCGCCGCTAACGGTCTTCATCTCATACTTGCCGCCCATCGCCTTGGCCTTGGTCATCATCTCCTTGGCCGAGATCTTTCCGGCCACGACATGGGCGGTCAGGATCTTGGTCAGCTTGTCCTTGTTTTCGGGCTTCACCAGCGTGGCGACGGTGCCGGCCGGAAGTTTCTTGAAGGCGGAATCGGTCGGCGCAAACACCGTGAAGGGTCCCGCGCTTTCCAGCGTGTCGACCAGGCCGGCGGCCTTGACGGCGGCAACCAGCGTCTTGTGGATCGGCGAGTTGAGGGCGTTCTCGACGATGTTCTTGGAGGTCAGCATCGCAGCGCCGCCAACGGCGGGATTGGCGAGCGTATAGGCCGTCGTCGCTGCGAGGCCCGATAGAGCCAGGCCGGCGGAAAAGCATAATGCCTTGAGGATGGACTTTGCCATTGGAGAACCCTTCTGGTGCGACAATTGTTGATTCGATTGTCGGGAAGAGTTACGCGGCGATTGCGGGAAAGTTTCGGTGCAGCGTAAAAAATGATAATGATAACAAATACTTAAAGGCGAATGCCCATTCCACGCGCCGCATCCCCGCGATGGACATGACGGGGTCACGGATCAAAAACAACGGTCTTCGGATTAGGGCTGATCGGTGTTGATCGGCCTTGGCGGTACAAGCAGCAGCCACGCCGGTTGCACGCCGCAAGTTTCGCGCCTCACGGGAACGTGATGAGCGCCTCGTCCACAAAAAACACCGGACGAGCCGGGGCTTTGATTGCCACGCCGTTTATTCAGCCGGCGAGGGTTTCTTTCGGAACAATGCCGTCAGATTGTCCCACAATTCGATCTTGGCGCCCTGGCGCTTCATGATCACGCCCTGCTGCAGGATCGACAGCGTGTTGTTCCAGGCCCAGTAGATGACGAGACCGGCCGGGAAGCTGCCCATCATGAAGGTGAAGATCACCGGCATCCAGGTGAAGATCTGCGCCTGCGTCGGATCCGGCGGCGTCGGGTTCATGCGCATCTGCAGGAACATGGTGATGCCCATGACCACCGCCCAGGCGCCCATATGCGGCAGGAATGCCGGCGGCGCGAAGGGCAGCAGGCCGAACAGGTTGAAGACCGAGGTCGGATCGGGCGCGGCCAGATCCTGGACCCAGCCGAAGAACGGCGCGTGCCGCATCTCGATGGTGATGTAGAGCACCTTGTAGAGCGAGAAGAACACCGGGATCTGCAGCGCCACCGGCCAGCAGCCGGCGAGCGGATTGATCTTCTCGGTCTTGTACAGCTCCATCATCGCCTGTTGCTGCTTCATCTTGTCGTCCGCGTATTTCTCGCGGATCTCGAGCATCTTGGGCTGCACCTTCTTCATGTTCGCCATCGACGCATAGGATTTGTTGGCGAGCGGGAAGAAGAGGGTTTTGACGACGACGGTGGTGGCAAGGATGGCCAGACCGAAATTGCCGAAGAATTTGTACAGCGTGTCGATCAGGTAGAACATCGGCTTGGTGATCCAGATGAACCATCCCCAATCGATCAGCCGGTCGAACAGCCTGATCTGGCGGTCCTGGGCGTAGGCGTTGATCTTGTTGACTTCCTTGGCGCCGGCGAAGATCTCGGTCTCGACCGTCGCCGACTGCCCGGCGGCAATGGTGATCGGGTCGGTGAGGAAGTCCGACTGGTAGCGCGGGCGGCCATTGTCGTAATAGGCATAGTGCGGCTGGAACGGCTGCTTCTCGGTCGGCACCAGGGTAACCGCCCAATATTTGTCGGTGATGCCAAGCCAGCCATCGGTCGATTTGCTCGGCGTATAGAGCTTGTTCTTCTCGATGTCGGCGTATTTGTGCTCCTGCAGGCCTTCCGTGCCGGTGACGCCGATCAGCCCTTCATGCAGCACATAGGAGCTGGCGACGGCCGGCTTGTCGAAACGGATGACCCGGCCGTAATTGGACAGCGTGACCGGGGCCGAGCCTGAATTCTGCACCGCATCGGAAACGGTGAACATGTAGTCGCCGTCGACGGAGATCGTGCGCTTGAAGGTCAGGCCCTTGTCGTTGGTGAAGGTCAGCGTCACTGGCGTCGCCGGCGTCAGAGTCGCATTGCCGTCGACGCTCCAGACCGTTTCCGGGCCTGGCACCGTGCCGGTCGTGTCACTGCCGACAAAGCCGATCTCGGCATAATAGCCGGTGGGCAGCGCCTGCGGATTGAGCAGCTGGATCTGCGGCGATGTCTTGTCGACCGTCTCGGTGTAGTGCTTGAGCTTTAGGTCGTCGAGGCGGGCGCCGGTGAGGTTGATCGAGCCCGACAGGCTCGGCGTGTCGATGTTGACGCGGGCCGTCTTGGCCACTTCCTGCGCGCGGCCTTCCGGCGTCGTGACATAGGTGCCGGGCGCGTTTGGAATGGCGCCGGGCGCTGCGGGCGCCGGCGTGCCGCCGGGGTTGGCGGCCTCGGCCGCCTTCTTCTGCTCCGCCGCCCGCTGCTCTTCGATGCGGGCCGCCTCGCGCTGCTGTTCGCTGCGCGGCAGCACATAGAAATATTGCCACAGCCCGAGGATCAGCACCGACAAGACGATGGTGATGTAGAAGTTCCGGTTGTTTTCCATCGAAAGCCCTTGGCCTATCGTGTTCCGCTGAGACGGCGGGAGAGTTCGGCCTTCAACTGGCCGAACGGAATGGTGAGCACGTCTTCACGCCCGACGATGACATAGTCATTGCCGGGCGCCATGTCACTTGCGGCATGGGTGCGCACGGCTTCTTTCAGCCGCCGCCTGACGCGGTTGCGGACAACCGCATTGCCGACCTTCTTGGTGACGGTGAAGCCGACGCGCGGCGGCAGGCCGTCATTGCGGTCGAGAACTTCGACGAGAAAAAGCCGCCCGCGCCGCTTTTCACCGCGGCGGACGGCCAGGAATTCCGCACGTTTCAGAAGCCGCTTGGGGTTTGGTCCCACTGGCTTGCCGGTTGCGGGCAACGATCTCGTCTTCCGTTCAGGCGCTGAGCCGCTTGCGGCCGCGGTTGCGGCGAGCTGCGACGACGCCGCGACCACCCTTGGTGGCCATGCGAGCACGGAAACCGTGCCGGCGCTTGCGGACGAGTTTGGACGGTTGGTAGGTACGCTTCATTTGTTTTAATACCGCGGGGTGCGGCCCTTCTTGATTCTGTCACTGTGTAACAGGAGCTTTGCCGGGCCGGCATTGGCGCGATCGAAACCGCGCCGGGACGAATGGCCCGAGCGTGAGCGGCTTATAGAAAGAAGGGTTTTGGGAGTCAATCCAGCGCGAACTATGAGTTCGTCGCAGCGCGAACACCCAGTTCGAGGCGGTCTTTTATTGCTGGCACCATCGTCCAACGAAGGATGAAATTGGCAAAAAAGCCGCAATCGCCTAATCTCAACCGATCAAGCGTTTGTGAAGACAGGCCTTAATGAGCGAAGTTGCATCAGCGGATGAAGGGAGCGGCCGGGCGACAGCCGATGCCAGCCCGGCGACCGTTCGCCCGGTTGCGAGCCGTTCGGTGCCCAATCGTTCAGTGCCCTTGGCGCGCGGCCTGTCGACCAAGCTGCTCTTGCTCACCATTGTCTTCGTGCTCCTGGCCGAAGTCCTCATTTTCCTGCCCTGGATCGCCAGCTACCGCCTGGCCTGGCTGAAGGAGCGGCTAAGCACCGCTGCCGCGGTGTCGATCGTGCTGGTGCAGGGCGAGCCCAATTCGCTCTCCCGCGCCGCCCAGAACGACGTGCTGATGGCAATCGGCGCCAAGGCGATCGCGGTGCGCGACGGCGGCGTATCGCGCCTGCTGGTCGTGGCCGAGATGCCGCCGCAGGTCGACGAGCATATCGACATCGCCAATGTCGGCATGATCAAGGGCATGACCGGGGCGCTGGATACGCTGTTCTTCGGCGGCAAGCGCATGCTGCGGGTGTTCGGCCCGGTCGGCGACAGCGACAAGGAATTCGAGCTGATCATGCCCGACTATTCCCTGCGCAACGCCATGCTGCGCTATTCGCGCAACGTCGCCTTCGTCTCGCTGCTGATCTCGCTGTTCACCGCAATGCTGGTCTATGCCGCGATCGACCTGATCATGATCGGCCCGATCCGCACCATGACGCGCTCGATGCTGTCCTTTTCCGAGGCGCCCGACGATCCAGGGCGCATCATCCACCCGGCCGCCCGTGCCGACGAGATCGGCGTTGCCGAGCGCGAACTGTCGCAGATGCAGGAACGGCTGCAAAAGATGCTGTCGGAGCAGAAGCATCTTGCCGATCTTGGCCTCGCCGTCTCCAAGATCAACCATGATATGCGCAACATCCTGGCCTCGGCGCAACTGATGTCGGACCGCCTGCGCCTGGTCAAGGACCCGACGGTGCAGGCCTTCGCGCCAAAGCTGTTGCGCGCGCTCGACCGCGCCGTCTCCTATTCCGAAGGCGTGCTCCACTATGGCCGCACACAGGAGCCGGCGCCCTCACGCCGCCGCTTGCGGCTGCGCCAGCTGGTCGACGACGTCCACGGCCTGCTCGACATCGAGGACGGCATCGAATTCGTCAATGCCGTCGAGCTCGCCTTCGAGGTCGATGCCGATTCCGACCAGCTGTTTCGCGTGCTCACCAATCTGTGCCGAAACGCGGTGCAGGCGATGGCGGCCGACGCCGAGAGCGCGCTGGTGCGCCGGCTCGCCGTATCGGCCGAGCGCATAGGCAGCGTAAGCCGCATCATTGTCACCGACACCGGTCCCGGCCTGCCGGCGAAGGCGCGAGAAAACCTGTTCGCGGCGTTTCGAGGCTCGGCCCGCAGCGGCGGCACCGGCCTTGGCCTGGCCATCGCGCACGAGCTGATCCGCGCCCATGGCGGCACGGTGGAACTGGTCGAATCGATCGGCGGCCGCACCACCTTCGCCGTCACCATCCCCGACCAGCCGGTCCGCCTCGACCAGGCCCGCAACGGCCTGCGCCGCCCTGCCTGAGCTGTATTGATATTCAGCCGAAGCCGGACTGAGCTGAATCTCAGCACCCCTTTGATCGGCACCGTCGAAAGCAGCTGCGACAAAACTTTTGCCGGATTGGCTTGCTTTTCGGAAATTCAGTCGCTAGGGAACACGTCTTGTCGCGGCCGGTCGTCAGGATCGGTTAGCGGGGCTATGTAAAGCATGGCCTGTTGCGCGCCCGTAGCTCAGCTGGATAGAGCACCAGACTACGAATCTGGGGGTCAGGAGTTCGAATCTCTTCGGGCGCGCCATTTCCGCCGAAACTGTGATTTCCTGCGATCCGCTAGCCGGTCTTGGCCTCACATATGAAGAGCAGGTCGCGGAACACGTTGCCGAGCACCGCCTCATTCGAGTGCTGGAGAACTGGACGCCGCCTATTCCAGGCTTCTTCATGTATTACCCCAGTCGCCAGCATCAGCCTGCCGCACTAACTGCGCTAATCAACGCGCTGCGGTGTTCTTGAAATGGGCCGGTATGCGGCGACCGTTATTCCGCCTATCCCGGATCAGGACCCAATCGGCCTCGCACCAGCCAGATACCGCTCATTGTCGAACGGCTCGGCGTGGGTGCTGTCCGGGCTCCACATGTGGCGGTGGGTCTCGGTCAGATTGCCGAGATAGACATGCAGGGCGCCTGAGCGGGCGCTGCCGGTGTTGGCGACCGCATGCACCGTATCCGGGGTCATATGCACCACCGCGGGCGCCGCGATGTCGTGGCGTTCCGGCGCATCGATCTCGCTGCCGTCGACGGGATAGATGAAGTTGGTCTCGCTGCCCTTGTAGATGCCGATCAGCGCATCCATCAGATGGTTGTGCGGCGGGTACTGCACGCCGGGCGACAGCGTGATGTGGTAGATGGTCAAGTCAGGGCTGGCATGCAGCAGCACCTCATCGTCGTCTTCCTCATGCGCGAGCACGCCTGATGCATGGAAGCGGTCGGTGTGTTCGCGCAGCACCGCCTTGACCCGTTCGAAGGCATGAGCACCTTTGGCTGCGTTGACGATATCGGCGGTTACGGCGTAGAGAGGCGAGTTGGCGGCAAGAGACATTTGTCGTCATCTCCATTGGGAAGCTCAATCAATACAACTGAGATGCTCAGGCTAGCGAATGCCGGCAGACCCGTCAACCGGATGGTCGAAACCGGCAAGCAGACTACGCGGGCAGACCACGCGGGCAGACCACGCGGGCAGACCACACGGGCAGGCAGATATGGCTCTTCCGAAATCAGTGTCACCGTCCGCCGTCAAGGCGCCGTCGACCGCCGACATATTGCGCAGCGAGGAAGCTTATGAGCAGCTGAAGAGCGACATCGTCGCCTGCGTCCTGCAACCCGGCGAAAGCCTGACCGAAAAGCAGATCGGCGACCGCTACCAGATCAGAAAGGCGACGATCCGCTCGGCTTTGGCCCGCCTGACGCAGGAAGGGCTGATCAAGAGCGAGCCGCGCCGCGGCTATGTCATCGCACCGCTTAGCCTGCGCGACGTCAACGAGATCTTCGACGTCCGCAGCCTGATCGAACCGGAAGTGTTCCGGGTGGCCGCGGCAAACCTCACCGAACGCGGGCTCGACGACATCAGGCTGGCGGCGCAGAAGGTGCTGAAGCCGGAGACGCTGCGCAGCCATGTCGCCTTTCTGGCGGCCGACCGCGCCTTTCGCCTGGCCCTGGCCGAACTCTCCGGCAATCTGCGGCTGGTTCGCCTGCTCGACCAAACGCTCGACCAGTCGGAGCGTGTCCTCCATCTCGGCTTCAAATCGCGCGACTTCACGCAAGCGATCATCGGCCAGCAGAAGGAGTTGGTGCTTGCCTGCGAGCTGGCCGAAGTCTCGGCCATCGCAAAGCTTGCCCGCTCGCAGTGCCTGTCGCTCAAGAAGCAGGTGCTCGAGGCCTTGCTCGCCGGCTCCAAGCTGCAGGACGCCAATTTGCAAAGCTTCGCCTGAGGCGCGAAGCCCGCGCTCTCTGGCCGATGCTTACTCGTCGATGAAGCGGATGTCCGCATCGGCAAGGCAATAAGGCGCGTAGCGGAAATCGCGGATATGGCTGACCTTTCCATCCTGCCAGTCGACCAGCATGAAGCCGCGCACGGCGTCATCTCCCGCTTGCGGGCTGCGGATCAGGATGGCCGGCCTGCCGTCGACGAAGCCGAGCGACAGCGCCCAGTCCTGGACACGGTCGTAATTGCCGAAATAGTTGGAAACCTGCGCTTTGCCGCGCATGCGGGTGCGATTGACGACTTCAAGCTGGATGTCCTCGGCGATCAACGCGCGCACGGCGTCGAAGTCGCGCGCGTTGAACAGGTCGACATAGCGGCGCAGGCGCCGCTCGTCACCGGCGTCGAGTTTTGGGGCAGGCGCCTGCTCGTCCTGTGACGCCAGCAGGCGCAGCTTAGACCGCCCGCGATGCAGCGCTGCCTTGGTCGCGGCCAGCGTCGCGCCGGACACTTCGCAGGTTTCGTGCAGGCTGAGGCCAAGCACGTCGACAAGGATCACGGCGCTGCGCTGCACTGTTGCCAGCTGCATGAAGCTTCGCAGGCTGGCGGCGGTGGCGAGCCTCGCATCGGCGCTTGCGGAGGGGTCTTCGATCGTCGTCATGTCGGTCTCGCTCATGCGCGCCTGCTCCCGCTGGCGCCGGCGCAGATGATCCTGCGCGGCATTGTGGGCTATGCGGAACAGCCATTGCTCCGGACGCTCGACCGCGGCGTCGCCGTCGATGGCCTGCAGTGCCTTGATCAGTGTCTCCTGGACGATGTCCTCGCCATCGATCACCGAGCCGGCCATGCGGGCGCAGTAGCGGTGCAGCTTCGGTCGCAAGGAGCCGAGCATCGCCTCCAGGGCAACGCGGTCGAGTTTTGCTGTGTTCATCCTGTCCGTTCCCAAAATGCCGGTCTTTGCATTCAAGCCGGCACGACCTCGCCGGCCAGCATACGATAATTGCCGACGATCTTTGCCGGCGATCTGGCAAGCGGCGTCGAGCGGCGTCCGGCATGATCGGCGCTGAAGGCCTTGAAGGCTGCGAGCCCGGTCAGGCCGTCGCCATCCTGGCTGACAAGATGGATGAACTCGCCATTCTCCAGTTCCAGGACGAGGTAGCGCACGGATTGCGGCTTCGTGTCGTCGAGTGCCTCGAACACCTGTGCAACCAGCATACGGTTCTCGGCGATGCTTTCGTCCTTCACGCCGTAGCGGACGAGATTGTAGCCCATTGTCGTCTCCTATTTTTCAACTCTGCACGGAGAAGACGTTTCGCGACCTCGAAAAGATTCGTCGGCCGGCGAATCTTTTCGATCGTCCGGATCGTCTTTCCCGTCGACGGCTGCGCGGCAGCCATCGAGGAGCAGGAGAGATCCATCATGCACATCCAGTTTGCCGAATTGCCGGTGTTCGACCAGGACCGCGCCAAGGCCTTCTACACCGGCCATCTTGCTTGCCAGGTGGCGGAGGACCAGCTGATGGGCGACAGCGGCTGGCGCTGGATCGAGCTGACATTTCCCGGCGCCGTCACCAATTTGCATTTCGTCAAACGCCCCGATGACACGCCGGGCACTGAGCCCGTGCTGGTGCTCGTTGATGGCGATGTCGAGGCAACGGTCGCGGGCCTGAAGGCGCGCGGCGTCGAAATCATCACCGAGCCGCAGGAAACGCCTTGGCAGCGGGGCCGCACGGTCGCCGAATTCCGCGACAGCGAGGGCAACCGCATGGTTGTCGCCGGCAAATGATCGGACCCGGCGCAAAGCCGAACTTTGACATGAGAACAACAGGAGAGATGGACATGACCCCCCAAACGTCGACGCTGAAAGTACCGGGCGCCAGCCTCTATTATGAGATGCGCGGTTCCGGCCCCGTACTGTTGATAATCCCCGGCGGACCGCAGGATGCCGGCGTCTTCGCCGATGTCGCGGGCTACCTCGCCGACCGCTACACGGTGGTCGCCTATGATCCGCGCGGCAATTCGCGCAGCACCTTCGACGGAGAGCAGCAAGAGCAGGACCTCAATGTCCATGGCGACGATGCCGCGCGATTGATCGAGGCGCTTGGCGCCGGACCGGCCTATGTGTTCGGCACCAGCGGCGGCGCCCAGATCGGGCTCAACCTCGCCGCCCGCCATCCCGGCCGGGTTCGTGCGCTGGTGGCGCATGAGCCGCCCAGCATGATGCTGCTCGACGACCCGTCGCCGTCACTGGCCGGCATGCGCGACCTGCACGACACCTATCGCAGCCAGGGCGTCGAGGCGGCGATGCAGAAATTCTTCAGCGAGAACAGCCTGTCGGAAGGGCCGGGCCAGGATGAAGCCGGGCCGCAGGACGGACCGCCTTCGTTCGAACCGTCGCCCGAGGAGGCCGAGACCTTTGCCAGGGTCAGCGGCAATTTCGAATACTGGCTGGCGCATGGCGTCATGCCGCTGTCGCTCTATCGTCCCGATATCGAGGCGCTGCGCGGCCGCCCGGTCGTGGTCGGCATCGGCGAAGAGTCCATCGGCCAGCCGATCGACGGCATGGGCAAGGCGCTGGCCGACAGGCTCGGCAGCAAGCGCGCCGCCTTCCCCGGCGACCATATGGGCTTTGCGCCCTATCCCGACCGCTTCGCCGAGACCTTGCACCTGACGCTCAGAGGCGCGTGAGATCGTCAGTCCAATAGGAAAGGAAGCGTCCGCATGCACAATGCGGACGCCCTTCTCCCATGAAATTAACTGCTAAGATTGCTGTATCAGACGGCCTCCCAGCCTTCCTTGCCGCCGGCGCGGAAGATGGCGTCGATGACCTTCTGGTTGAGCACGGACTCCTCCAGCGTGAAGACACGCTCCTTGCCGCCCTGTGCCGCCCTGGCAAAAGTCTCTACCTCGCACCGGTATTGCTGGGTGCCGGGAAAGCGGAACACCTGCGCCTCCGTATGGTTCTGGTTGTGCAGTTCGATGCGGTGATGGTCGTAGAGCCCGGCATTGAACGGCGAGAACACCTCGATGAAACCTTTCTCGCCGTGGAACACCATCACCTGTCGCGCCGCCATCTGCGTCGACAGATAGAAGGACAGTTCGAAATCGCCGAAATCGGCGCGGATCGAGGAATAGATGTCGGTGCCGAATTTCTTGTCGCGCTCGATCGTCGCCTGCACGCGCAGTGGCTCCTTGCCGGTCGAAAACCGCGTCGACACCGTAGGATAGACGCCGATGTCGGGCAGCGCGCCGCCGCCCAGATCGAGCTGGTTGCGCATGTTGGTGGGATCGACATTGTAATAGGAGAAGGCGCCCTGCACATGGCGCAGCCGGCCGATGGCGCCGTCGGCGATGAGATCGCGCACCTTGATCCATTGCGGATGGTAGATAACCATGAAAGCCTCGCAGACCAGCACCTTCTTCTGGTCGCGCAGCTTGATCAGCGGCGCGATGTCCTTGGCGTCGAGCGCCAGCGGCTTTTCCACCAGCACATGTTTTCCCGCTTCGATGGCCTTGGCCGTCCATTCGACATGCTGCGATGTCGGCAGCGGGATGTAGACGCCGTCGACGTCTTTCGAAGCCAGCAGCTCCTCATACGAGCCAAAGGCATGCCTGGCGCCGAACCGCTCGCCCAGGGCCTCGGCCTTCGACAGGTCGCGGCTGGCGATCGCGGACAAAACGCCATTCTCGGCCTCGACGATTGCCGGCAACAATTGCTCGCGGCCGATCTTGGCCGTCGACAAAACACCCCATCGGAACATCAGGCTTCTCCTATCGATTTACAGGCGAGGAGGTTTGCCCGAAATTGCGGGAAAAGCCAATGCGGATCGCTGGTCCTGCTAGCCTCGCTTGCCCGTTAGCGTCATGTCGAAATTGACGATATTCGAATAGATCGGCGTGCCGACATCCATGCCGTACCGGGAGCGCAGCACCTTGCCGGTGACGTGGAATTTAATGACGCCGCCCTTCAGCCCGCCGAGCTCGGCAGTGAACTTTTCCGCAAACGTCTTGCCGCGCGCCGTCAGCCGGCCGCTGACCAGCGCCGTGGTGTCGCTGGTTCGGGTTACGCTGGTCGAGCGGAACTGGATTTCGGGGCTGTTGGCCACGTCGAACACCGCATCGGAGCGCAGGAAGGCGTCGATGCGGCCCTGGCCGGTGCCGACGCTTTCGGGATAGATGGTGAAGTTGACCGCGGAACGGCCGACATCGCTGTTGTCGATGCGGATGGAGCCCTTGAAGCGGCCAAAGGCGCCGTCGAGGCCGCCGCCACCGACCTTGCCGATGGAGAAGCGAATGCTGGAGCTGGCCGGGTTGACCGTGTAGCTGCCGGCGGCGTCGCCGAGGTCCACAGCGGCGGAGACAGGCATGGCAAGGCAAGCGGCAACAGCCGCCAATCCGAAGATGCGCGCATACATGGGTTTTGTCCTTCTGGGGCAGGCGAAGTGTTGCGCCCTCACTCCAATGAACGAATGCGCGGCGCGCGCTATTCCATGTCCTGATCTGACGAAGGCGTGATCATGCGCGTGAGCACGCTGTCGCGCAGCCAGAAATGATGCCGCAGCGCCGCCAGCGCATGCAGCGCAACCAAGGCAATGCCGGCATAGGCGAGATACCAGTGTGCTACCGCCCAGAAGTTTTCCGCCGCATCGGACACGCCGAGCGGCAGGTTCGGCATCACGAAAAGGTTGAACGGCATGCTGGGGATCTCCAGCATCGACACCGAAACCAGTGCCCAGCCGGACAGCGGCACCGCGAGCTGGAAGCCATAAAGTGCCAGATGCGCCAGCGGCGCCGTCCGACGCTCCAGGCCTCCGACCGAGGCCGGCAAGGCCGGGGCCGCGTTGCCGAGCCGCCAGGCAATGCGCAGGATGAGGAGGCCGAGCAGCAGGAAGCCGAAGGATTTGTGCAGCTGGATCAGCTCGAAGGCGGTGCGCTGGCTGGTCAACCGCACCATGATGAAGCCGAGCATGAACTGGCCGATGAACAGGATGCCGATCAGCCAGTGGAGGACGATCGCCGCCCAGCCGTAGCGGGTTGAGTTGTTGGTGATGAATGCCGGCATGGCTGGTGAACGAATGGCAGCTGGGCTTTCTTCCACCCTCCCCCTTGTGGGGAGGGGGGGCGGGCAGCGCCCGGGGGGGGGGGGGGCGCCGACGCAGCCGCCCCCCCCCCACCCCGACGC
>NZ_JAMYRV010000013.1:0-118875 GCF_040321555.1 Mesorhizobium sp. M0317 | reverse complement strand
CCCCATATGTTCGCCCCCCTGCACGGCGCGCGCCTTTCCGCTCCCCCGGCGAGCGGGGGTGAGGTGGCGCGCGACGCTCGACGGAGTGGGGTCGATCTGTGGCGGTCGATTTTTCGTCGCAACTCACCCCGGCGAACGGCTCGCCCATACCAGCCCGGCGAAACCGACCAGCATGGTCACGATGCCGATATAGAGCCATTGCGACTGGCCGGTCATGAAGCTACCGCCGACCACGCCAATGCCCTGCAGCGACCACAGCGCGCCAATGGCGAGCACGATCAGCGCCAGCAGATATCTGAACAGTCTCATCGCCAAGATTCCTTTCCGAAGTCGATCGTCAACTGCGCCATGACCGTGATGACAGAGCGAAAGGACGGCGCCCAATCGCGCTCTCTTCTACTTGTACTATAACGTCCTGCCTTGCTCACGGAATCTGTGAAACAGCTCGCAATATCGCCGGCGATACGGCCGCGCCACACGAAAGATGCCTGACAAACTGTTTCCCAGCGACTCCAAACGTGTGCCGGTGCCACGGAACTGCCCGATGCTTGCCGCATTTCCTGCCTTATTCGACACTTAACGGCTGGGGTCTGTCGAAAACGGAGCCAATCCCCCCAACATGAAGAAAACAAACCAGACCGCGCTTGTCGCGGTAACGATCGCGGCTGGCCTGATGGTCGGTGCATCCGCCTCCTCCGCCGCTGGCCAGTGCGGCCGCGCCTCCTGGTACGCACTGCATTCCAGGACCGCCAATGGCGAACGCATGAACCCGTCGGCGCTGACCGCCGCGCACCGCAGCCTGCCTTTCGGCACCAAGTTGAAAGTGACCAACCAGAATAATGGCCGCAGCGTCATCGTGCGCATCAACGACCGCGGCCCGTTCATCAAAGGGCGCGTGCTCGATCTGTCCAAGGGCGCCGCCGGCCAACTCGGCTTCATCGGCTCCGGCCATACCTCGGTGTGCATGGCGCGCGTCTAGATCTGTCCAAGTCCGGCCCGATCGGGCCGGACACATCCTGCCCCGTCGTCCAACAGCCTTGCATTTTGCAGTGCACATTGAGCCGGCTGCACCCGCCCAACGCGGTTTCTCAAGGCCTTGGACGAAAGATTGGCATATGTCACGCCACGTGACGTATTGCATCGCAGCAATATCTTGTTAACCTCCGCGCGAGACATTCAAGGCTCGGCGCTGTCCGTCGTCCCTTCGGTCACGGCAGCTGCGGAGTACCTGATGTTCTACCAGCTCTATGAAATGAACCATGCCGCCCTGCAGCCCGCGCGGCTTTATGCCGATGCAGTGCGGCTGTTCTACACCAACCCGCTCAATCCGTTTTCGCATACGCCGTGGGGCCGCTCGGTCGCCGCCACCGCCGAACTGTTCGAGCGCACGACGCGCCGCTACAGCAAGCCGCATTTCGGCCTGAGCAAGACCGTGGTCGACTGGAAGAGCGTCGAGGTCAGCGAAAAGACGGTGTGGTCGAAGCCGTTCTGCAATCTTACCCGCTTCGAGCGGTCGGTGCCCGCCGGGCGAAAGGCCGACCCCAAGCTTCTCATTGTGGCGCCGATGTCGGGCCATTATGCGACGCTGCTGCGCGGCACGGTCGAGGCGATGCTGCCCTATGCCGACGTGCACATCACCGACTGGGTCGATGCCCGCATGGTGCCGGTGACCGACGGCCATTTCGACCTCGACGATTATATCGACTACATCATCGACATGCTGCATGCGCTGGGGCCGGACACCCATGTGATGGCGGTGTGCCAGCCTTCGGTGCCGGTGCTGGCAGCGGTGGCGCTGATGGAAAAGCGCGGCGATCCCTTCGTGCCCTCGACCATGACGTTGATGGGCGGGCCGATCGACACCCGCCGCAATCCGACCGCGGTCAATCTTCTGGCCAAGGAAAAGGGCATCGACTGGTTCCGCGACAACGTCATCATGCACGCGCCCTGGCCGGTGCCGGGCTTCGGCCGCGAAGTCTATCCGGGGTTCCTGCAG
Source organism: Mesorhizobium sp. M0317 (assembly GCF_040321555.1). Lineage (NCBI taxonomy): Bacteria > Pseudomonadati > Pseudomonadota > Alphaproteobacteria > Hyphomicrobiales > Phyllobacteriaceae > Mesorhizobium > Mesorhizobium sp. M0317. The sequence continues at coordinate 116,879 of NZ_JAMYRV010000013.1, read as the reverse complement.
CTGTCGGGCTTCATGAGCATGAACCTCGACCGCCACATCACCGCCCACAAGGACTTCTTCATGCACCTGGTCAAGCATGACGGCGACAATGCCGAGAAGCACCGCGATTTCTACGACGAATATCTGGCGGTGATGGACCTGACGGCGGAATTCTATCTGCAGACCGTCGACACGGTGTTCGTGCGCCATGCGCTGCCCAAGGGCGAGATGACGCATCGCGGCGAGGTGGTCGACACCAAGGCGATCCGCAATGTCGCGCTGTTCACGGTCGAAGGCGAGAACGACGACATTTCCGGTCTCGGCCAGACCCAGGCCGCCCACGATCTCTGCCCCAACATCCCGGCTGACCGGCATGCGCATTACATGCAGCCGGCCGTCGGCCACTACGGCGTCTTCAACGGGTCGCGATTCCGCTCGGAAATCGTGCCGCGCATCGTCGATTTCATCACAAGCTACGGCCGCCAAACACGCGTAGCGGTGAAACCCAAGCTGGTCCGCTCCGCCAAAGGCTGAGGCTCGATCCGGCTGCAGCGTGCATTGCCCGCAAAAGCGGGGCGATTTTGCGCGCCACAGGCGTTCTGTTGCACAATAGACGCTGTTGGGCGGGCGCGGGTAACCATGCCGAAGAATCTGGCTCCCCCGATAATTGACACGGAGTGTAAATCCCCTTTAACCTTTCGTTAACAACAAGGGCGAACGGGGACAATGACTTCCTCACCGATAGCACGGACGCTGCGCTTGTGGGCGGCAGCAGGGCTGGCGATCTCTGCGTGCTGGGCAGTCCCGGCACTTGCAGGCGGCGCCATGGCGACGGGCGGCATGACCTCGCAGCCGATCGGCCACTATGATTTCTGTAAAACCCAGCCCGGCGAATGCTCGATCCGGCCGAGCAACCTCAACCCCGCCGCGATGACCGACGCCTTCATGCGCAAGCTGATCAACGTGACGTCAAGGGTCAACGCCGCCGTCAAGCCGATGAGCGACTACGACATCTATGGCAAGGACGAGGTCTGGGCCTATCCCGACAAGGGCGTCGGCGATTGCGAAGACTATGTGCTGGAAAAGCGCCGCCAGCTCTCGCGCTCTGGCGTGTCGCTGGCCGATCTCTTGATCACCGTCGTGCGCAAGCCGGACGGCGAAGGCCATGCCGTGCTGACCGTGCGAACCGACAAGGGCGACTACGTCCTCGACAATCTGACCGACAAGGTGAAGATCTGGGACGCCACCGGCTATCGCTTCCTCAAGCGGCAGGCCATCGACAACACCGGCCGCTGGGTCTCGATCCGCGGCGGCCAGCAGGTGCTGGTCGGCGCGGTCCAGTAAATAAAGACGATGCATGTGAGCGCGTCGCTGCGAACAGCTTCGTCGGAAGCCCGCGGCTAATAACTTTCACGAGATAACCGCAAGTCGGCGCTGCCCCTCATTGCCCTGCCGGGCATTTCTCCCTGTATAGTGACGGGGAGAAAGATGCTGCCATCGGTTCGCCAATCGTCAACGTTGCAAAATAGTCGCCGGCAGGCGGATGAGGGCAGCGCTGCCCTCGAAATCTTATCTCTCGAAACGCCTCCTCAAAAAATTTCGCTACCTGCGTGAACCAAACCGTCTCCAGCGGCGACACACAGCCGTAACCAGAACCCAACCACCCAAACATGGAGACTTCAAATGACTGCTTTCCTTCGTAATGCCTTCCTCGCCGTTGTTGCGGTGTCTTCCTTGGCCGGATCCGCCATGGCCGATCAGACCGGTTGCGCCAAGACCAACAACTGGGGCAATCGCTGTTGCGAGCTCAACTCGGACTGCCTGGGCGGTGGCCGCGGCGGCGATCATGACAGCACTGGCGGCCGTGGCGGCCAGGCCGGCGCGAAGTAATCGTGACATATGCCCGCTGGCTATCGGCCGGCGGGCATCGCTTTCAGGAACAGCGCAAGCAAACCTTGCGCCTTGGCATCGCTTACCGGATTACTCTCGCCGCTCCAGTGCCGCCCGGATCGAGCCGGTGATGCGGGCAAGCTCGGCTTCGTCCAGCTTCTCGATGTTTTCGGCCAGGAGATTGGCCAACTCGGTGGCGGCAGGACTGAGGCCGGACGTATCGAGTCTCACCCGCGGATGTGAGGCCTCGGCCAGACGCGCCAGCTCTTCGGCATCGTCCCAGATGACGTTGAAATAGCCGATGATCTTCTGGATCAGCGTCCAGGTCGGCGCGCCGCGGCGGCCATGTTCCAGCGCCGACAGATAGGCGGCGCTGACTCCGATCGCCTGCGCCATGTCCTTCTGGCGCAAGCCGCGCTCGGCTCGAAGCGCCCGCAGTTTTTCGCCGAACGGCGTCATCAGCGGGTTCGCCTGAGCCGAACGTAGAGCGCGCCCGAACCGCCGTGGTTGCGGGCGGCGTGATCGTGGCTGGAGACCAGCGGCCGGAAGGCAGGCGTCGACAACCAGGCAGGCACGGCGCGCCGCAAGACGCCGTCGCCGCCCGACGACGACCCTTTTCCCGTAATGACGAGGACATAGCGGACCCCGCCGGCATGGGCCCGGTGCAGGAACGAAAACAGCAGCGAATAGGCCTCGTCCTGGGTCATGCCATGCAGATCGACGCGGCCTTCGATCGGCAGCCGGCCCTTCTTCAGCTTGTCCAATGTCGGCTCGTCCAGCGCGTGCGATACATGCTGCGCCTTCGGCTTGGCGGCGAGGACCGGACCGACAGCGACCGGCGTCTGTGCCGGCTTAGGGCCTACGACGATGTCGGGAATCTCGACCGCGGTCCGGCCCTTCAGCGGTCGGGCGGTACGCGCCACCAGGTTCCACAGCACCCGATCGTCTTCGTTGAGTTTATCGGGGCGCTTGCTCATCGATTCGATTCCGAAACGAGAGCGCGTGGAACCAAGGCATAGAAATCGGCCGCATTGCGAACGACGCCGGCGATCTCGCCGGCCGCATCGCCGGAGCCGGCGAACAGATCGCCCCGCGCCGGTCCGATGATGGCCGAGCCGGTGTCCTGCGCAATCATCAGCCGCCGGAACGGTTTTCCGTCGAAGGCGGTCAGCGACGGAGCGTCGATGTAGAAGGGGGTACCGAATGTGTGCAGCAGCCGGTCGACCGCGAGCGAACGGCCCGGCGTCAACGGCACCTTGGCGGCGGCGATTGGACCGGATGCGGCATCGTCGACATCGGCTTCGCGAAAGAAGATGTAGGAGCGGTTCTGCCAGAGGATCTCGTCGACGCGATCCGGATGCGCCCTGAACCAGGCGCGGATAGACTGCATCGTCACTTTTTCCAGTGGGATTTCGCCGAGTTCGGCGAGAATCTTCCCCGGACCGCTGAAACGTTGGCCGGATTTGGCGGCGTAGGAGACGCGGCAAAGCCGGCCGTCGGTCATCTTCAGCCTGGCCGCACCTTGCACATGGATGAAGAAGACGTCGACCTTGTCGGCAAGCCAGGCGATTTCCAGGCCTTGGCCGGCCAGCGCGCCGCGCTCGATCTCACTGCGGTCGAAATACTCCACCAGGCCCTGCGGCGCATCGCGGGCGAAGGCCAGATAGTCGTCCATCCCTCGAGGACGGTTGGCATCATCGATGTCGACGAGATCGGAAGGCCGCGCCAGCAGCGGCACCGTGAATTCATCCGTGCGCACTGGTGAGGCCTCGGCCTCGGGCTCGTAGAAGCCGGTGACCAGGCCGAGGTTTTCGGATCGAATCTGGACTGGCGCGAAATGGCGCTCGAAAAAAGCCTTGGCCGCCGACCGATTCGCCGGCGAAACGGTGCGCGCCTCGTCATAAGCGCCGGCAAACGCGTTGAACCGGACGCCCAACGAACCGGTGCGGTAGGGCTTGTTCAGGACATGAAAGGCCGAACGGCGGAAGGCTTCGAAAGCGGGCAGATGGTCATCGGAATTCCAACCGGGAAGATCATCGAAGGACTTTTCCACGAAAAGCGGCGAGAGCGACACCTCAGCCTCGCCACTGCCCATGTTTGCCTGCATGTCGCTATCCCAAAAAAGCTGCCCGCACCGGGCGACATGATAGGCTCAGTCTTCTTCCTCGGTGGCGACCAGCTTCCAGTTCGGATCGCGCGAGCGTGTGTCGCGGGCGAAGGTCCAGACATCCTTGACCTCGGCCACCGTCTCGGGATCGCCGTCGATGACGGCACCCGCCTTGTCGCGGGTCGCCGAAATCAGTTCGCTCACGATGCGCAGCGTGATGTGGGCCTCGCCGCCCTTCATCTCGGCCGAGACGATGTCGGCCTTGTCGATGCCGACGAAGGAGGACTGGATCTTTTCGGCTTTCGCCTCGCGGTCGCCAATCGCGGCAACGAAGCCGTCAAAAACCTCGCGCGACAACAGGTTCTTCAGCGTTTTTCGGTCGCCATCGGCATAGGCCATGACGATCATCTCATAAGCCATCTTGGCGCCGTCGACGAAGACTTTGGGGTCGAAGGAGGGATCATTGTCCTTGATCGCGCGCAGGCCCTTGTTGAGGTCGGTGTCGGGCTTTGCGAAGGCATCGATGGCCGCATAGGTCTCGGCAGCCGTCTCGCCCGGCATGCGCTTGCGCGGCAGCGAAACCACATTTTCGGGCTTCTGGGTCGCGTCCTTCTCGGTGCGGCTGGCCGTGTACGGATCGAAGGGCGGGCGCTCGCTGCCCGTGCGGCGGCCAAGCACGTTGCGCAGCTGGAAAAAGATCACCACCGCCGCAATCAGAAAGAAAATGGTGCCGAAGTCGAAGAATCCCATATCTTTCGCCAATCAATCCCTGACTTGGCCGGGACCGCCAGCCAATCGGGCGGCGGTCGCATGGCGTTAAACATGCAAAGCATATAGAACGCATGGCGCAATCATTCAAATCAAAGGCAGGCATACCTATCTAACGGCCTCAGTGCCAGCGGCGATTATGCGCCGCCCGGCAAACATGGAAACGATCGGTCAAGATTTGCGCATTTCCTTCCTTCCTCTGTTCCTGCTTGCGCTGCCGCTGCTGGAAATCGCCGGTTTCGTCATTGTCGGCCGCGAGGTCGGGGCGCTGGCGACGGTCGGCCTGGTGCTGGCTTCAAGCATTGCCGGCGTGCTTCTGCTCCGGCACCAGGGTTTTGGCGTCATGGCGCGGGTCCGCGCCGAGATGGCCGGCGGCGGCGACCCCAGCCGCCAGCTCGCGCATGGCGCCATGATCGTGGTCGCCGCGATCCTGTTGATCATCCCCGGCTTCATTACCGATATTATCGGCCTGCTGCTGTTCCTGCCGCCGGTGCGCGACCTTGCCTGGCGCAGGCTCAAGGGCCGCATCGTCGTCGCGACCGATTTCACCGCCGGCGGTTTTCGCGGCAGGTCGCGCGACAAGGTCATCGACCTCGACGACGGCGACTATTCGCGCGAGGACGATTTCAACCGCGGTCCCGACCATAACTCGCCGTGGCGCCGCCTGAAGGACGACTGAATGTCGCCTTGAGGACGACTGACTATTGACCCCTTCCGGCCTGAAGGCGGCAAACCTTGTCTTGTCTTGCCGACCATGCTAGCCAACGCCCGATTTCAATTCGGTCAGCGCTGCTGTCCAGGCAAAAGGAACAAGGCTCATGGCCAGCAAAGATGACGCGCCGGTCGGCGCCGCCAACGGCAACGGCGAAACGGCGCAGCCGTCGCTCAACGTGCTTGCCCAGTATGTGAAGGACCTGTCCTTCGAAAGCCCCGGCGCGCCGAACTCGCTGCGCGGCCGCGACAAGGCCCCCGGCATCGCGATCAACGTCAATGTCAATGCCAACCCGCTCTCCGACAAGCAGTTCGACGTCAATCTGACCTTGAACGCCAAGGCGTCCTTCGACCAGGAAGTGCTGTTCAATGTCGAACTGGTCTATGGCGGCGTATTTGCCATCGCCGGCTTCCCGCAGGAGCACATGCTGCCGATCCTGTTCATTGAATGCCCGCGGCTTTTGTTCCCGTTCGCCCGCCAGATCATCGCCGAAGCCACCCGCAATGGCGGCTTCCCGCCGTTGATGCTCGACCCGATCGATTTTGCCCAGATGTTCCAGCAGAAGCTGGCCGAGGACCAGGCGGCATCGAAGGTCAAGGTGAGCTGAAGGCAAGCGTCACGCGCATGAGTTGAAAGCCCGGCTTCGTGCCGGGCTTTTTGTCTACTGAGATGCTGGCGGGACAGCACCCCCCTCTGCCTTGCCAGGCATCTCCCCCTCAAGGGGGGAGATTGGCCGTCATCGCGACCTTCGCCAACTTTAGACGTTGCAGGAATGGGCTGGAGCGGCGAAGCTGCTGATCTCCCCCTTGAGGGGGAGATGGCCGGCAGGCGAGAGAGGGGTGTGACGGAACGCTACCTCCGCGATCCGTTCACCCCGCCGCCACCTTCAGCCACAGCGCCTTTTCACCCAGCGTCGCCACCAGCCCCGCATGCGCCGCTCGCTCGCCCTCAGTCAGGCGCGGCGGCAGGGCGATTGGCCTGGCGGCGATCGAGATGTCGATGTCGGCAACGTCGCCATTGCTGTTGAGCTGCACCACGACGGCGTCGAGGACAAGTGCGGCCTGCTTGCCGCCGATGAGTTCGATGTAGACTTCGGCCAGGAGCTCGGAATCGAGCAGCGCGCCGTGCTTGGTGCGGTGGCCGTTGTCGATGCCGTAGCGGCGGCAGAGCGCGTCGAGCGAATTGGGTCCCATAGGGTGCTTGCGCCGCGCCAGCGCCAGCGTGTCGACGACGCGCCCGGTGTCTATGGCCGGCTGGCCGAGCCGCCCGAATTCCGTGTTGAGGAAGCCGATGTCGAAATTGGCGTTGTGGGCGACGAGCTTGGCGCCGTCGGTGAAGGCGAGCCATTCCTCGGCGATTTCGGCAAAGGTCGGCTTGCCGACGAGGTCGGCGGCGCTGATGCCGTGCACGGCTTGCGCCTCGACATGGACGGCGCGCCCCTGCGGATTGATGAATTTGTGGAAGGTGCGGCCGGTCGGGAAGCGGTTGACCAGCTCGACGCCGCCAAGCTCGATGATGCGGTCGTCGCGCATGTCGAGTCCGGTGGTTTCGGTATCGAAAATGATCTCACGCATAGAATCAACCCGCTCCTGGAGGAGTAGAATCATGGAGCGGAACAAAATGGCAATGGGCAATGCCGACAGCCTGGCGTCAGGAGCCTGATGGGCGCGACTTATCCCCCAGGAGTTAGCAGGCGAGTTCAGCGCCCTGAGAGCTCGGCAATGATCGCGCCGACCGCGGTGCGGGCGGCGTCCATGCCTTCGCCGGTGTCGATGACGAAATCGGCCTGCCGGCGCTTTTCTGCGTCGGGCACCTGCTTGGCCAGGATTGCCGACAGCTTTTCCTCACTTATGTCAGGACGCGCCAGCACGCGGGCGCGCTGGATATCGGCCGGCGCGGTGACGACGACGACCTTGTCGACACGGTTGCGGCCGCCGGTTTCGAACAGCAGCGGAATGTCGAGCACGACGAGCGGCGCGCCGGCGGCGCGGTGCCTTGCCAGAAAGGCATCGGCATCGGCCCGCACCAGCGGATGGACGATCGCCTCCAATGTCTTCAGCGCAGCAGCGTTGCCGAGCACGCGGCGCGCCAACTCGGTGCGATCGACCGAACCGGCAATCACGGTGCCGGGAAAGGCCGCCTCGACGAGAGGTGCTGCCTTGCCGGCATAGAGGCGATGTACGGTCGCGTCGGAATCATGCACCGGCACGCCGGCGTCGACGAACATTTTCGCCGTCGTCGACTTGCCCATGCCGATCGACCCGGTGAGGCCAAGCACGATCATCATTTGGCGCCCATCATTTGCGACCCATCATTTGGCGAGGATGTCGGCGACGATCATCTGTCGCAACTCAGGCGTGACCTGCGGCATCTTGCCGAACCAGCGTTCGAAACCGGGCACAGCCTGGTGCAACAGCATGCCGAGCCCGTCGACCGTCTTCAAATTTCTCGCGCGGGCAGCGGCAAGCAGCGGTGTTTCCAGCGGCACATAGACGATGTCTGCGACAATGGCGTGAGCTGGCAGGCCGGCCGGATCGGCGGCCAGCGTCGCATCGCCATGCATGCCAAGTGCCGTCGTGTTGATCAGCAAGCCGGCATCGCCAAGCAAGTCGCCGACCGCGCCATGCGCCGAGACGCCGGCCCCGAAGCGGTCGGCGAGTTCTTGCGCCCGCGCCAATGTGCGGTTGACGATGCGGATATCTTTGATGCCGCGCACTTTAAGCGCGTGGATGACCGCGCGCGACGCGCCACCGGCGCCGAGCACCACGGCCGGAGCGTTTCTCTCCCAGCCCGGGGCATGCTCCTCGAGATTGCCGGCAAAGCCGATCCAGTCCGAATTGCCGCCCCACAGCACGCCGTCGTCCAGCCACAGCATGTTGACCGCGCCGATCATCTCCGCCGCTTCGTCGCGGCGCTCGACCCGGGCGAAGGCGACTTCCTTGTGTGGAATGGTGACGTTGCCGCCCTGATAGCCATTGGCCTCGAGCGACGAGAGGAACTCGGGAAAATCGGCCGGCGCGACATCGATCGCATAATAGCTGCCGTCGATGCCGTATGTGTTCAGCCAATAGCCGTGGATCTTCGGCGAGCGCGAATGCGCGATCGGATGGCCGGTGACGAAAGCTTTTTTCTCAACCATCGATGGCTCCGAGCGCACGCAATTCCGCCAGCACCGGTAACAGCGGCAGGCCGACAATGGTGAAATAATCGCCTTCGATCTCTTCGAACAGCTGGATGCCTTCGCCCTCGATCTGGTAGGCGCCGACGCTCGACAACGCCTTGGCGCCGACGCGGGCCAGGTGCCGGCCGACGAAGGCCGGATCGAGCTTGCGCATGGTAAGGCTGGCGATGCCGACATGGCGCCACAGCACCTTGCCGTTGCGGCAGAGCACGGCGGCGCTGTTCAGCTGATGCGTCTTGCCTGACAGCGCCAACAGATGGCGGCGGGCGCCTTCCATGTCGGCCGGCTTGTGGAACACTTCATCTCCCAGTGACAAAGTCTGGTCGCAGCCGAGCACCAAGGCGCCCGATCTGCGTTCGCTGACCTCGGTCGCCTTGGCTTCGGCGAGTATCAGGGCGACATCTTCCGGCGACACACCGCTGTCCTGCAACGGCGCCTCGAGCGCACGCTCGTCGACATCGGCAGGCACCGCTTCGATGCCGAGCCCGGCATTGATGAGCATTGCTTTGCGGAACGGGCTGCCGGAGGCGAGGATGATTTTTTCGGTCATGGGTTCTGGGCCTGGTCGATAGTGGTTGATTGGGGCAGGAGGTCGCGTTGCCATCCCATCATCTATTCTTCCCCCGCAGGGCAACAATGGCTGCCGCGGTCTCTTCGATCGAGCGGCGGCTGACGTCTATCATCGGCCAATTGTGGCGGGTGCAGATCTGGCGGGCATAGGCGAGCTCTTCGGCGATCGAGGCACGGTCGACATAATCGGTCGCTTCGTAGGTGCTGCTGTTGCCGAGCACGCGGTTCTGCCGGACATGCGAGATGCGTTCGGCGGTGGCGATCAGCCCGACGATCAGCGGCTTGGTGGCAGCGACCAGGCTTTCGGGCACCGGCACGCCGAGCACGATCGGGATGTTGGCGGTCTTGATGCCGCGGTTGGCGAGATAGATGCTGGTCGGCGTCTTCGATGTCCTGGAAATGCCGATCAGCACCACATCCGCGTCGTCCATATTGAGCGGCAGCTGGCCGTCATCATGCTCCATGGTGAAATTGAGTGCGTCGATACGGTGGAAATAATCGGCGTCGAGCACATGCTGGGCGCCGACGCGGCGGCCGGCCGGCGTGCCAAGATAGGACTGGAAGACGGTGAGGACCGGCTCCAGCACCGAAACACAGGGCAGCCCCATGGTGGCGCAGCGCTCGTCAATGCCGCGCGCCAGCTTCTGGTCGACGACGGTGTAGAGGATGATGCCCGGTTCCTCCTCTATGTCCTCGAAGACTTTCGCCACCTGCTTTTCGGTGCGGATGAGCGGATAGATATGCTCGATGGCGCGCGCATCCTTGTATTGCGCCGAGGCGGCTCGGCCGGCCGCCAGCAGCGTCTCGCCGGTGGCGTCGGAAATCAGGTGCAGGTGAAAGAAGCTCTGGGGTTTGTTCACAGGGGGCGCCTCAGGCTGTGGGCTTGTGTGGATAAACCGGGGCCGCAAAGGCGACCGGCTGGAGGCGACTGTATCAGAAGGCCAGTTGTCCACAATTCGATGCGCTGTCAGCTTCACTGTGCGGTTGGGGACAAATCTGGGGACGGGCGTTTTTGCCAGCGCTTCATCCACAGAGGCGGTTTTTCAGCGGCTACGCCAAACCATTGACTCCAGTCATGGAATCCTGGTCATCCACACTCTTTGACAATCCCGCGGAAGAAACACGCGACAAAATGCTGGCTGGCCTTTTCCAGGGCAAAGCGGGACAGGTGACAACCACCGATACCAACAGACTCTTAGAATCAGAAAATTCTAGAAATAGACTATTTAATTATAGAGAAGGCAGGGAAGAGAGCGCTCAATGCCCGAGAACCGCATCGTGCTGGACGTGCTGAGAGGCGAGGCAGTGTTTCCGCCGCCGCTCTGGATGATGCGCCAGGCCGGGCGCTATTTGCCGGAGTACCGCGAGACCAGAAAGCGCGCCGGGTCCTTTCTCGATCTTTGCTACAATCCTGATCTGGCTGTCGAAGTGACGCTGCAGCCGATCGAGCGCTTCGGCTTCGATGCCTCGATCCTGTTCTCTGACATTCTGGTCGTGCCGCATGCGCTGGGACGCGATGTCCGCTTCGAGGAGGGCCGCGGGCCGCTGCTGACGCCAATCACTGCAGCTGAGATTTCGGCTCTCAACAGTGAAACGTTTCACGTGAATCTCGAACCGGTCTACGAAACGGTTCGCCGGCTGCGGGCAAGATTGCCTGACGAGACCACGCTGATCGGCTTCTGCGGCGCGCCGTGGACGGTGGCGACCTACATGATCGCTGGCCACGGCACACCCGACCAGGCGCCGGCGCGGCTGTTTGCCTATCGCGAACCGACGGCCTTCAAGCATCTCCTGAAAGTGCTCGCCGATCACTCCGCGGCCTATTTGATCCGCCAGATCGAAGCCGGTGCCGACGTGGTGCAGATTTTCGATTCCTGGTCCGGCGTGCTTGATGATGCGTCTTTCGAGCAGTTCTGCGTGGAGCCGGTGGCGGAGATTGTCGGCCAGGTTCGTGCGGTTCATCGCGATGTTCCGATCATCGGCTTTCCCAAGGGCGCCGGCGCCCGCTACGAGACCTATCGTGAGAAGACCGGGGTCACGGGGCTGGGGATCGACTGGACCGTGCCCCTGTCGGCTGCGAACGAACTGCAGCATTCAGGGGCGGTCCAGGGCAATCTCGATCCCTTGCGGCTCGTGGCTGGCGGCAAAGCCCTGTCGGACGGCGTCGATGCGATCCTCAAGGCGCTGGGAGACGGACCGCTGATCTTCAATCTCGGCCATGGCATCACGCCGGAGACGCCGGTGGCACATGTCGAGGCGATGGTGAAGCAGGTGCGGAGCGCGACACGCTGATGGCTCAATCGGATAATACGGGCGGCAACAGCACTCGTGGGGCGATGATGCGGATGACCATCGGCATCGGAGTGCTGGTTGTTCTCACCGCACTTTTGTTTTTCTTTGCGCCTGAGGGTTTCTATCCCTGGGCGAAGGCAATCCATATCCTGGCCGTCATCTCCTGGATGGCCGGCATGCTCTATCTGCCGCGATTGCTGGTCTACCACGCCGACACAGAGAAGGGGTCCGTCCAATCGGAGACCTTCAAGGTGATGGAGCGGCGTCTGCTGCGCGGCATCATCGATCCGGCGATGATCGTCACCTGGGTGTTCGGGCTTTGGCTTGCCTGGAAAGTGTTTGGCTTTCACGGCGGCTGGCTGCACGCCAAGATAGGCTTGGTGCTGTTGCTGTCGGGCGTGCATGGCTATCTGGCCGGTGCTGTCAGGAAATTCGCCGAGGACCGCAATGAAAAACCGGCGCGGCACTGGCGAATCGTCAACGAGATCCCCACATTGCTGATGATCGCCATCGTCATCCTGGTTGTCGTCAAGCCGTTCTAGGCCCATTTCGGTCGACAAAACGCAGCTTGCTCTTTCCCCCGACCGACGATAAAAGACGGGTCTTCCTTCCCGTCATGCGCCGCCCTTGATTGCTTTCGGCCGCGCCCGGCATTTATCGCATCCAGCCGATATATTTTCCCCAAAGCAGATTCAGAGTCCGTCTATGCAAGAAATGAAACTCGCAGAGTTCAAGAACAAGAAGCCGCCAGAGCTGATCGCCTATGCCGAATCGCTCGAAGTAGAAAACGCCAGCGTCATGCGCAAGCAGGAACTGATGTTTGCCATCCTGAAGAAACTGGCCGCCCAGGACGTCGAGATCATCGGCGATGGTGTGGTCGAGTTGTTGCAGGACGGTTTCGGCTTCCTGCGCTCGGCCAACGCCAATTATCTGCCGGGTCCCGACGATATCTACATCTCGCCCTCGCAGATCCGCCGCTTCTCCTTGAAGACCGGCGATACCGTCGAAGGGCCGATCCGCAGCCCAAAAGAGGGCGAGCGCTATTTCGCCCTTCTCAAGGTCAACACGATCAATTTCGACGATCCCGAAAAGATTCGTCACAAGATCCATTTCGACAATCTGACGCCGCTCTATCCGACCAAGCGGCTGAAGATGGAGATCGACAATCCGACCGGCAAGGACATCTCGTCGCGCGTGATCGACCTGGTGGCGCCGATCGGCAAGGGACAGCGCGCGCTCATCAACGCGCAGCCGCGTACCGGCAAAACGGTGCTGATGCAGAATATTGCCCACTCGATCACGGCCAATCATCCGGAATGCTATCTGATCGTACTTCTGATCGACGAACGGCCAGAAGAAGTGACCGACATGCAGCGTTCGGTGAAGGGCGAGGTCGTGTCCTCGACCTTTGACGAACCGGCGGTGCGCCACGTCCAGGTCGCCGAAATGGTCATCGAAAAGGCCAAGCGCCTGGTCGAGCATGGCCGCGACGTCGTTATTCTGCTCGATTCGATCACCCGCCTCGGCCGTGCCTACAACACCGTCGTGCCGTCCTCCGGCAAGGTGCTGACCGGCGGTGTCGACGCCAACGCGCTGCAGCGGCCAAAGCGCTTCTTCGGCGCGGCCCGCAACATCGAGGAAGGCGGCTCGCTGACCATCATCGCCACCGCGCTGATCGACACCGGCAGCCGCATGGACGAAGTGATCTTCGAAGAGTTCAAGGGCACCGGCAACTGCGAAATCCAGCTCGACCGCAAGGTCGCCGACAAGCGCATCTACCCGGCCATGGACATTTTGAAGTCCGGCACCCGCAAGGAAGACCTGCTGGTCTCCAAGCAGGATCTGCAGAAGATCTTCGTCCTGCGCCGCATCCTGGCGCCGATGGGAACCACCGACGCGATCGAGTTCCTGATCGACAAGCTGAAGCAGACCAAGACCAACGCCGATTTCTTCGACTCGATGAACACGTAAGCTTCTCGTCGGCCATCGTTTCGCATTGAAGCCCCGTTCCGGGAACTGGGACGGGGTTTTTCATTGCGGGGGCAAACAGGTCGCATTTCCGACAGGGCGTGGCCTTGGGCGGCAATTTCCATCGCTGTCGTCATGCGAGTAATCCCGTCTCGAAGATCGGAGGCCGCATGAAGAAGACAATCCCGACCCTGATCGGCTTCTCGGCCATCCTGACATGGTCCTTCTTGGCGCTGCTTTCGACGGCGGCGGGACCGATTCCGCCCTTTCAGCTGGCGGCGATGACGTTTCTGCTTGGCGGGTTGGTCGGCGCGTCGAGCTGGCTTGTCCGTCCGGCGGCGATCAAGTCGCTGCGCCAGCCGTGGCAGGTCTGGGCGCTCGGCACAGCGGGGCTGTGCATCTATCACTGCGCCTATTTCTTCGCCATCCAGTCGGCGCCGCCGGTCGAGGTCAGCCTGATCGCCTATCTCTGGCCGTTGCTGATCGTCGTCTTTGCCGCCTTCCTGCCTGGAGAAAAGCTTAGGGCCCATCACATCGCCGGCGTCATGCTCGGCCTTGCCGGCGCCATTGTGGTGATCACCAAGGGCGGCACGATCGGACTGGCCAATGGTGTGATGAAGGGGCATGTCATCGCGCTGTTCTGCGCTTTCATCTGGGCCGGCTATTCGGTTTTATCGCGCCGCTTCGGCAAGGTGCCGACCGATGTCGTCGTCGGTTACTGCTTCATCACGGCTGCGGTCGCCTTGGTGCTGCACCTCACCCTTGAGACCACCGTCTGGCCACAGACGGCGACGCAGTGGAGCGCCATCGTCATCTTGGGCGTAATACCGCTAGGCGCCGGCTTTTACGCCTGGGACTATGGCTGCAAGCACGGCGACATCATGATCCTCGGCGCCCTCTCCTACGCGGCGCCCCTCTTCTCGGTCATCGTGCTTCTGCTGGCAGGCTTTGGTGTGTTTCACTGGTCGGTGGCTGTTGCTTGCATCCTGATCACGGTCGGAGCGGTGGTCGCGGCCAAGGATTTGCTGTTCGCGCCGCGGCCGCTATCCATTGATGTGACGCGGCTTCCTTCGGCCTTGGACGGAAACACGGGTTGAGCTACCGGCGTAGCAGCAGCGGCTAGTTCCTACGGATCCGGCCCCACGGGCAGGATAGCCGGTACATAGCTCCGGTCTGCCGGTCTGCGGCCGGATGCCACTGGCCAATGTTAAGTCGATTCGCATCCGTTCCGATCGCGGAGACGATCGGCGTGACGCGGGTCGGGATTTCCGATTCGCAACCGGAACGAGGCTTGCCTCATGGGGAGATGGGCTCCAGCTTCACGGTTCCGGGCCAGGAACAGGCATTAACGATGCCGGCCTGCCGTAGGGCTTGCTGGCCCGCCCAGAACTGCTTGGCGTCGGACCCGCCTGCTCGCACATGGATGACGAGGCGGCTATACAGATTTGGTAATGTCCGGCCGCTCCTCGCGATCGACCTTGATATTGACGAACAGCCGGTTCATGACGGCCGCGACACTGTGGGATTGTCGACCGGACAGCTAGGCGACCGGTGAGAAGGGCAAATGATTTCAGGCGATTCGATCGTTGCGCTTTCCAGCGGGCGCCTGCCCGCCGGCATCGCTGTCATCCGCATTTCCGGACCGAAGACTCGATTCGTCGTCGAAACGGTTGCCGGTGGTAAGGTCAAGGACCGGGTTGCAACCCTGCGCAAGCTCCGAACGGTGGACGGTTCGCTTATCGACAACGGCCTGGTGCTGTTTTTTCCTGGGCCGAACAGTTTTACCGGCGAGGATGTCGCCGAGTTCCACGTCCATGGCGGCCGCGCCGTGGCCGGCAAGATGCTGGAGATCATTGCCGGGTTTGACGGCGTGCGTCATGCGGAACCTGGTGAATTTACGCGCCGGGCTCTTCTCAACGGCAAGCTGGATCTGGTTGAGACGGAGGCGTTGGCCGATCTGGTCAATGCCGAAACCGAAGCGCAGCGGCGCTTTGCCGTGCAGAATGCCGAAGGAGTGCAAAGCGAACTCTATCTTGGCTGGCGCCGTCGGCTGATCCATGCACGGGCGATGATCGAGGCGGAAATCGACTTCGCCGACGAAGACGACGTGCCCGGTTCGGTTTCGGACACGGTCTGGTCCGATGTGCGCGCAATGGTGGGCGAGATCGGCCGGCATGTCGATGGCTTCCATGCCGCCGAGATCATCCGTGACGGGTTTGAGGTTGTCATCCTCGGTGCACCGAACGCCGGAAAATCCAGCCTGTTCAACGCGCTGGCCAGGCGTGAGGCGGCGATTGTTACCGACGAGCCCGGCACGACGCGGGACTTGCTCGAAGTGGTGCTGGATCTCCACGGAGTGCGGGTCAGGGTAACCGACACCGCGGGCCTGCGCGAGTCGCCCGGCAAGATCGAAGCGATCGGCATCGAAAAGGCGCGGGCCAAGGCGCACACGGCTGACCTGGTGCTGTTGCTGGAAGATCTGGCGGACCCTACTGCGATCGGCAACATGCCTGTCGAGGCCCCGGCTTTGAGAATCGGCACCAAGGTCGATCTCTTGAAAGGTTCGCCGCGATCAGAGGCGTATGATGCGTTGATATCGACGGTGGACGGCACTGGTTTGGCTGAACTGCTGGCTGAGATCGGCAGGCGCGCCGCGGCTGCTATCGGCGACGCCGGGGACATCCTGCCGTCTCGGTTGCGGCATGTGGAGCTGCTCAATGAGACCAGGCGCTTTCTGATCTCGGCTTTGTCGGGGCAAGAGTGCGGCCAGGAGCTGCGGGCGGAGGAGCTGCGTCTTGCGGCGGACCGGCTTGGCCGGATTGTCGGCGCGGTGGATGTCGAGGACCTGCTGGACGTGATCTTTTCGCAGTTTTGCATTGGGAAGTGACTCACGTGAAACAGGGGGGCGCGCTGTGTGAGTGACTCACGTGAAACACAGGGGGCCGCCCAAGTGCGTGTTTCACGTGAAATGAGACGGTTGGCAAAAGGGCAAGTGGCCGAAAGCCTGCACCGCCCCTCATTGTCCCCGTTCATGGGGAGAAGATGCCGGAAGGTAGATAAGGGGCAGCGCCAAACGAGGCTTCGCTGCTCCTATGACTCACGTGAAACACCTCTGCGACTTTCAGCACTCCGGTCCACGTGAACGAATCAACCTGCAATCCTTGACAGCGTCCTCTCGTGGGGACATGTGTCGGGAAATCTCTTAATCTGGAAGGGACAATGATCGATCGCTATGATGTGGTTGTGGTGGGCGGTGGCCATGCCGGGTGCGAGGCTGCGTCCGCTGCCGCGCGCGCCGGCGCCAGGACCGCGCTGGTCACGCTACGCTTCGACACGATCGGTGTCATGTCCTGCAATCCGGCGATCGGCGGCCTCGGGAAGGGCCATCTGGTGCGTGAGATCGACGCCATGGACGGGCTGATGGGCCGCATCGCCGATGCTGCCGGCATCCAATTCCGCCTGCTTAATCGCCGCAAAGGCCCTGCCGTGCGCGGGCCGCGCACGCAGGCCGACCGCAAGCTGTATCGGCTGGCCATGCAGGAAGCGATTCGGCAGCAGAACGGTCTCGACGTCGTCGAAGGCGAGGTTCTGGACTTCGACATCGTGGATGGACGGGTCGCCGCTGTGCGCCTGGCCGACGGGCGCCGGTTGGTGTGCGGCGCGGTGGTGCTGACCACCGGCACGTTTCTCCGCGGTCTTATTCACATTGGCGACAGGAAGATTGTCGCCGGGCGGATGAACGAGCAGGCGAGCCTTGGCCTGTCGGCGACGATGAGCCGCGCCGGTTTCGCGCTTGGACGGCTGAAGACCGGCACGCCGCCGCGGCTCGATGGCCGCACCATCGACTGGGCGTCGCTGGAAAGCCAGGCGGCCGACGAACATCCAGTGCCGTTCTCGCTGCTCACCGACACAATCAAGAATCCGCAAATCCATTGCGGCATCACGCGTACGACACCGGCGACGCACGAGCTGATCCGCGCCAATCTCGGCCGCTCCGCCATGTATTCCGGCTCGATAGAGGGGGTCGGACCACGCTATTGCCCGTCGATCGAAGACAAGATCGTCAAGTTCGGCGATCGCGAAGGTCATCAGATATTCCTCGAGCCGGAAGGGCTGGACGACGACACGGTCTACCCCAATGGCATTTCGACCTCCCTGCCCGAGGATGTGCAACTCGACATTCTCAAAACTATACCCGGGCTAGAGCGGGCGACCATGCTGCAGCCCGGCTACGCCATCGAATACGACCATGTCGATCCGCGCGAGTTGGAGCCGACGCTTGAGGCCAAACGTATTGCGGGGCTTTTCCTAGCCGGTCAGATCAACGGCACCACCGGTTATGAAGAAGCCGGCGCGCAAGGCCTGCTCGCCGGGCTCAACGCCGCGCGCAAGGCGGCGGCCGACGACCAAATCGTGCTCAGCCGCACCGAAGCCTACATCGGAGTGATGGTCGACGACCTCACCAGCCGCGGCATTGCCGAGCCCTACCGCATGTTCACTTCGCGGGCGGAGTTTCGCTTATCGCTGCGCGCCGACAATGCCGATGAAAGGCTTACGCCTCTGGCAAATCGGCTTGGTATCGTGTCGCCGGAGCGGACGCAGCGGTTCAATCAAGTCACACAGGATCTTGATAGGGCGCGCGAACTCGCAGTTGCGACGACGATGACGCCCAACGAAGCGGCGCGGCATGGGCTGGAGATCAACAGGGACGGCGTGCGCCGCTCCGCTTATGAATTGCTCGCTCATCCCAGCGTCGATATCGCTTGGCTGGCCCGTGTTGCGCCGGCCTTTGGCGCAATCGACCCCAAAACCGCCGAGCGGCTCGAAACGGAAGCGAAATATTCGGTTTACCTTGATCGCCAGCAGGCAGATGTCGCACAGGTCCGCCACGAGGAAAGCCGGTTGATCCCGGCGTCGGTGGATTTCGCCGATGTTCCCGGCCTGTCCAATGAGCTGAAGCAGAAGATGCTAACGCGTCAGCCCCGGTCGATTGCTGACGCGCAGCGTATGGAAGGCATGACGCCGGCGGCGCTGGCAATCATCGTCGCGCACGTCCGCAACGCTGAAACGGCCGCGCAAAGGGCCGTTGCGTGAGCGCTGCCTCATGGGCGAGCCTGCAAGAGGCCGCGGGACCGGTTTCACGTGAAACATTCGATCGGTTGGTGACGTTCGAACAGTTGTTCCTGAAATGGAACCGCAGCATCAATCTGGCCGCGCCGTCGACGCTGGACGATGTCTGGGGCCGCCATATTCTGGACAGCGCGCAGCTGGCGCGAATCGCCCCCCAGGCCAAACGCTGGGCCGATCTTGGTTCGGGCGGCGGTTTTCCGGGCCTGGTAATGGCCTTCCTGCTGGGCGAGCGCGACGGCGCGTCGATCGATCTGGTCGAGAGCAACCGCAAGAAAGCATCGTTTTTGCAGGCGGTCATTGGCCAGTTCGGTTTGCCGGCACGGGTCGTCGCCCGGCGCATCGACGACAGCTATGCGCTTGTTTCCGCACCCGAAATCATCACGGCGCGGGCGCTGGCCGCGCTGCCGGCGCTGCTCGATCTGTCGGCGCCGTGGCTGACCAAGGGATCGCGGGCGCTGTTCCACAAAGGCCGGGATTACCGCTCCGAGGTGGAAGAAAGCACTCACCGCTGGGCTTTCGATCTGGTAGAACATCCGAGCATGACCGACGCCCATGGCGTCATCCTCGAAGTGACCGATCTGCGGACGGCGTAAGCTCTCCTTCGCAACCTTGGCGACGCAATGAATACCTGGCCCACATGAATACCTGGCACGGACCCATGAAAACCGGACCTCGCATCATCACCGTCGCCAACCAGAAGGGCGGCGTCGGCAAGACTACCACCGCCATCAATCTGGCCACGGCGCTGGCCGCGATCGGCGAAAAGGTGCTGATCGTCGATCTCGACCCGCAAGGCAATGCCTCGACGGGTCTCGGTATCGACCGCAAGGACCGCACCGTCTCCTCCTACGATGTGCTGACCGGCGAACTCGGCCTGGAAGAGGCCGCCATTCCAACGGCGGTGCCCGGCCTGTCGATCGTGCCGTCGACGCTCGATCTGCTCGGCATCGAGATGGAAATCGCCTCGGCGCCGGATCGCGTGCTTAAGCTGCGCAACGCGCTGCGCGCCGCCACCGAGCGCGGTGCGCCGTTCGGCTATGTGCTGATCGACTGCCCGCCCTCGCTCAACCTTTTGACTTTGAATTCAATGGCGGCAGCCGATTCTGTTCTTGTGCCGCTGCAGTGCGAGTTCTTCGCGCTGGAAGGGCTAAGCCAACTCCTGGAAACGGTGGAGCAGGTGCGTCGTTCTATCAATCCAGACCTGATCATCCAGGGCATCGTGCTGACCATGTATGACGGCCGCAACAACCTCGCCAACCAGGTGGTGCAGGACGTGCGGGCACACATGGGCGACAAAGTCTACGAGACGATCATTCCTAGGAATGTGCGGGTGTCCGAGGCGCCGTCCTACGGCAAGCCGGCAATCCTCTACGATCTCAAGTGCTCAGGCAGCCAGGCCTATCTGCAGCTGGCGTCCGAAGTGATCCGCCGCGAGCGCAAATTGCGCGCCGCTTGATTAGGCAGGGTCGATAAACAAAGCCGATCCGTCACCGAAACGATCAAGAATCTGGAATTGAGATGAGCGAAGACCTTTCGAGAAAGAGACTGGGGCGTGGACTGGCGGCGCTGATCGGGGAGATCGACCGTCCGGTGGCAGCGGCCGAAAAGCCGGGCCTGAATGCCGACGGCAAGGTGCCGATCGAATTCCTGAGCCCGAACCCGAAAAACCCACGCCGGCACTTTGGCGACGCCGACCTGACCGATCTCGCCCAGTCGATCCGCGAACATGGCGTGGTGCAGCCGGTGGTGGCGCGGCCTTCGCCGACGCAGGCCGGGCGCTATGAGATCATCGCCGGCGAGCGACGCTGGCGCGCCGCGCAGCGCGCCGGGCTGACCGAGATTCCGATCATCGTGCGCGACGTCAACGACCGCACGGCGCTCGAACTGGCGATCATCGAGAACGTCCAGCGCACCGACCTCAATCCGGTCGAGGAGGCGCTCGGCTACCAGCAGTTGATCGACGATCACGGCTACACCCAGGCCGATCTCGGCAATGTCATCGGCAAGAGCCGCAGCCACGTCGCCAACACGCTGCGGCTGCTGAAGCTGCCCGACGTCATCCGAGACTTGCTGGTCGACGGCGCGCTGTCAGCCGGTCACGCCCGCACGCTGGTCACGGCGCAGGATCCAGCTGGGCTCGCCAAGCAGATTGTCGAGGAGGGGCTTTCGGTGCGCCAGGCGGAAGCGCTGGCGCAGATGCCGGCGGGCGGCACGCCGCCCAAGGGAAAACCGGCACACGGCGTATCGGGCAAGGATGCCGACACGCTGGCGCTGGAAAAGCTGATGACCAACACGATCGGCATGATCGTGACCATCGAGCACAAGGGCAAGGGCGGCGCGATCCGCGTGGACTACCGCAGCCTGGAGCAGCTCGACGAGCTATGCCGGCGGTTGAAGGACGAGCGGTAGAAGGTTGAGGTTGCGCCATATTTAGCCGGCGAATGAAGTTCTGGCTTAGGATGAAGAAAGAGCTTGCGGTTGCCGGCCCTTCTTTTTATTGGCGATTGCCGAAGGGATCGAACTGCCATCTCCCCCCTTGAGGGGGAGATGGCCGGCAGGCCAGAAGGGTCGTCTCCCATCAAGCGCCGACCTCGTTTGTCTTTGCGAAAGGCGCCAGCGCTCCACGCGCCGCGACCCCCTCTGTCGCCTTTGGCGACATCTCCCCCTCAAGGGGGGAGATCACCGCTGTGCCAGCCTCGCGCTCTCCACCGCAATGCCGAGCAGCGCCTGCCGTGCCAGCGCTTCCGACAAATCCGGCCTGCGCCTGGTCTGCAGCACGGCCGATTGCAGCCGGTTCAGCGCGCGGCTGAGCGCCTCGACGTTCCAGCGCTCCAGCGCCTTCTCCACCAGCTTGCGCCGCGAGAAAAACACCGGCGGACGGGCGCCGGCCATGGCCGAGGCGGCGTTGCGGCCGGCGGTGTCCATCTGGCCGCGCATGACCTGAAGCTGCTGCAGCTGCCGCATCGCCGAGGACAGCACCAGGAAAGGATGGCCGCCGGACAGGCAGTGGCGGGTGAAGGCGGTGTCGAAGTCACCGATCTTGCCTTCCAGCACAGCATCGACCGCGTCGTCGAAGGAGGCGCCGGAAACGTCGCCGGACATCGCCCTGACGTCATCGAGGCCAATGTCCTTCTGGCCGTGGGCGTAAAGCACCAGCTTTTCGATTTCACCGCGCGAGGCCAGCCGGTCGCCCCCGAGATTGCGGCGCAGCGCCTGGCGTGCGTCGAGCGCCATCGACATGCCGGCCTTGCGCAACTCGTCGTCGATGACGCTATCGATGTCGCGGGCTTCATCGGCGTAGCAAGGCAGCGCCATGGCGGTGTCGGCGGCCTCGACGATCGCGCGCAGTCCGACGCCCTTTTTCAGGTCGCCGGCCTCGATGAGAATGATGGCGTCGCGCGCGGGCTCCGCAGTCAGCGCCTTCACGTCGTCGGCCAGCGCCTTCTGGCCGCTGGCGTTGCGCACCCACAGAAGCCGCCGGTCGGAGAACATCGGCACGGTGCGGGCTTCGTCCAGCAGCCGGCCCTGGTCGCGATCGACCTCCGCGCCGTCGAGCCGGACGACGGAGAACGGATCGTCGAGAGGCAGGCCGGTTTTCGCGGCAAAGGCCTTGGCCCGCTCGGCGACCAAGCCGCGGTCGGGTCCGTAAAGCAGGACGATCGATATGCGCGCGTCAGGCTTCGCCAGCCACGAATCGACCTCATATCCTTTTTTCTGCGCCATGGAGGGTGGTTAGCATGATGCGGTCGCTGAGTGAACGTTCTCCAGAGAGTTCGAGACCCTAGCGCCCTTCCTCTCCCTCCGGAGGGGGGAGAGGTGGCTCGGCGAAGCCGAGACGGAGTGGGGGAGCCACCTGGCAATCGCCGCGAACGGACAAAGGAAGGGCACTATCTCAAGCATTGCCTAGGGCCCCAAGGGTCGACCCCCACTCCGTCGAGCTTCGCTCGACACCTCTCCCCCGATCGACGGGGGAGGAAAGCGCCAGTTCGCCGACCTTGATGCGTTCATCTCTCCCGGAGGCCGTGAAGTGACTATCTGCCGGAAATCCTGCAAAACTTTGCGCCTAATTGCGCGCCGCTCCCCAACATCGACAAGAAATTTCGCCGACATATCTGCATCTTGCGGTCGCCTGCCGGCCGGGACGCCGGATCGGTTCCGGCGCCCCATGAATTGGCGCTGTGCCGGGCGCGCGGATGTGCAAATATCGACGCCAGGCAAATGGGAGGACCATGGTCATGACCTCTGGGATGTTGCGGTTTCATGTGCCGGAGCCGGAAGTGCGGCCGGGCGGAACGCCCGACTTCTCCAATGTGCCTATCCCCAAGGCCGGCTCGGTGCCGCGACCGGACATCGATGTCGATCCGCGCACCATCCGCGACATGGCGTTTTCCATCATCCGTGTGCTCAACCGCACCGGTGAGGCGGTCGGGCCGTGGGCCGGGCTGCTCACCGACGAGGAGTTGCTCGAGGGGTTGCGCCACATGATGACGCTGCGCAGCTTCGATGCCCGCATGCAGATGGCGCAGCGCCAGGGCAAGACATCGTTCTACATGCAGCATCTGGGCGAAGAGGCGGTGAGCTGCGCTTTCCGCAAGGCGCTGGCGCCGGGCGACATGAATTTCCCGACCTATCGGCAAGCCGGCCTGCTCATCGCCGACGCCTATCCGATGGTCACGATGATGAACCAGATCTATTCCAACGAGGCCGATCCGCTCAAAGGGCGGCAGCTGCCGATCATGTATTCGTCGAAGGAGCATGGCTTCTTCTCGATCTCCGGCAATCTGGCGACGCAATACATCCAGGCGGTCGGCTGGGCGATGGCTTCCGCTATCAGCAACGATTCGAAAATCGCGGCGGCGTGGATCGGCGACGGCTCGACGGCCGAATCCGATTTCCATTCCGCACTAGTGTTCGCCTCGACCTACAAGGCGCCGGTCATCCTCAACGTCGTCAACAACCAGTGGGCGATCTCGACGTTTCAAGGCATTGCGCGTGGCGGCTCCGGCACCTTTGCCGCGCGCGGCCTCGGCTTCGGCATTCCGGCGCTGCGCGTCGACGGCAATGATTATCTCGCCGTGCATGCCGTGGCCAAATGGGCGGCGGAGCGGGCGCGGCAGAATCTCGGGCCGACGCTGATCGAATATGTCACCTACCGTGCCGGCGCGCATTCGAGCTCGGACGATCCGTCTGCCTACCGGCCGAAAACCGAATCCGACGCCTGGCCGCTCGGCGATCCGGTGATGCGGCTGAAGAACCATCTGATCCTGCGCGGGGTCTGGTCGGATGAGCGCCATGCCCAGGCGGAAGCCGAAATCCTCGACACGGTGATCGCGGCGCAGAAGGAAGCTGAAGGCCACGGCACGCTGCATGCCGGCGGCAAGCCGTCCACGCGCGAGATGTTCGAGGGCGTGTTTGCCGAGATGCCGCCGCATCTCAGGCGCCAGCGCCAGCAGGCGGGAGTCTGACCATGCCGAGACGGACCATGATCGAGGCGATCCGCGACGCCATGGACGTGTCGATGGCGCGCGACGAACGCGTCATCGTCTATGGCGAGGATGTCGGCTTCTTCGGGGGTGTCTTCCGCTGCACGGCAGGCCTGCAAGCGAAGTACGGCAAGACCCGCTGCTTCGATGCGCCGATCAACGAATCCGGCATTGTCGGCTCCGCCATCGGCATGGCCGCCTATGGGCTGAAGCCATGCGTGGAAATTCAGTTTGCCGACTACATGTACCCGGCTTACGACCAGCTGACGCAGGAAGCAGCACGCCTGCGCTACCGCTCGAACGGCGATTTCACCTGTCCGATCGTGGTCCGCATGCCGACCGGCGGCGGCATCTTTGGCGGACAGACGCACAGCCAGAGCCCGGAAGCGCTGTTCACCCATGTGTCGGGGCTGAAGACGGTGGTGCCGTCCAATCCTCATGATGCCAAGGGGCTGCTGATCGCGGCGATCGAGGATCCCGATCCGGTGATTTTTCTGGAGCCGAAGCGGCTCTATAACGGACCGTTCGATGGCCATCACGACCGACCGGTGACGCCATGGTCGAAGCATGAACTGGGCGAGGTCGCCGACGGCCATTACACGGTGCCGCTCGGCAAGGCGGCGATCCGCCGGGCGGGCTCGGCCGTCACCGTGCTCGCCTACGGCACCATGGTCTATGTCGCGCAGGCGGCCGTGGAAGAAACCGGCATCGATGCCGAGATCATCGATTTGCGGACCCTGCTGCCGCTCGATCTCGACGCGATAGTCGCTTCGGTGAAGAAGACCGGACGCTGCGTCGTCGTGCACGAGGCGACACTGACCTCCGGCTTCGGCGCCGAGCTGTCGGCGCTGGTGCAGGAAAATTGTTTCTACCATCTGGAAGCGCCGGTGGCGCGCGTCACCGGTTGGGACACGCCCTACCCGCATGCGCAGGAATGGGATTATTTCCCGGGGCCGGCCCGTGTCGGCCGCGCGCTTCTCGAAACCATGGGAGCCTAGGGATGGGCGAACACATCATCAAGCTGCCGGATGTCGGTGAAGGCGTCGCCGAGGCCGAACTTGTGGAGTGGCACGTCAAGGTCGGCGACCTCGTGCGCGAGGACTCGGTGCTTGCCGCCGTCATGACCGACAAGGCGACGGTGGAAATACCTTCGCCGGTCGATGGCGAGATCCTGTGGCTGGGCGCCGAGATCGGCGACACGGTGGCGATCGGCTCGCCCATCGTGCGGCTGAAAGTGGCGGGGGAGGGCAATGTCGCCGAAGGCTCGAAATCGTCAGAGGTCACGGCGGCACCGACCCCCACCCCTGCCGGGGCGAGCCACGGGTCTCGCCCGTCCTCCGGACCCCCACAAGAGGGAGGCGTTTCGGCCACGAAATCCGACGCCAAGTCGCCACCACCTGCACCAGCAGCCAAAAGCGCACGGGCAGCTGAGACTGAATACCCCTCCCCCTTGCGGGGAGGGGCTAAGGGTGGGGGTGCTGCGCCGACATCTAAAGGTGCGGCACCCTCCGGCGCGCCGCGCCCGGAGGGCGAAAAGCCCCTGGCGTCGCCCGCCATCCGGCTCAGGGCGAAGGAGGCGGGGATCGATCTGCGCCAGGTGTCGGGTACCGGCCCTGCCGGCCGCATCAGCCACGAAGATATCGAGGCATTCCTAGCACGCGGACCGCAGGTAGCGAAGGCGTCGGGTCTGGCGCGCAATGACAGCGTCGAGGATATCAAGGTCATCGGACTGCGGCGCAAGATCGCCGAAAAAATGTCGCTAGCGAAGTCACGCATCCCGCACATCACCTATGTCGAGGAGATCGACGTCACAGCACTCGAGGAGTTGCGCGCGGCGCTCAACAAGGAAAAGCGCAAGGGTGTGGAGAGGCCGAAGCTGAAGCTGCTGCCGTTCCTGATGCGGGCGATGGTCAAGGCGATTGCCGACCAGCCCAACATCAACGCGCTGTTCGACGACGAGGCGGGCATCATCCACCAACATGGCGGCGTCCATATCGGCATTGCCGCGCAGACACCGTCGGGCCTAGTGGTGCCGGTGGTCAAGCACGCCGAGGCGCGCGACCTCTGGGATTGCGCGGCCGAGCTCAACCGCCTGGCCGAAGCGGCGAAGTCGGGCACGGCGAGCCGCGACGAGCTGTCGGGATCGACCATCACCATCACCTCGCTCGGCGCCATGGGCGGCGTGGCGACGACGCCGGTCATCAACCATCCTGAGGTGGCGATCGTCGGCGTCAACAAGATGATGGTGCGGCCGGTGTGGGACGGCACCCAGTTCATCCCGCGCAAGATGATGAACCTGTCATCAAGCTTCGATCACCGGGTGGTCGACGGCTGGGATGCGGCGGTGTTTGTGCAGCGGATCAAGGCGCTGATTGAGACGCCAGCGCTGATATTTGTGGATTGAGGGGCGGAACGACCGAGATGACGGCGGGACAGCGCCCCCCTCTGCCTTACCAGGCATCTCCCCCACAAGGGGGGAGATTGGACGTCACGCAGGGTTTCGCCAATCTCCATCGTTGCAGGAATGAGCGAAGCGAAGAAACTGCTGATCTCCCCCCTCGTGGGGGAGAAGTCCGGCAGGACAGAGGGG
This sequence comes from Mesorhizobium sp. M0317, assembly GCF_040321555.1. Taxonomy (NCBI): domain Bacteria; kingdom Pseudomonadati; phylum Pseudomonadota; class Alphaproteobacteria; order Hyphomicrobiales; family Phyllobacteriaceae; genus Mesorhizobium; species Mesorhizobium sp. M0317. Next base: position 90,209 of record NZ_JAMYRV010000013.1, on the reverse strand, counting down.
GGCGCGAAGGATTGGGACGGAACATTCCCTCGCATCAAAGGGTCACGCCATGAAAGAAATCTCCTGCAAGCTGCTGGTCATCGGCGCTGGGCCCGGCGGCTACGTCTGCGCTATCCGTGCCGGCCAGCTCGGCATCGATACGGTGATCGTTGAAGCCGGCAAACCGGGCGGCACCTGTCTCAATGTCGGCTGCATCCCGTCCAAGGCGATGATCCATGCGGCGGAAGAGTTCGAGAAGGTCGCGCATATGGCCGGCGGCAGCAGTCCGCTCGGCATTTCTGTGGCGGCTCCGGTGCTCGATCTCGGCAAGACGGTTGCGTGGAAGGACGGCATTGTTAGCCGGCTTACCGGGGGCGTTGCCGGGCTACTGAAGAAGGCCAAGGTCAAGACCGTCTATGGCTGGGCGACGTTCCGCGACGGCAAGACCGTCGCGGTCGAGACCGAGACCGGCACCCAGATCATCCGCGCCGAAACGGTTGTGATCGCCACCGGCTCGGCGACGGTGGAACTGCCGTTCCTGCCGTTCGGCGGCCCGGTGATTTCATCCACAGAAGCGCTGGCTCTCAGCGAGGTGCCGAAAAAGCTCGCCGTGGTCGGCGGCGGCTATATCGGGCTGGAACTCGGCATGGCGTTCGCCAAAATGGGCGCCGCGGTGACCGTGGTCGAGGCGCTGCCGCGCGTGCTGGCGCAGTATGATGCGGAACTGACCCGGCCGGTGGTGAAACGGCTGGCCCAGCTCGGCGTCGAGGTGATGCTTGGCGCCAAGGCCAAGGGGGTTAAGGGCGACGCGCTGCTGGTCGAGACCGCGGATGGCAAGAGCACCAAAATCGCGGCAGACAAGATCCTGGTCACGGTCGGCCGCAAGCCGGTGACGGAGGGCTGGGGCCTCGATCAGATCGATCTCGACATGGCCGGCAAGTTCATCAAGATCGACGACCAGTGCCGCAGCTCGATGCGCGGCATCTATGCCATCGGCGACGTCACCGGCGAGCCGATGCTGGCGCACCGGGCGATGGCGCAAGGCGAAATGGTGGCCGAGATCGTCGCCGGCCACAAGCGCAGCTGGGACAAGCGCTCGATCCCGGCCGTCTGCTTTACCGATCCGGAGCTGGTGACGGCAGGGCTAACGCCGGAGGAGGCGAAGGCGCTGGGCGAAATCAAGATCGGCCAGTTCCCCTTCGCCGCCAACGGCCGGGCGATGACGAAACTCGGCGAGGACGGGTTCGTCCGCGTCGTGGCGCGCGCGGACAACCATCTGGTGCTGGGCATCCAGGCGGTCGGGCAAGGCGTGTCGGAACTGGCGGCGGCATTCGGCCTGGCGCTGGAAATGGGCGCGCGGCTGGAGGATATCGCCGGCACCATCCATGCGCATCCGACGCAGGGCGAGGGGTTCCAGGAAGCGGCGCTGAAGGCGCTGGGCCACGCGCTGCATGTTTGAAGGGGTTTTTACCCTCCCCTTGTGGGGAGGTCGATCCGCGAAGCGGAGCGGGGTGGGGTCCTCGCCGACCGTCAGCGCTCCCCCCCCCACCCCGTGTCGCAATCTCCGCTTCGCTCCGACCGCGAGCCGACTCTCCCCACAAGGGGAGGGTAGGGTGGCCGCTCAGCCGTCGGTTGTCGCAGATCAGCGGAATGTACTAAGTGTCGGTCCATGGACACCGGCCTGAAGAAATACGTCGCCATACGCTACAACATCGCCGCTGGCTTCAAGCCAAGCCAGTGGGACGGAAAGGGCCGCGCCAATCTCGACCCGGTCTGGCTGGTCGAGCGCCTGGCGTTGTTCGACACCTATTGCGCGTCGTCGCTCGAAGGCCAGTCGCTGAAGGATTTTACCGTCCTTCTGGCGTTCGATGCCGATACGCACGAGAACTATATTCGCACCGTGTGCAGCTGCGTGGCCGGTGTCGACGTCAGGCCGATCCTTGTCGAGGCGGGCGAGGATTACAATGATCGCGTCAATGCCTTCGTCCAGGCCGATACCGATGCCGACTATGTTTCGCTCACGCGGCTCGACAGCGACGACGCGCTGGCGCCGACCTTCATGGAGCGCGTCGAGCACTACGCGCGCCGGGAGATCGAAAAGCGTGTGGTGGACCTGCAGCCGCTCTACATTGCCTTTCCGGAAGGCCAGAATTTCGACACGGCAAGCGGACGCTACACGCACCACGACTATGTCACGTCGGCGTTCGGCACGCTGGTCGAAAGGAGATCGCCGGCGATGAGCGGCGTCTACAGCGAGCACCACGCAAAAATGGCGACGCGCTTCAACACCGTCGTGGCGGCATCGAAGGGCGCGCAATGGTGCATCGTCATCCATGACAACAACGCCGCCAACGTGTTGAGGGGGAAGCCGGTCTCGGGGCCCTCCTTTACGGTGGGCCGACCGGGTGTCGAACCCGAGGTGCCAGCGCGAAGGCAAAGCGCGCCACGACAGGCAACCCAGCCCCGCATGGCGCCGCGGACCGCGGGCAACTTCATCCGGTTTCTGCTCGGACGACCGATGGCTCTGCGGAAGTAGCGGGCGCTTTACCCTCCCCCTTGTGGGGAGGGTCGATCGCGGAGCGGAGCAGGGTGGGGGTCCTCGCCAACCGTCGGCGCTCACCCCCCACCCCGTCTCGCCATCTCCGCTTCGCTCCGATTGCGCGCCGACCCTCCCCACAAGGGGGAGGGTGAAGTAGCTCAGCTTGCCAGCCGGCTTACCATCTCGTGCTGCGCATAAGCGCGCCCAAAACGATTGGCGAGAAACGCATCCAGCGCGATGTTTTCCTGCTTGACGAAGCCGGTCGCCGGCAAGGTGCCGTCGGCCAGCATGTCGAGCACGGCGCAGATGCCGGAGGCGGTGGTGATCTGGATTGCGCTGCGCACCTGGTTGCCGATGCGCTGCGAATAGATCTTGTTGGCGTAGGTTTCCTGCAGCAGGCGGCCATTGCGGCGGCCCGAGACGGTGACGAAGACGATGACCACATCCTGCAGCGTTGCCGGCAGGGCGCTCTCGAAGATATCCTTCAGCACGTCGCGGCGGTGGCGCAGGCCGAGGTCGTTGAGCAGCGCCTTCATGATCGCCGCGTGGCCGGGATAGCGGATGGTGCGGTAGTTCAGCGTGCGCACCTTGCCCTTCAGCGTCTCGGCCAGCGTGCCGAGACCGCCGGAGGTGTTGAAGGCCTCATAGGTGACGCCGTCGAGCGAGAACTCTTCGCGCTCCTCCAGCGGCGGCACTTCGATCAGCTCGCCCTCGACGATCGCCTCGCAGGGTTCGCAATATTCGTTGATGACGCCGTCGGTGCTCCAGGTCAGATTGTAGTTCAGCGCATTGGACGGGTATTGCGGCAGCGCGCCGACGCGCATGCGAACGCTTTCCAGCGTGTCGAAGCGGCTGGCGAGATCATTGGCGACGATCGAGATGAAGCCCGGCGCAAGGCCGCATTGCGGAATGAAGGCGCTGTTGCCCGACTTGGCCAGCTCCTTGACGCGGCGGGTGGAGACGACGTCCTCGGTCAAATCGAGATAGTGTACGCCGGTGGCGGCCGCGGCCTCGGCGATGCGAGTGGTCAAATGGAAGGGGGCGGCGCTCAGCACGGCGAAGGCGCCGGCAAGGGCGGCCTCGAGTGCGCCCGGCGCTGCGATATCGAGCTCCAGCCCCTCGACGCCGGCGGGAAGTTCGGCCGCGGCAAACTGCGCCGCCGCGCGGTCGACAACGGTGACGTGGTAGTCGCCGCTGTCGGCGAGCATGCCTGCAATGGTGGAGCCGATCTTGCCGGCGCCGACGACGATGATTTTCTTCATGACCTTGCCCCTCGTGAAAACTCTTTGGCCCAGACCGCCGCGCGGTGGACGCGATGCCTTCAAGAATCGCAGCTTGCCTGTCGAAAGGAAGCGTGGGATCGTTCGAAATGAACCCTGCAATTGAACGATACGCCGACGAGGTTCGTCGAAATGCTCAGTGACGCCGAACAAAAACTGCTTTCCCTGCTGCGCGCCAATGCCCGCGCGTCGACCACTGAGCTGGCGCGCCAGCTCGGCGTTTCGCGCACGACAGTGCAGAGCCGGATCGAGCGGCTGGAACAGCGCGGCATCATCACCGGCTATGGCGTGCGGATGGCGCCGGACTACGAGCAGGGGCTTGTGCGGGCGCATGTGCTGCTCACCGTCACGCCCAAGCTCGCCGACAAGGTGGTGCGGGCGCTGCAGGCGCTGCCGCCGGTACGGACGCTGCACTCGGTGAGCGGCAATTTCGACATGATCGTCATCGTCGACGCGCCGTCGATCAGGGATCTGGATGCGTTGCTGGACGAGATCGGGGCGATGGACGGGGTCGAGCGGACGTCGTCGTCGATTATTTTGTCGACACGGATCGATCGGTAGGTGGAACGCATGAGCCGCTAATCTCCCCCGTGCGGGGGAGATGGCCGGCAGGCCAGAGGGGGTCGGTTCGACTGGGCTCGGCCTACCTGCCGCTGCAGAAGGAGGTTAGCGCTCCACGCGAGGCGACCCCCTCTGTCGCCTTCGGCGACATCTCCCCCTCAAGGGGGGAGATTAGCTGCTAAGCCCGCCGCCTTTCCGGCCCGCTATCCAGCCACGCCACATCCTCCGCCGACAGCTTGATATCCAGCGCCTTCAAACTGTCCTCCAACTCGTCCAGCGTGCGCGGGCCGATCAACGGCACCGACGGAAAAGGCTGCGCCAGCACATAGGCGAGCGCGATGTGGATCGGACTTTTGCCCAGGCGCTGCGCCAGCTCGATGGCGCGGTCGCGGCGGCCGAAATTTTTCTCGGAATACCAGACCCGCACCAGCTCCTCATTGTCCTGCTTGTCGCGGCCGGCGCGGTCGGTGAAGAAGCCGCGGCCCTGGCTCGACCAGGCGAAGTTGGGCATCTGCCTTTTCGTCAACCAGGATTTCCAGTCGTCGGTGGACGAGGTGATGCAGCCGGCCCAGATCGGTTCCAGCATCTCGGCCAGCGAGAAATTGTTGGAGAGCACGCCGGGCTTCTGCTTGCCGGTGCGCTCGGCATAGGCAATCGCCTCGTCCATGCGCGCCATCGTCCAGTTCGAGCCGCCGAACGGGCCACGGATGCGGCCGGCCTTGACCTCGGCGTCCATCGCATCGACGAATTCGCCGACCGGCACATCCGGGTTGTCGCGGTGCATGAAATAGAGGTCGACATGGTCGGTCTGCAGCCGGTCCAACGACTGGGCGAGCTGCTTGCCGATGACATCGGGATAGCAGAGCGGCGAGTGGGCGCCCTTGGCGATGATCACCGACTGCTCGCGCACGCCGCGATTCCTGAGCCACTGGCCAAGCAGCGTTTCGGTGTAGCCGGCGCCGTAGACATAGCCGGTATCGAACAGATTGCCGCCGGTCTCGAAGAAGGCGTCGAGCAGGATTGCGCCCGACGAGAAGGTGCGGAAATCCTCGAAGCCGAGCGCCACCACGGAGGCCGGCTTCGACAGGCCCGGAATCTTGCGCTTGCCAATGGCCGTGCCGCCGGTGCGCAGCGGCCGGCCCGAAATGGTGTTGGTTCGCTTAGCCGGCTTTTCGATCTCATATTCCAGCCCAACGGCGGCGCGCCATTTGTCGAGCACACGCAGCGTGCCCAGACTGTCGGCCCAGGCCATGCCTGGCCAGGCGAACTCTTGTTTCCCGGCCAGGATCGCCTCGCCGGCGGCGTCGACCTCGAAGGAATAGAGATGGCGGGTTTCGTTGAGGCTGATGGTCTCGCGCGTGTCGTCGGCGAGAATTACATCGATCCGGCCAGGGCCGCCATCGCGGTTGCCGCCGCCGGCGAACCAGAAATCCGGCACTTCGATGCGGCCCTTGGTGCCGAGGATGCGCAGCACATTGTCCTGTTTGAGCGAGATGCTGCAGGATACCTCGGCGACGATGCCACCGGGAAAATGCAGCAGCGCCGAGGCCCATTCGTCGACGCCGGACTTGCCGAGATGGGCGGTGCCGACAACCTTGTCCGGCTCGGCGAAGGGTTTTCCAGTCGCAGCCCCGGCAATCAGCCGCACCATCGAGACGGGATAGCCGCCGACATCGAGGATGCCGCCGCCGGCGAGATCGTTGGCGTAGAGCCGGTGCTCGGGCATGAAGCCCGGCATGGCGAAGCCGAAGCTCGACTTCATCAGCCTGACATCGCCGATGACGCCCGACTTGATGAGTTCCACCAGCTTCGCCGTCTGCGGGTGCAGCCGGTACATGAACGCTTCGCCGAGGAAGGTGCCGGCCTTGCGCGCAGCATGGATCATGGCGTCGGCCTCGAAGGCGGTCAGCGCCAGCGGCTTTTCGCACAGCACATGCTTGCCGGCTTCCGCCGCCTTGATTGCCCATTCGGCATGGCCGGGATGCGGGATGGCGATATAGACGGCGTCGACCTCGGGGTCAGCGAGCAGCGCGTCGTAACCGTCGAGGATGCGGGCGCCGGGAAACGTCTCGGCCAGGCCTGCCTTGCCGGGATTGCGGGCGCCGAGCGCCACGATCGTGCCGGTGCGCGAGCCTGCCACGCCGCGGGCGAACACTTTGGCGATGTCGCCGGGCCCGAGTATCCCCCAGCGGATGGGCGCGGTTGCAGTCATGGTCATTCTCCTTGCAAGGCTGGATGCGCTCAGCGCAGCCGCTGGCCGTTTTCGTCGAACAGATAGGATTTGCGGATGGACACGGTGATCTCCTGGGTGTCGGGGACCTTTGCCGCGTCGCGCTGGATCACCAGGTCTTCGCCATGGGCGGTCCTGGCATAGATGAAGCTGGTGCCGCCGAGATGCTCGACCACGTCGATGCCGACGGTGAGGTCGGCGTCGCCTTCGCCGCCATTGCCGAAATGTTCGGGCCGCACGCCGACAATGACCTTGGCTCCTGTTTGCGGCACGGCGCCGGTCAACGGTTGCATAATGCGGGTCTTTTCCTCGCCCACCAGCTCGACGGTGACGCTGCTCATGTTGCGCCCGACGACGCGGCCCTTGATGAAATTCATCTTCGGCGAGCCTACAAAGCCGGCGACGAACTGGTTGTCGGGATTGTCGTAGAGATCGAGCGGCCTGCCGATCTGCTCGACATGGCCACCGCGCAGCACGACGATCCGGTCGGCGAGCGTCATCGCTTCGGTCTGGTCGTGGGTGACATAGATCATCGTCGTACCGAGCTCCTTGTGCAGGCGCGAGATCTCGACCCGCATCTGGACGCGCAGCTCGGCGTCGAGATTGCTCAACGGCTCGTCGAACAGGAAGACTTGCGGTTCGCGCACGATGGCGCGGCCGATGGCAACGCGCTGGCGCTGGCCGCCGGACAATTGCCTCGGCCGCCGCGCCATCAACTCTGTGATGCGCAGGATTTCGGAGGCCCGCTTCACCCGCCGCTCGGTGTCCTCCTTGGGGTTGCCGGTCATCCTGAGGCCAAAGCTTAGATTCTGCTCCACGCTCATGTGCGGGTAGAGCGCGTAGGACTGGAACACCATGGCGATGCCGCGCTCGGCCGGCTCGACATCGTTCATCACCTTGCCGCCAATGGCGATCTCGCCGCCGCTGATATCCTCCAGCCCGGCGATCATTCTGAGCAGCGTCGATTTTCCACAACCCGACGGGCCGACAAAGACGACGAACTCGCCATCGGCGATATCGATGTTGGCGCCATGGATGATCTCATAGACGCCGAAGCGTTTTACGACATTGGTGAGGGTGACTGCCGCCATATCGCTGTTGTCCCTACTTGACGGCACCGGCGGCGATGCCGGCGATGAAATGGCGCTGCAGCAGCACGAAGACGACCAGCATCGGTACGGTCAGCATGACGGCGCCGGCCATGATGCCGCCCCATGAGACCTTGGTCAGGCCGATCAGCGTGCCGAGCGCCACAGGGGCCGTCATCGCGCCGGGCTGGCTGTTGATCAAAAGCGGCCAGAGATAATTGTTCCACGAGGCTAGGAACAGGATGATGGCGAGTGCGGCCAGCATCGGCCGCGCCAGCGGCAAAGCGACGAACAGGAAGATACGCCATTCCTTGACGCCCTCGACACGTGCCGCGTCGAAAAGGTCGGCCGGCATCATGGAGAAAGCCTGGCGCATGAACAGCACGCCCAGCGAATTGAACAAGGGTGGCACGATCAGCGCAATCCAGGTGTTGGCGAGCTGGAAGTCGCGCGCCACCATGATGAATTGCGGGATCAGCACCACCGCATAGGGCAGCGTGATGGTGCCGAGGATGATCGCCACCACCGCGCCCTTGCCGAAGAACTGATAGCGGGCGAGCGCCCAGCCGGCCATCGAGGTCAGCAGCACCGAGAAGAAGGTGTAGGTCACCGCAACCGCCACCGAAATGCCGATAGCGCCGACGAAATTGGTGTCACGCTGCAGATTGTTGAAATTGTCGACGAAATTGCCGTGCGGCAGAAGCTCGATGCCGGGGCTGAAAATGCCGTTGTCGGGCATGGTCGAAAACACCACCATCATCCACAGCGGAAACAGCCAGATCACCGCCAGCGGCGTCAGGACCAGATGCAGCAGGACGCTGCGGCCGAGCCGGCGTTGCGAGAGCGAACTCATTTCGGCGCCCCTCTCATTTCGGCTCTCGTGTCAGCCACAGCTGCACCAGCGTGATGGCGATTGCCAAGCCCGCCATGGTGTAGGCGACGGCCGAGGCATAGCCGAAATTGAGCGAACGGAAGCCCTGGCGGTAAAGCAAGAGGCCGAGCGTCTCGGTGCCGCCGCCGGGACCGCCGCGCTCGGTGATCAGGAACGGTTCGGTGAAAAGCTGCATGGTGCCGATGATCGACAGCACCGCGCAAAACACGATGACCGGCTTGAGCAGCGGCAGCGTTATGTAGAAGAACTGCTTGAGCTTGCTGACGCGGTCGAGCGTCGCTGCTTCATAGACGTCCTCGGGGATCGACTGCAGGCCGGCGAGCAGGATGATGGCGTTGTAGCCGGCCCAGCGCCAGGTTACCGCGATCATGATCAGCGCCATGGCCGGTGTGACGTTGGAGAACCAGTCGATCTTGGACAGGCCGACGCCGGCGAGCAATTTGTTGATGATGCCGAAATCGAGATTGAACATCAGCCGGAACACGGCGGAATAGGCGACCTCGCCGACCACCACCGGAGCGAAGAAGGCGAAGCGGTAGAGGCCACGTGCTTTCAGCAGCGGCGAGTTCAGCAGCACCGCCATGATGATCGCCAGCGAGATCATCACCGGCACCTGGATCACGAGGATGAGCAGCGTGTTCTTCAGCGCGTTGAAGAAAGCGGGGTCGCCGATCAGGCGGCCCCAGTTGAACGTCGGCGCAAAGCGCCAGGGCACCGTGCGCGTCGCCTGGAAGGAAATCATGAACGAGGAGATGATCGGCCACACCCAGAAGATGGCGAAGATCAGGAGGTAGGGCGTGAGGAAGCGATAGGCCGTGGCGTTCTGGTAGCGCATGGTTCCTCCTCCTTCCTCTTTCCCGGCTGATATCCGGCGTGTTGTTAGCCGGCGTCAATTATTAAGGCTTGGCGCCGCCCCTCATCCCCCTGCCGGGACCTTCTCCCCGTATAGTGACGGGGAGAAGGGGCTTGTTGGGACGCCGCCGGCGATTGGCGAACTGTTGGGCGAGAGCGTCCCCCTCTCCGTCACTATACGGGGAGAGGATGCCGGCAGGCAGGTGAGGGGCAGCGCCAACAGTCCGGCAAATTGCCCTATATCTGGCCCGCCAGCATCACCGCCTTGGTCACTTGATCGGCAGTCCCGTCGCCGAAGCGATCTGGCTGGCGGCGTCGTCGAGGGCGGCCTTGGCATCGGGATAGCCGCCGCCGAGATATTTGGTCTGCACGGCGCGCATGATGATTTCGGCGTCGCTCTGGAACGGCGTGCCGCGGCTCGGCACCACCTTGGGCAGCGTGGCGAGAATGTCCTTCCACACTGCCTGGCCGCCCCAATAGGGCAGGCCCTGCGAGACGTAGGGGTCGTCGAGGGCCGAGATCAGTGACGGCACCAGGCCGAAATCCCTGAGCATGGTGATCTGGCCTTCATTGGTCTCGAGCGTGTATTTCAGATAGGCGTAGGCGGCCTCCTTGTTCTTCGAGGCTGAGGTGATGGCGAGCGACGAGCCTCCGAGATTGGCGGCGCGCGGGCCGTCGGCGGTCAGGCTCGGCATCAGATAGACACCCCATTTGCCGTTTTCGCCGGCGGATTCGGTGCGGATGGTGCCCTCATACCAGCCGCCATAGACCTGGGTGGCGACGGTGCCGGCGGTGTTGTTGGTGATCTTGGTGCCCCAGTCGGCCGACGAGATGATGCCGGCGTCCTTCATGTCCTTGATCTTGGCCAGCGTGTCGACGCATTTCGGCTGGTTGACGGTGATCGACTGCCCATCGGCGGCGAAATAGCCGCAGCCCTGTTCGTTGGAAATCATGCGGAAGAATTCGGTGTCGCCGTTGAAATCGGCATTGGTCATGGTGACGCCGGGATTGGCGGCCTGGACCTTCTTGCCGGCGGCGATGAAATCGTCCCAGGTCTTGATCGAGACCGGATCGACGCCGGCCTTCTCGTAGAAGTCGCGGCGGTAGAAGGCGGCGACCGGGCCGGAATCCCACGGCATGGCGTAGGCCTTGTCGCCGACCTCCAGTTCGGTGCGCTTGAAATCCGGGAATTTCTTCTGGTCGTCGGCGGTGTAGCCCAGCGTGTGCAAATCGACGAAGCAATCGGGGAACTGGCTCCAGTAATTCTCGGCCTCGCCGTTTTCGATCGAGACGATATCGGGCAGGCCGACGCCGCCGGCTGCACAGCCGGCGATCGACTTGTCATAGGTCGGCTGGTTGCCGAGATCCTGAACGGTGACCTTGACGTCGGGATGCTGTTTGTTGAAGCCGGCCACCGTCGCCTTCAGCGACGAAGCGGCGATATTCCAGCTCCAGATCGTGATTTCGCCGGACTGCGCCAAAGCCGGGGTTGAGCCCAGGCCAAGCGCCAGCGCGGCACAGATCAGTGTCGTGCGCATTGAAATCCTCCCATTTCATTTGCTCTCTCTTCGCGAGCATGGCTAGACTAGGCGGCGCGGAAGGCTTGTCCCTGACAACGGGAATAAAAGATGGGCGGAAAGTAAGATGCCGGAACGGCCGTTTTACCAGCCTGGCGCCAGCAGCGTCGAAGGCCTGCCGATGGCTTTGCAGATGTTTCACAACCATCCGCTGGTGATGCTGAAGCCGCATTGGCATGCCCAGGTCGAGGTCAATTTCATCGTCCGCGGCAGCGTGCACTACCGCATGAACGAGCACGAGATCGCGCTCACGGCGGGCGACATGTGCCTGTTCTGGGGCGGGCTGCCGCACCAGATGGACGATCTCTCCGACGACGCCATCTATGCCGGCGCGCATCTGCCGCTGGTGCATTTCTTCCGCCTGCACCTGCCGACGGATGTCCGCCACCGGCTGATGACCGGCGCCACGCTGGTGACATCGGCGACCGACCAGGCCGACCATCACAATTTCGAGCGCTGGAACCGCTATTTCCGCTCGGGCGATGCGGCGATAACCGAGCACGCCGTGAACGAGCTGCTGCTGCGGTTGGAGCGGGTGCGTTTCGAGCCCTACCGGCTGGTGCCGGAAACCGCCATCGGCCAGGAACCCGGCGGCCCGTTCGACCAGCAATCGCTGCGCAATGTCGGTCGCATGTGCGACTTCATCGCCGAGAATTTCCTCTACGACATAGACTGCGTCGACATCGCGGCGGCGGCCGACATCCATCCCAAATACGCCATGAGCATTTTCAAGAAATCGACCGGCATGACGCTCAACGAATATATGAATCTGCTGCGGCTGAGCTACGCGCAGGCGCTGCTGATGCATGAAGACGCCAATGTGCTGCGCGTCGCCATGGATTCAGGCTTCGGCTCGCTCAGCGCCTTCAACAAATCCTTCCGCAAGCTGGCAGGGATGTCGCCCTCGGATTTTCGCCGGGGTGCGGTGGGCCGATAGGTTCAACGGTCATCTTGATCAACCCGCAGCCGTTCCGGGTGGAAACATGTGCAAGGCTAATCGCGACCGCCTTTGTCGGATGCGATCATCAACTTGGAGAAAGTTGTCAGCGACTTGGCGTTTCATGAGCGCCTTCCCCCACTCCGTCGCTGCTTCGCTCGACGGAGTGGGGTCGACCTGGCTCTGGCGTTGTCATTTCAAGCCGGGACCGGTGCCCTCCGCCCGAGGAAACCCGACAATTACCGCCAGCCCAGGCCGGCGATCCTCCAGCGCAATCGTTGCACCATGCAGGTCGGCGATGGCCCGCACAAGGCTGAGGCCCAGGCCGCTGCCGGGCGTGGTGCGGCTGGAGTCCAGCCGGTAGAGCCGCTGGAACACTTTTTCGCGCTCCTGCGCCGGGATGCCGGGGCCATTGTCGGCGACCTCAGCCAGAATGCGGTCGCCTTGCCGCCGCACCGATAGAAGGATTGCCGTGCCATCGGGGCAATGCCGCAGCGCGTTCTCAACCAGATTGGCAAACAATTGCGTCAGCAGGTCGCGGTCGCCGTGGACCAGGCATGGGGTGCCGTGGACGATCGTGGCCGACAGCGACTTGCCGTCATCCTCGGCGACACCGGCGTAGATTTCGGCAATGGCATCGATGACGCCGGTGAGGTCGAGATCGACAAAGCGCGACTTGCGGGCGCCGGCCTCGATCTGGGCAATACGCAACAGCGCATCGAAAGTATCGTTGATCTGCAGGCTTTCCCCACGTGCCTCCGCCAGCTCATCGGCAACGGCCTCACCCCGCGCGGTCCTGTCGGCCGCAGCTTCCAAAATCATCTGCAGCCGGTTGAGCGGCGTCTTCAGATCATGCGCGATGTCGGCGCTGACCTGGCGCATGCCGTCCACCAGCGCCGCCAGCCGCTCCAGCGCGGCGTTGACCTGGCGCGAGACGCCGTCAATGTCGTCGCCATTGCCGAGCAGTGGAATGCGGGCGTCGAGCCGGCCGTTGGAGACATCGTCCATGGTGGTGGCAATGCCGTCGAGGCGACGCTGCACACGCGACGCCAGCAAGGCGCCGCCAGCCACCGCCAGCCCTGAAATGATCAGGGTGGCCCAGCCGAAGCTCATCAAAACGATGCGTTCCAGCTCCTCGGTTTCGGAGAGCGAGAAGGCGATTGTCAGGCTGTTGGGCCCGACCGAACCGGTCCAGGCGCGGTACATAGTGTCCGGCGCAACGCCTGGCAGGGAAGCGGCAAAATCCGAAAAGCCATCGGGAAGGTCGGCGGCGGTGAAATTCCCGGCCAGACGATTGCCGGCGGGATCGGTGAGCGAGAACAGCTGTTCCTTGCTCGGGCTGAGCGCGGCGTGGCTGTCGACTGCCGAAACCAGATCCTCCCGGTCGTTTCCGGCATAGGTCACCGCCACGACCGAATAGGTCTCCTTGACCGACTGGTCGAGCTGCTCGGCAAGATCCGCGCTCATCAGCTGGTAGACGATGGCGCCTGACAGGATGAAGGCGAGCACGAACAGCAAGGCGAAGGTCAGGGCCAGCCGAAACGGCGTGCTGCGCAGCAGGCGAGAGCCTGTCTCAGTCATAGTGCGTTTCAGTCATGGCAAGCTTCAGTCATGGCAAGTTTCTGTCATGCCGCGCCTCAGTCGTGAACACTGTAGCCAGTGTTGCGCACGGTGTGGATCAACGCGGTTTCGAACGGCCTGTCGATCTTGGCGCGCAGCCGGCTGATATGGGTTTCGACGACGCTGGTCTTGGGGTCGAAGTGAAAATCCCAGACCCGTTCCAGAAGCATGGTGCGGGTGATGACGCGGCCCTCGCCGCGCATCAGCACTTCGAGCAGGCTGAATTCGCGCGGCTGCAGGTCGATCGCCTGGCCCTGCCTGGTGACGCGGCGCTGGATCAGGTCCATTTCGAGGTCTGCGATGCGCAGCGTCGTCTTCAGCTCCTGCACCGCAGGGCGACGGCCGAGCGCGTTGATGCGGGCGAGCAGTTCGGAAAAGGCGAATGGCTTGACGAGATAGTCGTCGCCGCCGGCCTCGAGCCCTTCAACCCTGTCGTCGACGCCGCCGACCGAGGTTAGAAAGATCGCCGGCGTGCGCACGCCCGCCGCCCGCACCGCCTTGATCATCGACAGGCCGTCGAGGCCGGGCAGCATGCGGTCGACGACGATCACGTCATAGGCGTCGCGTGTCGCGGCAAACAGCGCGTCATGCCCGTCGCGCAGCAGATCGCAGACATGCCCGGCTTCGCTCCGGCCCTTGACGACATAGTCTGCGGTCCTGGGGTCATCCTCAACAAGGAGAAGTCGCATCTCTGTTCCGGTCTGTTGCCGAGGCTTTGCCAGAGCGGCATGCTAGCACCGGCGGCGGTCCGTTCCTAGAATATCCGCCGGCGCCTGGTCGCTCGTGGTCGTTGCACATGTCCATAAGTGTCATCCGACCGGATCGCGCGCAGGGACAAGCATCCTGCGCAGCACGGCGTCTTTCAGAATAAAATGATGGAAGAGTGCCGCACCGGCATGAATGCAGATCAGAACGATGAATACCGGCTTTGCCCAAGTATGGACATCGCCCAAGGCAATCGTGGTGGTTTGCAGACGGACGCCCAAATTGTCGACCAGATTGTCGGTGATCAAGGTGCCGACGACGCTGATCAGCACCACCGCCAGCCAATAGGCATGGCACATAACGCTTCTGCGCGAATTGCAGCGCCAGCGCGACGACAAGGATGCCGGTCATGATCAGCGAGGTGACGGTCAGTCCGAAGCCAAGATTGACGGCCAGATAGTCGGCCGCCGTCTCGCTAGTGGGTGGCGAGACACCGGCGCTATGAGCCCTGCCGGGGTGCAGGAACTATGATGAGCTACGCTCCCCCCAAGCCGGCAGCGAAGGCGTTCGACCAGCACAAGCGCCTGCTCGTCATACAAGTGGCGGCAGCCCTCGCCGTCATGCTGTTGCTGTTCACCAAGCCCTTTCTCGTCGAAGGCTCGGACGGGCACGAATACATTGAGGCGCTGGGCATCGGCTTCGTGCTGGTCTGCTTCCTTGGCCGTCTGTGGAGCATTCTCTATGTCGGCGGAAGGAAGAACGACGAGCTGGTCACCATCGGCCCGTTCTCGATGAGCCGGAACCCGCTCTACTTCTTTTCCACGGTCGGCGCGGCGGGCGTCGGGTTGATGTACGGCTCGGTGCTGGTGGCGGCGGCGCTGGCTCTGGTGAGCTACCTGGTGTTCCGGGTGACGGTGCGCAAGGAAGCCGAGTTCCTGTTTGGAAAGTTCGGCCCCGCCTACAGCGTCTATGCCGAACGCACGCCGCCTTTCTGGCCGAACCCGCTGCTGTTTCACGATCAAGCCGAACGCCGGTTCTCGACAAAGGCGTTGCGGCGGACATTCACGGACGGGCTCTATTTCCTGGCGCTGTTCCCGGCCATCGAGACGATTGAGCAGTTGCGGATCAGCGGCATGCTGCCGGTGTTTTTCACCCTCTACTGACCGGAGCGCCGTGCCGCGCGGCGCACGCTGTAGAGCAGGATGACGAGGCAGCCGGGCAGAAGCAGGACGCCGCCGGCAAGCGGCGGCAACGCCAGCAGCTTCACTGCCGCGGCAATCGCTACGATCAACAGCAGCGCCAGCGTCGCAAGGCTGCCGTCGTCGATGAACATGCCGACGAGCTCCTTTAGAATGAGGCGGACGACGTTCATCGAGCAACTCCTTGTGCAGCCTTGGGGTAGCTGGCGCGCAACCAGCGCACCATGGCGAAGCACGCGACGGCGATGATTGCGAAGATGGCCAGCAGCGCCAGATCGGCGCCCGGCCAGTCGGTGCCCAGGCCTTCGCCGGTCCAGAAAATGCCGAAGCTTGTCAACATCAGGCCGACGGCGAATTTGAGCGCGTTTTCCGGCACCCGCGCCAGCGGCCTGTGCACCGCAAGGCCGATGATCGTTACCAGGACGAAGGCTGCCAACGCGCCAAGGCTGGCATAGAAGATCTGTGCATGCGCGGCGCCGACGGCAATGACGATGAACACCACCTCGACACCTTCGAGCAGCACCGCCTTGAAGGCCGCGAGCCCGGCCAGATAATCGGCGCGGCGGTCATTGGCCTGCTGCTGCAAAGCGGCGGTTTCCTTTGAAAAGGCCGCGTCCTCGTCATGCAGGGCGATGACGCCGACACTGCGCAAAATGGCCTTTCTCAACCAGCGCATGCCAAACAGGACTAGGAGCACGCCGACGACGAACTGCAGCACCGCAATGGGAATCAGCGCCAGCAGCGGTCCGAAGGCCAGCACCAGAGCCGCCAGCACCGCCAGCGCCAGCGCCGCGCCTGTCAGCGCTGGCCGCCAGCTGCGGGTCACGCCTACCGCCAGCACGATGGTGAAGGCCTCGACCACTTCGACGAAGGAGGCAAGGAACGAGGCGGTCACGGTGGAAAGTATGGGCGTCAGGCCATTCATGAAGGTTTCCTGTCTGCGGGAATCACTGGGCTGAGAAGGATACAGCGCTCCGGCGGAAGGGAGAACGCGCCGGCATCGTCGCCATGGTCTATCTGTTGCGTCAACATCGGTGGCCCGGTCGCCGGCGTTCGCTACGAGCTGCTCGGCGTCGGCGACAATTTTCAAGCCGATCGTGCTAGGCCTTGTCATTGTGCTTGCCGTCATCCTGGACGCCTATCGGGAAAAGCTGTTGAGGGTGATCCGATAAAGCGCGTCGCGCTTTTTGGTTTTTGTTTTATGGATGTCATTTTCCCAGATCCGCCGGACACTCCGGGCGACATGCACTAGGGGACAAGAAATGACGACGATTGCCGATGTCGCGCGCCATGCCGGAGTGTCGGTCGCAACCGTCTCGCATGTGATGAACCGCACGCGCCATGTCGAGCCGGAGACGGCCGAGCGCGTGCATTCGGCCATCGCCGCCTTGCGCTACAGTCCGAACACGCTGGCGCGCAGCCTGAGGCGCGGCGAGACCAAGACCATCGGCCTGCTGCTGCCGGACAATTCCAATCCGTTCTTCGCCGGCGTGGCACGCCAGATCGAGGATGCCGGCTTCCTTGCCGGCTATACGGTGATCCTGTGCAACTCCGACGGCAGCGCCGAGAAGGAGGAGCGCTACCTCCAGGTGCTGATGGCCAAGCAGATCGACGGGCTGATCTTTGCCGGCTCGTCCGATCATGCGCGGGTGTTCTCCAGCCTTCTGCCCGGCGTGCCGGCGGTGCTGCTCGACCGCGAGATCCATTCGGTCAATGTCGATTCCGTGCTGGTCGATCACGATTATGGCGGCTATCTCGCCGGCCGCTATCTGGCCGGGCTCGGTCACGAGAAGATCGGCGTCATCGGCGGCCCGCGCGATTCCAGCTCCAGCCCCGCCCGCCTGCGCGGCTTCGCCAGGGCGCTGCAGGAAGCCGGCCTCGACCTGCCGCCGGCCTCGGTGGTGGATTCCGACTACCACTTCGCCGGCGGCCGCATGGCGATGGAGCGGCTGATGGCGCAGGCGCCGGGGATCACGGCGCTGTTTGCCTGTAACGATCTGATGGCCATGGGCGCGCTGACAGTGCTGCGCGGGCGCGGATTGCGGGTCCCCGGCGACATGTCGATGATCGGCTTCGACGACATACCCTATGCCGTCACCACCTGGCCGCCACTGACGACGATCGCACAGCCGGTCGAGAAGATCGGCACGCGGGCGGTCAGCCTGCTGCTCGAGCGGGTTGCCGAGCCGGCGGCGCATTCGCGCCGCGAAGTGCTCACCCCGGTGCTCGTCGAACGGGAGAGCTGCGCGCCGTTGCGCGGCTGAAGCCCCTCAGGCGGCTGCCGGCTGCAGCGCTGCCCTGA
This sequence comes from Mesorhizobium sp. M0317, assembly GCF_040321555.1. Classification (NCBI taxonomy): domain Bacteria; kingdom Pseudomonadati; phylum Pseudomonadota; class Alphaproteobacteria; order Hyphomicrobiales; family Phyllobacteriaceae; genus Mesorhizobium; species Mesorhizobium sp. M0317. The sequence continues at coordinate 72,448 of NZ_JAMYRV010000013.1, read as the reverse complement.
GCAGCATGCCGAAGAGGTCGCGCGGCTCGTCGGGATCGGCGAGCAGGTCGAGCTCCTCGTAGAGGCCGGTGGCCTGAAGCTGGTCTCTGATATAGCGCAGTGCGGAAAAATCCTCGGTGGCGAAGCCGACGGAATCGAACAAGGTGATCTGTTCCGCCGTCTTGCGGCCTTCCGCCTTGCCGGTCATCACCTGCCACAACTCGGTCACCGGATGGTCGGCGTGGAGCTGCTGGATTTCGCCCTCGATGCGCGTCTGCGGCGAGAACTCGACGAAGATGTCGGAGCGCAAAAGGATGTCGCGGTGCAGTTCCGTCTTGCCGGGGCAGTCGCCGCCGACCGCGTTGATGTGCACGCCGGAACCGACCATGTTGTCGGTCAGAATGGTGGCGGACAGCTTGTCGGCGGTCACCGTGGTGATGATGTCGACTCCTTCCACAGCATCCTGGCCGGTGGCGCAGATGGTGATGTCAAAGCCTTTGCCGGCGAGGTTGCGGGCGCATTTTTCCGAAGCCGAGCGGTCGATGTCGTAGAGCCGCAGCCGGTCGATGCCGAGCAGCGCTTTGAAGGCGACAGCCTGGAATTCGGACTGGGCGCCATTGCCGATGATGGCCATCGAGCGCGCGCCTTTCGGCGCCAGATATTTGGCCGCGACAGCGGAGGTCGCCGCGGTGCGCAGCGCCGTCAGGATCGTCATTTCGGTGAGCAGCATCGGATAGCCGGAGCCGACATCGGCGAGCACGCCGAAGGCGGTGACGGTCTGGCGCCCCTCGCGCATGTTCTTGGGATGGCCGTTGACATATTTGAAGCCGTATAGCCGGCCGTCGCTGGTCGGCATCAGTTCGATGACGCCGTCATGGCTGTGCGAGGCGATGCGCGGCGTCTTGTCGAACAGCTCCCAGCGGCGAAAATCCTCCTCGATATAGGCGGCGAGTTCGGTGAGGAACCGCTCGACGCCGATGGTCAGCACCAGCTTCATCATGCGGTCGACGCTGACGAAGGGGACGATGGCAAGGCGGGAAGGCTGGGTCATGCAATGCTTCCGGAATGGCTGCGGGTCGGGCGGTCCATGATGCGCCGGCCCATCAGGCTGGCGGCGAGGTCGACAATCAGCGTGGCGGTGCGGCCGCGCTCGTCGAGGAACGGGTTGAGCTCGACCAGATCGAGGCTGGAGACCAGGCCGCTGTCGGACAGCATCTCCATCACCAGATGCGCCTCGCGAAAAGTGGCGCCGCCGGGCACGGGGGTGCCGACGGCCGGCGCGATGGAGGGGTCGAGGAAGTCGACGTCGAGGCTGACATGCAGTAGGCCGTTTGCCTTTTCGACGATGGCCAGGAAGGCGCGCAGCAAAGGCGCAACGCCGTGCTCGTCAATGGTGCGCATGTCGTGCACGGTCACGCCCGCTTCGCTCAGTGCCCGGTGCTCCGCCGGATCGACGCTGCGCAGGCCCATGACGCAGATGTGGGCAGGATCGACGGCGACAGGCAGGTCCGGGAAATAACCGTTGAAGCCCGGCCGGCCGCTGGCATAGGCGAGCGGCACGCCGTGCAGATTGCCGCTGACGGTGGTATCGAGCGTGTGGAAATCGGGATGTGCGTCGAGCCACAGCACGAAGAGCGGCCGGCCGCGTTCGGCGGCGCGGCGGGCTATGCCCGACACCGTGCCGGCCGATATCGCGTGGTCGCCGCCAAGGAAGATCGGCATGGCGTCTCGCGAAGCCGCATAGGCGGTCTCGGCAATTGCCGCCGTCCAGGCGGAAATCTCCGGCAGGGCCTTCAGCGCGAGATTGCCGTGGACGATTGCGCGCACGGCGGCCGGTTGCACCGCGCCCCAGTCCTCGACCTCGTGGCCGAGTTCCGACAGCACCGAGACAAGCCCGGCCGTGCGCAGCGCGCTCGGCCCCATCTCGCATCCCATCCTGCCGGCGCCGTCCTGCACCGGCGCGCCAACGATCCTGCAGCGCATGGTTTTTGGTGTCCTTGCAAATTGATTGGGCAATTGATGCGTGGAATGAACCATCCTGGACCGGCAGTTTGAACAGGCGAAATTGGCATTTCGAGAAGAATGATTTATCAATTCGATAAGTCAGTTTGGTCAAATTGGATAGTATCATGGACTTGCTCGACGAAAGGCTGGTCACGCTGCTCAGGCATGATGCCCGGCGCAGCATCTCCGATCTCGCGGTCGATCTCGGGGTGTCGCGCGCCACGGTCAGGGCGCGCATGGAGCGGCTGGAAAAAACGGGCGAGATCATCGGCTACACGGTGGTGCTGCGCGCCGACGCGGTCGACCAGCGGATACGCGGCGTGATGATGATCGAGATCGAGGGCCATGCCGCCGACCGCGTGGTCCGGGCGCTCGGCGGCCTCGCCGAGGTTTCGACCATTCACACCACCAATGGCCGCTGGGACCTGGTGGTCGAACTCGGAACGGCGTCGCTCACCGATTTCGACGCGGTGCTTAGGCGGATACGGCTCATCCCGGGGATAACCGGCAGCGAGACAAGTCTGCTGCTGGCAACGCCGAGGACGACAAGGGCAAGGTTGGCGTAGCCGTCCTTCCGGCCGGCGTGTTCACGCAAAGCTTTGTGACGGATCTGGCGAATGGGTCGCCTGGCTGACGAATCTCATTGGGGCCGCAGCTATCCTCCACATGACGGAGGAAGCCGGCATGACGCGAGATTGCACCAGCTTCAACGGTGCAAGGACCGGACGCTTGCCACAGGCCAAGGCTGATGGCAGGATAAAAGGCCGCAACGTGCGGCCTCTGGCGGCCGTTGTGTTTCGATGGATTATGAAGCATTTTCCCAAGGTGCGGGTTCTCCTCACAATGTGCGGCAGCCTCGTTTCGCCTTGGTCGCCCTTGATTTTTCGCAATGTGCGCTTTGCCTGCCTCAGGCCGCAGGGCATTTAATTCCACGGGGTCAAGCCTCATGACAGAGATTTGTGCTCGGGCCGTCTATCGTCGGCGAAGACAAGGCATGGCGCCACAATCAGCGCCCCTGGCATTCGTGACCTGGTGAAGAATGCCGTTGCGTACCTCTCGCCCCCATGTTTCAAAACAGGTCGATAGACCCGCGAGAATGGTTTCGAAGCCTGCGGGGTTGCCCACGGTCCGGCGAGAATTCTAAAAGACGTTCACAATGACACAGCACGCAAAAGACGCACGAATTCTCATGTACAGCCACGACACGTTCGGGCTCGGCCATTTGCAGCGTTGCCGAACGATCGCGCATTCGCTGGTCGGGGATTTCCGCGGACTTCAGGTGCTAATCATTTCGGGCGCCACCATCGCCGGCGCCTTCGACTACCGCGCCCGCGTCGACTTCGTGAAGATCCCCAGCGTCATCAAGCTGCGCAACGGCGAATACACCTCGCTGGAAAAGGACATCGATCTGCACGAGACGCTCAGGATGCGGCAGTCGATTATTCGCCACACAGCCGAGAGCTTCCGGCCGGATATCTTCATCGTCGACAAGGAACCGCTGGGGCTGCGCGGAGAGATCGAGGATACGCTGTCCTACCTCAAGACGCGGGGCACCACGCTCGTGCTTGGCCTGCGCGAGGTGATGGACGCGCCGCATTTGCTCGAAGCGGAGTGGGCACGCAGGGATGTGATGCGCAAGATAGGCCTGTTCTACGACAAGGTCTGGGTCTATGGCCCGCCGGATTTCTACGATCCGCTGACCGGCCTGGAGGTGCCGCCGGCGGTCAGGGCAAAGATGAAGTTCGTCGGTTTCCTGCAACGGAGCCTGCAGCAGAACCAGTTGCCCGGCCACCGGCCCGAGGGCGACTATATCCTGGTTACCACCGGTGGCGGCGGTGACGGCGCCGACCTGATCCACAACGTCATCGAGGCCTATCAGCAGGATTCGCGATTGCAGCACCGGGCGCTGATCGTGCTTGGGCCCTACATGCCGGCGCGCAAGCGCAACAAGCTGGTCCGGAAGGGGGCCAAGATCCCCTATGTCAAGATCATCGAATTCGACAACCGGATGGAAGAGCTGATTGCCGGCGCCAAGGCGGTGGTGGCGATGGGCGGTTACAACACCTATTGCGAGATACTGTCTTTCGACAAGCCGGCGCTGATCGTGCCGCGCGTCACGCCGCGCGAGGAACAGCTGATCCGGGCACGGCGCGCAGCCGAACTCGGCCTCATTGAAATGCTTTTGCCTGAGGAAGCCGAGGATGCCCAGCGGTTTGCCGATGCGCTGCAGGTTTTGCCGGGCCGGCCCCGCCCATCGCAGAGCAATGCGCATCTGACGCTGGAAGGGCTGCCTCATATTTCCGAAATCGTCGCGGAACTGCTCGACCGGCGGGCCGGCCATCACCTTTCGGTCATTGAAGGCATGAACTGAGTTGCAACACCGCAAGATCGTCGTGGTTCTGAAGGGCTATCCGCGGCTGTCGGAAACCTTCATCGCGCAGGAATTGCTCGGTCTCGAGCGTGCGGGGTTCGACCTGATACTTTTCGCGCTCAGGCGGCCGACCGACGCAAAACGTCATCCCGTGCATGATGAGATCAAGGCCCCCGTCCACTATCTACCGGAATATCTGCACAGAGAGCCGCTGCGCGTGGTTCGGTCGCTGTTTGCCTGTCTGCCGCGGCCTGGCTTCTGGCGCGCGCTCAAATCGCTGGCTGCCGATATCCGCCGCGACTTTACCCGCAATCGCGCGCGCCGCTTCGGGCAAGCGCTGGTGCTGGCGGCCGAATGGCCGCAAGACGCGGGCTGGCTGCATGCCCATTTCGCGCACACGCCGGCATCTGTGACGCGCTATGCCAGCCAGCTTCGTGGCTTGCCCTGGAGCTGCTCAGCCCATGCCAAGGACATCTGGACGTCGGCGGACTGGGATCTGGCCGGCAAGCTTTCCTCGGCGCGCTGGACGGTCACGTGCACGAAAACCGGCTTCGACCGTCTGAAAAAACTCGCCAACGGCAGTTCGTCCGTGCATCTGAGCTATCATGGGCTCGACCTTGACCGCTTCGGAAGTTTCGGCGAGGCGCGAAAACAGCATGACGGCTCGGCGCCGGCCGAACCGGTCATGATCTTGAGTGTCGGGCGCGCCGTTGAAAAGAAAGGCTACGATACGTTGCTGGAGGCTCTTGCCCTCTTGCCTGGCGATCTGGCGTGGCGTTTCGAGCATATCGGCGGCGGCGAGGAGCTGAAACGGCTCAAGGCGCTGGCGCAAAAGCTCGGACTGGATGGCCGCGTCTCCTGGAAAGGCGCGCTGGCGCAGGAGGAGGTGCTCGAGCGCTACCGCAGCGCCGACATCTTCGCTTTGGCCTGCAGGATCACCGCGGATGGCGACCGGGACGGTCTGCCGAATGTGCTCGTGGAGGCGGCCAGCCAGCGGCTTGCCTGCGTGTCGACCGATATTTCCGGCGTGCCGGAACTTTTGTCGTCGGATGAAACCGGGCTGCTGATTCCCTCGGAAAACCCGACTGCCCTGGCACAGGCGCTGGAGCGCCTGATCCGCGATCCCGTCCTGCGCGCCCGCCTCGGCGACGCCGCGGAGCGGCGCGTGCGAAGCAATTTCGACCATGTGGCAGGCATTGGACAGCTCAAGGAACTGTTCGAGCGGGAGTGGCGGGCCGCCGAATGAAGCGGCTGCGCGCTTTCTTCTATGTTCAGCACCTGCTCGGCATCGGCCATCTCGCGCGCGCCAGCCGCATTGCGGCGGCTCTGGTCGATGACGGGTTCGACGTCACCGTCGTGACCGGCGGAGCGCCGATCGCGGGATTTCCGGGATCGGGTGTAAAATCCGTGACCCTGCCGCCTGTCACCTCCGGTGACGAAGGATTTTCCGGACTTGTCGACCTGCAGGGCAAAGCCATCGACGATGATTTCAAGAGGCGGCGCTCAGAGATGCTGCTGCAGGCTTTCCGGGATTACAGGCCCGACATCGTCATTATCGAGGCGTTTCCCTTTGGGCGCCGGCAGATGCGTTTCGAACTCTTGCCACTGATCGAGGCCATCGAAGCGACATCGCCCAGACCGCTGCTGGCGGCGTCCGTCCGCGACATCCTTCAGGAGCGCGTGAAGCCGAGCCGAAACGAGGAAACGGTCGATCTCGTCAACAGGCATTTCGATCTTGTCATGGTCCATGGCGATCCGGCTTTCGCAACCATCGACAAGACATTTCCGCTGGCTGGGGCGATCAGGGCCGAGGTCGCCTACACCGGGCTCGTTGCCGCGCCGCCGGCGCAAGCGGCCTCAGAGCGCTTCGACGTTCTGGTGTCGGTTGGCGGCGGAGCGGCCGGAAAGCGCCTTGTCAGATCCACCGTCGCGGCGGCGCGAAATGCCGATAACGCCTGGACATGGTGTTTGATCACCGGCCCAAACCTGCCGAAGGATGAGTTTGACGCGATTTCACGCGATGCCTCCCCACGCCTGTCCATTTTCCGGTTCCGCGAGGATTTCGCCAGCCTGCTGACCGGCGCCCGCCTGTCGGTCTCGCAGGCGGGTTACAACACGGTCTGCGATGTCATGCGCGCGGGGTGTCGCTCGCTGCTCGTTCCATTTGCAGCCGGCGGGGAAACCGAGCAGACGCGTCGCGCCCTGATGCTCGAAGAGCTCGGTCTTGCAACGGTGCTGACGGAACAGGACCTGACGCCTGAAGGTCTGGCGCATGCGATCGAGCAGGCGCTTGCGGGACCGCCGCCAGCCGCGCATCGCCTCGATCTGGAAGGGGCGCGGCGCTCGGCGCAAATCCTGCGCGAGCGCTTCAAACAGTTCCAATCAGCATGAAGCGTGTATAATTTTTTGTCGGCAATTCGCCGGAGAACCTGATCTGCCGCAGCGCCGCCATGGCTTCGAAGGCTGCAAGTGACGCCACGCAGTTGATGTGCGTCGGCTCGCTGAAATAATCGTTCGATTGCAGCAGCACGTTCGTACCCCGCGGAAGCAGGGCAAGCCAGGCGCTGAGATCGGCGATGTGTTCGCAGCTCGTATTGACCACCAGGTCGGGTCGGCCGGCGCCATAGTCGAGTGCGTACATATCTGCCGTCAGTGCTTGAAACCGCTCGCCGGCTTGCCGGTTGAGTGTCCGGGCGACCGCGCCGACTTCGGGATCGATGTCGATGCTGTCGATCGCCCCGATGTCGAAGCGGGCGTCGTTGAAAAGCATCGCCGGCAATACGCCGTACCATCCACCCAGAACCCATATGCGTTCGAACCGGCCGCCGTCGCTTTCGAACAGCATGTCAAGCGCCCACATCTTGCAGGCGACCTGCTTGTGGTTGAAGGCATTGGCGATATCGGCCTGCGGATGCTTGGCGATGACGCGCGCCAGCCCGGTCACGAGAGGGTGGTCGACATAGGCGGCAATTCCCCGCGTGAGGTCCAGGGCTTGCTCATGCCCATCCATGCCGGCATTGCGTGGTTGCGTGACATCCATCATATTCGTCTTCTATGTTGGGATTTCGGGCGACACAACGCAATCTTGCCTCATGCAAGGCTGTTCGACTTGCGGACGCGATTGTGCCGCAAGCCGTTTCGCCATTGCCCCGAGGAGGCCGATTGCATTTGTCCGGACCATCGGCCTCCATCCGGCTGGCGCGCAGCTGCCGCTTCGAGCTCGTCGTTGGCGGCGAAGACATGGCCGATACACCATTCGCCAGCAGGTGCCTTTACATTCCGCATCCTTCAAACTGACAATCGCATATGGAAACCAGCCTAGCCCGCTATATCTGGACGCACACCAGGAAGCAGCAGCTCTGGATATTGATGATCGTCGTGCTTTCGATGGTCCCGTATTTCATGTCGTTCGACCTGCCGAAGCTGATCGTCAACGGCCCGATCCAGGGAAAGGGGTTCGAGCAACCGGGCGCGACCCTGCCATTCATGCGGTTGCACTATAACCTGCCGTTCATCGGCGAGGTCCAGTTCTTCTCCGGTTTTCAACTGGACCGCACCTCGACGCTGCTTGCGCTCAGCCTTGTGTTCCTCTTGCTGGTCGTCATCAACGGCTTGTTCAAGCTCTACATCAACACTTACAAGGGCCGGCTCGGCGAACGCATGCTGCGGCGTATTCGTTTCGATCTGGTCGATCGTGTGCTGCGGTTTCCGCCGATTTACTTCAAGCGGGTGAAATCCGCCGAAGTGGCGACCATGGTGAAGGACGAGGTGGAGCCGCTGGGCGGCTTCATTGGCGATGCCTTCCTGCAGCCGGTGCTGCTCGGCGGCCAGGCGCTGACGGCCATGCTGTTCATCATGGTCCAGAACGTCTGGCTCGGAATGATAGCGGTCGTGATCGTGGCGATCCAAATTGTGCTTATCCCGCGAATGCGGCGGCGGCTGCTCGTGCTGGGGCGCCAGCGGCAGTTGACGGCGCGCGCGCTTTCAGGCCGGGTTGGCGAAATCGTCGACGGCATCGGCGCGGTTCACGTCCACGATACGTCGAACTACGAGCGCGCCGACATAGCAGCCCGGCTCGGGCTCATCTTCAAAATCCGCTTCGATCTTTACCAATGGAAATTCATGGTAAAGTTCCTCAACAATTTTCTCGCGCAGCTCACGCCCTTTCTGTTCTACATGATCGGTGGCTATCTGGTTATCCAGGGGCGGTTGGATGTCGGCCAGCTCGTGGCCGTGATCGGCGCTTACAAGGACTTGCCCGGACCGATGAAGGAACTGATCGACTGGGATCAGGACCGGCAGGATGTCCAGGTCAAATATCAGCAGGTCGTCGAACAGTTCACCGTCGAGAATATCATCGCGCCGGAAATCGGAGCACTGACGATCGACGATCCCGATCCGATGACCAAGCCGCTGTCGGCGATCAGCCTGTCCATAGCCGACGATGGCGGCGCAATGCTCCTCAATCGCATCTCGCTCGAGGTCAAGCCGGGTGAGACGGTGGCGCTGGTCAGCACCGCAACAGGGGGAGCGGAGGCGCTTGCGGAAGCCTTTGCGCGGCTGACCTGGCCGGACAGCGGAAGGATCGTTTCGGGCTCCGATGACTTGCTTGATCTCCCCGAAGCCGTGACCGGCCGGCGCATGTCCTACGCTTCGTCGGATGTTTTCCTGTTCCAGGCAAGCCTGCGCGACAATTTGCTCTACGGGTTGAAGCATGCGCCGCTGACATCGGTGACATATGACGGCGCCGCGGCGGACCAGCACCGTTGGAATATCGACGAGGCGCGCCGGTCGGGCAATCCGGATCTCGATATCCGCAGCGACTGGATCAACTATGCCTCCGCCGGCGCCACCGGCCCGCACGACCTCTTTGAAGCCGTGCGCCGGGTGCTCGACGCGGTTCTTCTGTCGCGCGACATTCTGGATCTAGGCTTGCGCTCTTCGGCCGACCTCAAGCGCCACACGAAGCTTGCCGGGCGGATCGTCGAATTGCGTGCGGCGCTGCGAACCCGGTTGGAGGAAGAAGGCCTGAGCGCGCTGGTGGTTCCTTTTGAACCGGGCGCCTACAACAAGGAAGCGACGATCGGCCAGAACCTGCTCTTCGGCGCTGCGGCCGGCCCCGAACTGGCTCACAAGGCACTGGCGTCCAATCCCTATTTTGCTTCCGTGCTGAAGCAAGCCGGCCTCGACCGCACGCTCTACGAAATGGGCATGGAGATCGCCGAACAGGCGATCGAGCTGTTTGCCGACCTGCCGCCCGAACACCAGTTCTTCCAGCAGCTCGCCTTCATGAGCGCCGAGGAGATACCCGCCTACGAAACCTTGCTGCAACGGCTCAAGAATCGCCCCTACGATGCGGTTTCGGAGAACGACCGCGCCATGATGGTCACGTTGAGCTTTGCCTATATCGAGCCCCGGCATCGCTTCGGCCTGCTGACCGACGAGCTGATGAGCAAGATCATCGCTGCACGCAACCAGTTCTATGAAAACCTGCCGGCCGAGCTGGAGAAAGCTGTCGAACGGTTTGACCCTGCCAAATACATCGCCGCGGCCACCGTCATGGACAACGTCCTATTCGGGCGTGTCGGCAACAACCATCCCGACGCGCCGGACCGTATTCGCTCCATCGTCTATGATATTCTTGACGAACTGGGGCTTTATGCCGAGCTTCTGGATGTCGGCCTGGACTTCAACGTCGGCGCCGCCGGCAGGCGGCTGACCGGCGGACAGCGACAGAAGCTCGATGTTGCCCGCGCCTTGCTCAAGCGTCCCGATTTCCTCATTCTCAATCGGCCGCTGTCGGCGCTCGACCAGCGCGTGCAGGACAAGGTGCTGCGGAATGTGCTCGACGAAGCCGGACGCGACGGCCATTCGCCGGCAATTGTGTGGGTGGTGACGAATCCGGCAATGGCGGCGATGTTCGATCGGGTTGTGGTCTTTGACTCAGGCCAATTGGTGGAAGACGGAACACACGAGACACTCTTGGCGGGAAACGGTATCTTCAAGGAACTTGTGTCATAGTCTGGCAAACGCGAATTCAGGAAGGTTTGCGACAATGCTGCTCAAGGATGAAGTTGGAATGCTGCAACGCGTTCCCTTGTTCTCTGGCATCGAGCCGACAAAGCTCAAGCTGCTCGCGTTCACGTCCGATCGCGTGAACTACAGTGCCGGCCAGATTCTTTTCCGGCAGGGCGACGAGGCAGACGCCGCCTATGTCATCCTTTCGGGCAGTGCGGATATTCTGGTCGATTCCGACAATGGCCCGATCAAAGTTGCCGAATTGCTGCCAAATTCGATCGTTGGCGAGATTGCCATATTGTGCAACAGCTCCCGTACTGCCACCGTCAAAGCGGCAAGTGAGCTGGAGGCCTTGAGAATCCGCAAGGACCATTTCCTGAGGCTTATGAAGGAGTTTCCCGAAATGACCATCGAAATATTGCGGGTTCTTGCCGATCGGCTAAGCAGTACGACCGCGGACCTGATCGACGCACGAACCGCCGAGAGCGATTCACAGTTGCACTGAAACGGCGAGCCGCTCTGTTTCTTTGTTTTGATACAGTTTCCGGAACCGTGTCACACCTTTCCTGGAACGACTCTGGCAGCAGTTGGTTGGCTACGATGGGCGAAAGGGTGCATGGACGACGATTTCTTCCTTGTCAGGTTCTGGGGCGTGCGCGGCAGCATTGCGGTGTCGGGGCCAGAATTTGCTCGCTATGGCGGAAACACGATCTGCATCGAGATGCAATGCGGCAAGCATACGCTTCTGTTCGACGCGGGGTCCGGCCTGCGGTCTGCCGGCAGGACGCTTCGAGCGTCGGGCGTCACCGATTTCGACCTGTTTTTTACCCATTGCCATTACGATCACATCATCGGGCTGCCGGCTTTCAAGCCTATTTATGAACGAGGCATCAAAGTTACGCTTTGGTCCGGGCATCTGGCTGGACGCATGACGACGCGGCAGATGGTCGATGAATTCATTCGGCCGCCATGGTTTCCGGTGACACTCGGTGTCTGCAAGGCGAGCCTCGACTGCCGCGATTTCGCATCCGGAGACCTGCTTCGGCCACGCGAAGGAGTTGTTGTACGAACCGGTAGTCTTACCCATCCGGGCGGCTGCATCGGCTACCGGGTCGAATGGGGGGGCCGCGTCGTGGCGGTCATCACAGACACCGAGCACGAGCCGGGCAAACTCGATCCGGCGGTGCTCGGTCTGATCGAGAATGCCGACCTCGTCATTTACGATTGCACCTACACCGAGGAGGAAATGGAGCGCTACCGCGGCAACGGGCACTCGACATGGCAACAGGGCGTCAAGCTCTGCGAGGCGGCCGGCGCGCGCGGGCTTGCGCTGTTTCACCACGATCCGGCACGCACAGACGATGAGCTGGACGAGATGGAGAAACTGGCCAAGGACAGATTTGCCGGCGCTTTTGCGGCGCGGGATGGCCAGACGCTCACATTTCCAGTCTTGCACAAAAAGCGCTGAGCTATTTTCCGGCGCTGCGTTCTGTCAGTGTGCTGATCGGAAGCCATGCGCAGGCTTCTGCCCGCGCGGTGATCGTGAACAGCCGTTCGAGGAAAAGCCAGGCCGATTCATCATGGACGAGATGGTGGGTGAGCAGGCCGACCGGTTCGCCGCCGTCGAATGCACGCTGCAATTGCGCGACGATGGCCTGAACCAACAGACCATGATCGCGGCAGCCGCGCGTGCCATGCCAATCCATGATGTCGACATTGCTGTTGATGACCGCCAGGGAAGCCGGCCTTGGCGGCCCGAACACCGACAATGCCGCAAATCCTATCGATCCGAGGTCGGGTACCAGACCGGCGTCGATCCGGTTCCAGGGCGGCACCAGCATCGGAACCGCACGTGCGCCGTGCAGGCCTGTTACGCGCGACAGCCCGCCGGCCAGCTCATCCAGCACCACCTCGCGTGGCCGATGCGCGCCGAGCTCCTGCTTTTTTTGACCCTCGGGCGCATGATTTCGGTGCGCCCAGCCATGAATGGCGACCGTGGCATGCGGCGCCGCGTCAAGCCGGACGACAAGCGTCCCGTCGGTCCGGGCCGGAATGACGGCCAGAGTGACCGGCACCGCGAAGTCACCGGTGAGGTCGAGCAACCGATCGAGCGCCGGCGTCGGATCCACGGCGTCATCGTCGCGCAGCCAGAACTCTGCCTTGCGGCCCGCCCGTTGCCGGTACGCCAGCTCGTCCACCAGGGGCTGCCAAGTCGGGTCGGATGTCATGACAACGGGATCATCTTGAGAAGTTCCGCCAGACGGGCCTTTGCAGCACCGAGAGAGCGTTCTTCGAGAACGAAACGTCTGGCCTCTGCAGCCATGATGGTTCTTTCATCATTATTGGCCAGAAGCCTTGCAATTGCGGAAGCGAACGCCGCCACATCGCCTGGCGGGGTGAGAAGCCCGGTCTGGCCATGCCGCACGACCTCCGGCACGCCGGCAATGTCCTGAGCCACCACCGGAAGGCCGGCGGCCTGTGCTTCAAGATAGGCAATGCCATAGGCCTCGCCGTAACCCGGCCAGACGTAGATTCCCCCGCGATAGAGGACATCCGGCACGGCGACCGGCTCAATCGCGCCAAGCCATTCGATACGGTCGGCGGGCAAGCCGGCGAATTGCGCCTTTACCTCGTCACGGGCAGGTCCGTCCCCGACGACCGACAGCGTCCAGGGGAGGTGGCCGATCAACCCGAGCGCCTGCGCCAGCATGCGATAGCTCAAGACCTTGTCGCCCGGGCGCATCATGGCGACGGTCACGAGGCGCGTCGGATAATCCAGTACCGGCATTTCGTGGAATGCCGATGTGTCGATGAAGGGTGAAAGCATACCGAGAGCGGCGTGGGGAACAGCATCCGCCAGCCCCTGGCGATCCCTTTGCGTGAAGCAGATGTTCAGCGCCGCCTGCTCGATGGCTCGCGCCACCAATGCCTGGCTATCGGCCCACGAACCGGCGTTGCGCCGTTCGGAATAGGAGGCTTCGGCCGTCACATAGGGGACAGCAAAGGCCAACGCCAGCTCGGGCCCGATCAGGTCGGGCGCCTTGTAGTAGGGATGATAGGAGAACCAGAGATCGGGCTTGCCGTCACGGTCCCAAAGCCTTGTCAGTCGCGCGGCTTCGTCCCGGGCCTGGATCATGAGCGCATCGAAACTTTTCGGTTCCGGCTGGCGTAGATAGAAGCGCAACTCCGATGCCAGTTCGACGCTATGCCCGCCATGCTGCAGCGCCTGGACCAGCATCCGTGCCATCTGGCGGTCGCCGGAGACAACGGGATGATTGGGCGACTTCAGCGGGGCGTAGAAGGCAATTCGCATCGCGCGATCCTATCATCGCAAAGCCTGCCCAAGTCAATTTCGAGGCATGATCGACTTCACCTTCAAGCGCTGGAATGTGCTATCTGATGCTTATGGAAACAGCTGTCGCGTCCGACCCGTTCGTCGCTTCTTTGCCGGTCTTCGCAAAGTTCGAAAGCGTTGCCGATATCGATAACTATCGGCCTCTCCCCGATGGCTGGGCGCTGGCCACCGCCGACATCGTCGGCTCGACCAAGGCGATCGAAGCCGGGCGCTACAAAACCGTCAATATGGCCGGCGCCAGCGTCATTTCGGCGCTGCTCAATGCACTGGGCCGGCAAGATCTTCCCTTCGTCTTCGGCGGCGACGGCGCGCTCGTGGCGTTTCCCGGCTCGGCGCTGGAGATCGCCCGTAACGCGCTGGCTTCTGTCCAGAGATGGGTGGCGGACGAACTGGACCTGACCTTGCGTGCCGCAATCGTGCCGATAAAGGACATAAGAGCGCAAGGCCTCGACGTTCGCGTGGCGAGGTTCCAGGCCTCCGAAGCAGCCTTCTATGCCATGTTCGCCGGCGGCGGCGGCAGTTGGGCGGAAGCCGAAATGAAAGCCGGGCGCTACCGCGTCGACCCCGCCCCGGCCGGCGCGCGGCCGGATCTGACCGGCCTCTCCTGCCGCTGGAACCCGATCGAAGCCCGGCATGGCGAAATTGTCTCGATCATAGCCGTGCCGGGGGCATCGCGCGACTTGCGTGGTTTCCAGTTTCTGGCTTCCGACATCATCGCCCTTGCCGGCAGGCAGGAGCGCGATGGCCACCCGGTGCCGGTGGACGGTCCGGCCTACAGTCTCCTGCCCGCCGGCCTCGATGTCGAGGCACGGGCCACGGCGCCGCCAGGGCGGCGGTGGCTGGCCAAGCTGTGGGTGATCTTCCTGATGACGCTTACGGCCGTCACCGACAAATTGGGCTGGTCGATCGGCGGTTTCGACCCGAAGGTCTACAAACGCGAGGTGGCCAGCAATTCGGATTTCCGCAAGTTCGACGACGGCTTGAAGATGACCATCGACGTCGACGCGGATGTGTTGCAGCGGATCGAGAACCGGCTGAAACAGGCGGAAGAGGCCGGCATCTGCAACTATGGCCTGCACCGCCAGAAGTCGGCCTTGATGACATGCCTCGTCATCTCGCCGCTGCAACGCGATCATGTTCACTTCATCGATGGCGCCGCCGGCGGCTATGCAATGGCTGCCGCAAGCCTGAAGGCGAAGGCGCCGGTCTGATGACGGCTTGGGGAAATCGATTTTCCGCAATGCGCCTCGGCCATGGTTCTTGAGACCCGGCGAGCCCAACGGTGCCTGAGCCGACCAATTATTTGCGCGATGTCAGGATCGGGATTGCACTTCGCCGGCAGCCTCGCCACATAGTGTTGCAGGTGATTTGTGCGGTCGACGTCTGCTTGCTTCCTGCAAGGACAGTCATTCGGGATATTCTTCGCCGGCTTCTGCCCCCGAAGCCGGCTTCATTGACTTCGAGAATTTTGCGGATCAAAGGAGATGGCTCGTCTTCGACGGGTTTCGAGATAGCATGAGCACAGCGCAAGCAGAAATTTCCAACATTCTCATGGATAAGGTTGCCGATTGGCTGACCCAATCGGCGCTGGCGGGCGACGACCTGGAAACATTGGTCAAGGGTTTTTGTGAACGGCTGGCTGCTGCCGGCCTGCCGCTGAAGCGGGTGCATTTGAGCTTTTCGATGCTGCATCCGCTTTATGACGCGCTCGGTTTCACCTGGATTCGCGGCCAAGGCCTGGAAGTGGAAGGCTTCCGGAGTGAGAACGGCGTCCATTCCGACAGATTCCTGACCAGCCCATACTACCATCTGCTCAGCAACAAGCTCGACCATCTGCGGCGCCGGCTCGACCCGTCG
The DNA here is from genome assembly GCF_040321555.1 of Mesorhizobium sp. M0317. Classification (NCBI taxonomy): domain Bacteria; kingdom Pseudomonadati; phylum Pseudomonadota; class Alphaproteobacteria; order Hyphomicrobiales; family Phyllobacteriaceae; genus Mesorhizobium; species Mesorhizobium sp. M0317. The sequence continues at coordinate 56,864 of NZ_JAMYRV010000013.1, read as the reverse complement.
GTGCGGTCGGAGTTTCCTGTTTTCGATGAGCTCAGGCTTATGGGCGTCACCGATTACATGGCTTTCGTCCATCCCTTCAACGGCGATACAAGTCAGGGCATGTTGGGGTCCTGGTCCACCGACAGTGCTTCAGGCTTCAGCGACAACATGATTTCGGCGCTGCTGCGGATCCAGAACCATCTCGCTATAGCAAGCAAGATGGCGGTGCTCACCAAGCTCGCCGACAACATGATGACCACGTATCTCGGCGGTGACGCCGGCAGGCGCGTGCTGGACGGCCAGATCAAGCGCGGCGAGGGCGACACAATCCGGGCCGCGCTGGTGATGGGCGATATGCGCGGCTCGACAAGGCTCGCCGAAACCTCCGGCCGCGAAGTCTATATCGATACGCTGAACCAGTTTTTCGATGCCATCGCAGCACCTTTCAATCGCAAAGGCGGGCAGATCATGAGTTTCCTGGGGGATGGATTCATTGCCGTCTACCCCTGCGAAAGGCACCGGGCGCAGTCAGAGATCGCCTGCCAGGCTGCTCTTGCGGCTGCGCACAAGGCCAGCATGCGCATGATGGAGCTCAATCTGCGCAGAAAAGAGCAAGGACTGGGCGACATAAAATTTGGTATCGGCCTGCATGTCGGCAATGTGATGTTCGGCAATGTCGGGCTTACCGACCGACTCACATTCTCCGTCTTCGGCTCGGCTGTAAACGAGGTCCAGCGTCTCCAGACCCTGACTAAGAAATATCCGCACAGCGTTCTCGCCAGCAAGGACTTCGCCGGCTATTGCGGGGCCAACAGCTGGCTGACGCTCGGCGAGGAGGAACTGGCGGGCAGCAAGCAGAAGCTGACGGTGCTTTCACCCGATCTGTCGGGTGCTCTCGCACTCGATGAAGACGCTGCGCTGCAGCCCTTTCACGATCGGATATCGGACGCCGAGCAGGTCATGCTGCTTCATCGCGATGCCGCGCGGCTGTCGGCGGGCGACCGGAGGAAGCTCCAGTAGTCACCACCATCCGATCTGGACGCCCTGGTATGCTGTCCGGCCGCCGGTCGCCGGGGAATTCGTTTCGAATCCAAGTTGCTCTGCGCTGACAATGCGCTAGTCTTGCTTTTTTGGGGCCGGTCGGGAGGCGCCAGATTGGGGCTGGTGTGGGAATGGATGCAGGCGTTGATCTGCTGCGGATCGAGGATGTTGGCATCTCTTTTGCCATTGTCGGGGGACCGTTGCATGCCGTCAGGCGGGCAAATCTTCGCGTCCTGCCCGGCAAGGTCACCGCACTTGTCGGTGAGTCCGGTTCCGGAAAATCGGTTCTCAGCCAGGCCGTGATGGGCATCTTGCCGAACACGGCCCATGTTCGCGGCCGTATCCTGTTTTCCGATCCCAAAAAGCCCGGCACGACGCAGGATATCCTGCAGATGCCGCGCGACGGACCCGAAATCCGGGCGTTGAGAGGCAGCCGCATCGGCAAGATCTTTCAGGAGCCGATGACATCGCTGTCGCCGCTGCACACGATCGGCAACCAGGTCAGCGAATCCCTGCAGATTCATACGCACATGGATCGGACGGAGCGCAAGGCACGGACCGAGGAAATGCTCGGCCTCGTCGGGTTTCCCAATCCCAAGCGCGCCTACGACATGTATCCGTTCGAACTTTCGGGAGGATTGCGGCAACGCGCCATGATCGCCATGGCGCTTATCTGCCGGCCCGCTCTGTTGATCGCCGATGAGCCGACGACGGCGTTGGACGTAACCATCCAGGCGCAAATCCTGCAATTGCTTCGTGGACTCCAGACCAAGCTCAACATGGCAATGCTGCTGATCACACACGACCTCGGCGTGGTTGCCAATGTCGCCGACGAGGTGGTGGTCATGTACCATGGCGAGATCATGGAAGCGGGCCCTGTGGAGGCAATATTCCGCCGGCCAGGCCACCCTTACCTGAAGGGCCTGATGGCAGCCGTCCCGCATTTCGACCTGAAGCCTGGCGAAAGGCTGAAGGCGCTCCGCGAGGTGCCGGTGAATGTCGGGACCCTGCTGGGCAAGCAGACGGCGCCCGAAGCGAAGGGGCCGGACGACATTCTGCTGTCGGTCAGGGATCTGAAAAAGGTCTACACCATCCGCAACTCCGGATGGTTCAGCGGGAGCCATCAGACCTCTGTTCGCGCCGTGGACGGCGTCAGCTTCGACATCAGGCGAGGTGAGTGCCTGGGCCTGGTTGGCGAAAGCGGCTGCGGCAAAACCACCGTCAGCAAGATCCTGATGCGGGCCGTCACCCCTACCGGCGGCTCCGTGATCTTCAACGGCCGCGACGGACCGATCGACGTCCTGGAAGCCGAGGGAGACGCCCTGCGCTTGCTGCGGGCGAAACTCCAGATGGTTTTCCAGGATCCGGTCTCGTCGCTTTCGCCTCGCATGACCGTGGAAAACATCTTGAGCGAGCCGCTGGAAATCCATCAACGTGGCAATGCCGCGTCCCGGCTAGCCACAGTCAAGAGCCTGATGCAGGCAATCGGGCTCGATCCGCGCTTCATCCAGCGTTATCCCCACAGCTTCTCCGGCGGGCAGCGTCAGCGTATCGGCATTGCGCGCGCCTTGGCGCTGGGGCCTGAACTGCTGATCTGCGACGAGCCGGTTTCGGCGCTCGATGTCTCCGTGCAGGCGCAGATCCTGAACCTTCTGAAGGACCTGCAGAAGGAACTGGGCCTGACCTACCTGTTCATATCCCACAATCTGGCGGTGGTGGACTACATGGCGGACCGCATCGCGGTGATGTGCGGCGGGCGTATCGTCGAGCTTGCACCGCGCGAAATTCTGCTCAGGAAACCGATCCACCCCTACACGCGCTCACTGCTCGCCGCAGTCCCCTTCCCCGATCTCGACCGGCCGATGGATTTCAAGACGCTGAAGCTCGGCGGCGCTTCCGACACCAGCGCATGGGGCCCGCAATTCCGCGACGAGGGCGAAGAGGATATGCTGTCGCCGCTCGATCTCGGCGGCGGCCATCTCGTGCTGGCCCGACGTTCGGCCGATGTCAGCGAGTTACGCCATTGATCAGCCGCCGCACTGTCCTTGGTCTCATGGCTTCGGCATTTCTGCCGGGCACGGCGCGCGCCGGCGATCTGGAGCCGGATTTTCTTCAGCCGCAGCTGAAAGCCAGGGCTCTGCCGCCACTCGCGGAGCGCCTGCCCAAAAGCCCGCGCGCGTTGAACCTCGCCGCGATGGGCCGGCAGCCCGGCCAGTATGGCGGCACGCTGCGTACGATCATCGGCAGCCAGAAAGATATCCGGATGATGACGATCTACGGGTATTCCCGGCTGGTCGGCTATGACGAAAAGCTTAACTTTCAGGCCGACATTCTCGAAAGTTTCGACGTAAAGGACGATCGCGTCTTCACGTTCAAGATTCGGGAAGGCCATAAATGGTCAGACGGCAGCCTGCTGACGCCGGAGGATTTTCGTTATTGCTGGGAAGATGTCTGGCTGAACGATGAGCTTTCGCAAGGGGGGCTCGCCCCTGCCCTGCTGGCGGACGGCAAGCCGCCACGTTTCGAGATCGTCGATCCGTTGACGGTCCGCTACAGTTGGGACGCGCCCAATCCCGACTTCCTGCCCAAGCTTGCCGCTGCTTCGCCGACACCGCTTGTTTTGCCGGCCGCCTATCTCAAGCAGTTCCACAAGAAATACCAGGATCCATTCCGGCTCGCCGGCCTGATGAAGGAGAACCGGACCGCGAAATGGACGCTCCTGCATATCCGCATGTCGCGGCAGTATCGCCCGGAGAACCCGGATCTGCCGACGCTCGACCCCTGGCAGAACCGGACCAAGCCGCCGGCCGAGCAGTTCATCTTCGAGCGCAACCCGTTCTTTCATCGAACAGACGAGAACGGCCGGCAACTGCCCTATGTCGACCGGATCATCATGAATGTCAGCTCGTCGGCGATCATCTCCGCCAAGACCGGTGCGGGCGAGAGCGACCTGCAATGCATGGGAATCGACTTCAGCGATTACTCCTTCCTGAAGGACGCGGAGAAGCGCTACCCGGTGAAGATGCATCTGTGGAAACGCACACAGGGTTCGCGGCTGGCGCTCATGCCCAATCTGAATTGTGCCGACCCGGTGTGGCGTGGCCTTTTGCGTGACGTGCGCGTGCGCCGCGCCCTTTCGCTCGCTGTGGACCGGCGCGAGATCAACATGGCCGTCTTCTACGGATTGGCGCAGGAAAGCGCCGATACGGTCTTGCCGGAGAGCCCGCTCTACCGGCCGGAATTCGCGAAAGCCTGGGTCGCCCACGATCCCGACCAGGCCAATGCACTGCTTGACGAGGTCGGGCTTCAGGCCCGTGACGATGACGGCCTGCGGCTACTTCCCGATGGACGCCCGGCGCAGATCATCGTGGAAACGGCCGGCGAAAGCACGCTGGAAACCGATGCGCTCGAACTCATCACCGATCACTGGCGCAAGATCGGCATCGCTTTGTTCATCCGGACTTCGCAGCGCGACATCTTCCGCAGCCGCGCGCTGGGCGGCCAGATCCTGATGTCGATGTCGTCGGGCATCGACAATGGCGTGCCGACCGCCGACATGAATCCATACCAGTTGGCTCCCACCATCGACGACCAGCTGCAATGGCCGCTCTGGGGCGCTTACTATCTGTCGCATGGCAAGATGGGTGAGGCGCCCGATGTTCCTGAAGTGGTCGAGTTGATGGCTTTGCTCAAGCGCTGGAACGGATCGACCCAATCCAGCGAGCGCGCCGAAATCTGGAACTCGATGCTGTCGATCTACACCGATCAGGTGTTCTCTATCGGTACGGTGAACGAAACACTTCAGCCGATTCTGGTATCCTCGCGGCTGCGCAACCTGCCTGACAAAGCACTCTACGGCTACGACCCGACCTCCTATTTCGGTGTCTACATGCCGGACACATTCTGGCTTGGAGGCTCCTGAGCGTGCTTCGATATCTTGTCTGGCGCATCGCTGTGATGGTTCCAACGCTGCTGGTCATATCGGCGCTGGTGTTCACCATCATCGAACTTCCACCGGGCGACTATTTCGACAGCTATGTCGCCGAGCTTCGGGCCCAGGGCGAAGCGGTGGATTCCGACCGCATCCAGATGATGCGCAAGGAATATGGTTTCGACCAGCCGCCGGTCATTCGCTACTTCTACTGGGTGGGCGGGATGCTGCACGGCGATTTCGGCTATTCCTTCGAATATGAGCTGCCGGTTCGCGACGTCGTCGGCGACCGAATGTGGCTGACCGTGCTGGTTTCCTTCGTCACGATCATCTTCACCTGGCTCATCGCCTTTCCGATCGGCATGTACTCCGCCACGCATCAATACAGCTGGGGCGACTACGGCCTGACTTTCTTCGGCCTTCTCGGCCTTGCCATTCCGAATTTCATGCTGGCGCTGATCCTGATGTATTTCGCCAACATCTGGTTCGGCACGTCCATCGGCCACCTCATGGACCAGCAATATCTCGGTGAGCCGATGAGCTGGGCCAAGGCGAAGTCGATCCTCGCCCATCTCTGGATCCCGGTCCTGATCATCGGCACCGGCGGCACGGCGAGCATGATCCGGCGGCTGCGCGCCAATCTGCTCGACGAACTGCACAAGCAATATGTCGTTACGGCGCGCGCCAAGGGCCTGCATCCGTTCAAGGCGCTGGTCAAATATCCGCTGCGCATGGCGCTCAATTTCTTCATTTCCGACATCGGCTCGATCCTGCCGGCCATCATCTCCGGCGCTGAGATCACGGCTATCGTTTTGTCTTTGGAAACGACCGGGCCGATGCTGATCAAGGCGCTGCAAAGCCAGGATATGTATCTGGCAGGGTCATTCCTGATGTTCCTTGCCTTCCTGACGGTTATCGGCGTGCTGATTTCCGACCTGGCGCTGGCGCTGCTTGATCCACGAATTCGTTTGCAGGGTGGCAGCACCAAATGAAGCAGGACTCGCCGCTGCCCGCTCCGGGTGCTCCACTGCAACACTACATTTCCGGCGCGCCCTTCGACCTGCAGTCGGTCGAGGCGATGACGCCGGAGCAATCGAAGGTCTTTCAGGCATCGCAGTTGCGGCTGATGTGGTGGAAATTCCGCAAACACCGGCTTGCGCTTATATCCGGCATATTCCTGGCAGTGCTGTATTCCGGGATACTGATCTGCGAGTTCCTGGCGCCCTACAATCTGCACTCGCGCAACATGGACTACATCTATGCGCCGCCGCAGCACGTGCACCTGTTCCACAATGGCGAGTTCGTCGGGCCGTTCGTCTATGGCCGCCAGATGACGCTGGATATGGACACGCTCAAGCGGAACTACATCGAGAACCACGACGATGTTCAGCGGCTCCGTTTCTTCTGCAAGGGCGACACTTATCGGTTCTGGGGCCTGATCGAAGGTGACAGGCATTTTGTCTGTCCTGCCGAAAACGGGCAGCTGTTTCTGGCCGGCACCGACAGGCTGGGGCGCGACGTGCTCTCGCGCATGATCTATGGCGCACGCATTTCACTGACTATCGGCCTCGTCGGCATCAGTTTCAGCTTCCTGCTCGGCATCGTCATCGGCGGACTGGCCGGCTATCACGGCGGTATCTTCGACCTGATCGTTCAACGAATAATCGAAGTCCTGCAATCGATTCCCAGCATTCCGCTATGGCTGGCCCTGGCGGCGATCATGCCGATAACCTGGAGTCCGATCCTGATCTATTTCGGCATCACCGTCATCCTCGGGCTGCTCGACTGGACCGGCCTGGCGCGCGCCGTGCGTTCAAAGCTTCTGGCCTTGCGCGAGGAGGATTACGTTCTGGCGGCGCAATTGATGGGCGCCGGAAGCAGCCGCATCATCAGGCGGCATCTCATTCCCGGCTTCATGTCGCATCTGATCGCGACGGCGACGCTCTCCATCCCTGGCATGATCCTGGGCGAAACGGCGCTGAGCTTCCTCGGGCTCGGCCTGAGAGCGCCGATCACCAGCTGGGGCATCCTGCTCACCGAGGCGCGCAGCGTCAGCGTGATCGCGTTCTATCCATGGCTGCTTTTGCCGATGCTGCCCGTCATCCTCGTCATCATGGCGTTCAACTTCCTCGGCGACGGCTTGCGAGACGCCGCGGACCCCTACAAGTGAGATCGCCATTCCGCCACGCATAGTGCCGCCGACGCCACCCGGAATGTCGCTTGCCGGCCTCCTGTACGGTTGTTGCACTGTTTATTGTCCGCCCCTATATGTGCCGACTCGCAATCGAGCTTAGCGCGTCAGCTTCGGGATTCACCCGTGAACAGTTCTTGTCGCGGGCGTTACCGATCTCTTGATCTGGTTCAGGACACACAATCGCATATGAGTCGCCTCGATAATTTCATCAGCAGGATGACCGCGCAGCGCGACATTCTCAATCGAATCTGCCCCGAGGTGGCTAAGATGGAGGGGCTTGTGCTTGAGCTCGGCCTCGGCAATGGCCGGACATTCCACCATCTGCGCGAGCTTCTGCCCGGGCGCCGGATCGTGGTGTTCGACCGCGAAGTTGGCGCGCACACTAGCTCAATTCCCGAAGCTGAAAACCTCGTGCTCGGCGAAATACGCGAGACGGGCCGCAAGTTCATTGGCATCGAAGCCGCCCTTGTTCATGCCGACATTGGCACCGGCTATGACCATCGCGATGCAGTGACCGCTACCTGGCTTCCCGATCTGATTGCGAGCCTGCTTCGCGTCGGCGGCTTCGCGGTCAGTGGCACGCCGCTCGATCACCCGCTACTGCAACAGCTCCCGGCGCCCACTTCGGAGCCCGCCGACCGTTATTTCCTCTGCAAGCGCGTGTAAGCGGCAGAGAACTCTTCAGGGGATCGTATAAACCGCAATCTCCCGCTCGATGCCGCGCAGCGAGACCTCGTGCGGCACGGGCGTCAGCGCGTTCCTGTGCAACAAATCGGCAGTGAGATTGTCGTCGACCACCGCACGCGTGGCGAAGATCGCCTGTGCGTTGGCGAGGTTCTGGACCCGCGAAGCAATGTTGACCGTCTGGCCGAAATAATCCTGCCGCTCGTTCATGGACACGGCTATGCAGGGGCCGGCATGAACGCCGATCTTTAGCAGAAGGTCCTCGCGCCCGCTTTTGTCATTGAGCGCCCGCATGGCGTCGCGCATCCGCAGCGCCGCGGCAATCGCACGGTCAGGCGTCGCGAAGGTCGCCATCACCGCATCGCCGATCGTCTTCACAACCGCGCCTGCCTCCGCCGCGACGATCTCGTGCAGAACCTGGAAATGCTCGCGCACGAGATCGAAGGCTGAAAGATCGCCCACCCGCTCGTAAAGCTCGGTCGATCCGCGCAGATCGGTGAACAGGAAGGTCAGGCTGGTGATCTTCAGGCGCTGGTTGATGTCGAGCGTATCCGTGCGATAGAGATCCCGGAACGTCTGGTTGGTGAGCAGGCGCTTGGCGGTCACGAAGGGCCGGCGCTTGCCCAGGAAATCATGCAATACCGGGCAGGCGATGAAGACCGTCGGCAGCACGCGCGTGTCGGTCCTGTTTTCCAGCGAAATGCGCAATGGGCCGGGTTGCATCTCCAGCGTCTGGCTCTGGACATGGTCGCGGTCGAAGGCCAGAGAGAGGTTTCGCCGCTCTTTTGCCGGTTCGCCCTTCGCGTCGATGAACTGGGCCGAATGCGTGACCGGCTCGAAGACGATGATAAATTGGGGCGGAAGCTGGATGTGCAGAACCGCCTTTTCACCGGGCGCAAGCTCGATATCTTCCAGCGAGAACGCTTCCATCTTTTCCGCCAGATCCTCGTCCGGCAGATCGGCCCCGGACGCCCAGTAGATCTGGCGGTAATATTCCACCAACGGCAGTTCGTGTGGATTGTGGGCGGCAATCCTGCGCACGCGGGGACTGACGGTGAATGTCACCTCGACCATCTCGTCGAGGGTCGGCGAATAGCCCTGGGAGCACAGCGCGCAGGTGTATTCGTCCTTCTGCATGGTTTTCAGCGTGGCGTTGGTGTCGAGCACGCCGCCACAGCCGGGGCACAGAACATTCCAGGAAATGTCGAAGATGCCCACCCGCGCCGCATGGAGAAAGGCGCTTATGGTGCGTTCCTCGTCGAGGCCACGCTTGCTGGCGAAGGCCAGCGCATTGATGCGGCAAAGTTCGCGGTCCTTGCCCTCGGCGATGGTTTGCCGGATTGCGTCGATTGCCTGCGGATCGACATCGGTCGATTGCCGCAGAAGCGAGAACAGATCCTGAGCTTCGGTCATCGTGCAGGCTCCGGAAATTGCGCCGCTAGAGCATGATGCCGAAAAGTGCGAAGCGGTTTTCGGACGACATCATGCTCTATTTCCTGATTTAGAGGCGGATTCAGATTTCAGGTCGGACAGACCTGAAATCATCCGGCTCTAGGCGTGTTGGCCGGACCGATCTTCGACCCGAACGCTCCATCATACTGCGAAATGGACCGTACGGCCATTCGAATGGACAAGCCTGGTGACAGGTCAATTTCCATTTGTTGAATTCCAAACTATGATAGCCCATGGGGCATTCATCTCTGGGGTTTTCTCCATGCCGACACGCGACAACCCGCCATTTCCGGCGGCCCTGCGCCTTTTCTCGGCGGGGGTCATCATCGTCCTGATCGTCGGGGCCGGCCTGTTTTTCGCGCCCGGGCTGGTCAAGCCGCGCTGGCCCTGGGCCGTCACGCCGTTCAATGCCCGCTTCCTCGGCGGCTTCTACACCGCCGAAATGGCAGTGATGGCGGCGCTGCTGGTCTGGAATCGCTGGTCGCCCGGCAGGCTCGTGCTGGTCATGGCCTTCATCTTCACCGTCGTCGTGTCGGCGGCTTCGTTCATCAATCTCGGCTATTTCAACTTCGAGCGCAAAGCCCCCTGGCTCTGGTTTCTGGTCTATCTTGCGTCAGCCGCGGTATCCGGGCTGTTCCTGTGGCGGGCAAGGGCCCGCCCTTCTGCAAAGGGCGTGATCTTAAACCCCGCATGGCGCGCCTACCTACCGGTGGAAATGACGATCCTCGGGGTGTACGGCGTCGGCCTGTTGCTGTTTCCCCTGACATTCGGTGGCTTCTGGCCATGGCCGATCGATGCTTTTCACGCCCAGGTCTACAGCGCTATCTTCCTCGCGGGTGCAGGCGGCACCTATCTCGTCTGGAGAAGTGCGCCGCGTGAGGAACTGCTGGTGCTCGGCCTGGCGCAGTTTCTGGTTGGCCTGCTTGCCGTCCTTGGCCTCGTCATCACCGATGCTGCCGTGCACCGGATCGACTGGACGGCGGCCGGGACATTGTGCTGGCTTGCCCTTTTCGGCTGGATCGGCATCAGCGGTATCCTCAAACTCTGCGCCGCCCCCCGGCATTTTGCCGCGCAATCGGCATAGGTCGCAGAGACGGCTGGATTTTCAGGTGACGTCCGGTGCATCGTGCCGGGCATATTGCCTCTGTCCTTTGTTCTGACGCAATTCCGGACGGAAAACCGCTCACACTTTTCCTGGAATTGCTGTAGCCGGAAAAGCCATGACCAGCACGCCACCCCTAGAGAAAATCCAGCCGCAGCTCCGGGCCGTCCGGCCAAGCGATGCCGAGGCGCTGTGCGCTATCTTCAATATGCCGGGGTTCCGCTGGGGCACGCTCAGGATGCCGTTCGAGATGGTGGAGCAGGTGGAGCGGCGCATCGCCAAGTCCGGCCCGGAAACCACCTGGATCGTTGCGGAGCTGGACGGCAAGGTTGTCGGCCATGGCAGCCTGGTCGCGCAGGGTTCGCCGCGCCGCTCGCATATCGGCGAGATCAATATCGGCCTTGACGATGGCTTTGTCGGCAGAGGCATCGGCTCTGCCATCCTTGGCGCGCTGCTTGACGTGGCCGACAATTGGCGCGCCCTGAAGCGGGTCGAATTGAGCGTCTATGCCGACAACGAACCGGCCATCCGTCTCTACACAAGCCACGGCTTCGAGGTCGAGGGACGGCATGTGAAGGCCGGTTTTACCGACGGGCAGTACCACGACCTCCTGAGCATGGCCCGGCTGCGGTTCTGATGACCACCGTCCCTGCCCTTGCCCCTCCGGTGGACATTTTGGCCGTGCTGTCGCTGCTCTGCCCGGAGGTCGTGCGTGACATCGAGCAGAACTGGAATGCACCGGTTTCCGATTATGCCCGCCATCTGTGGCGGCCGGTGGCAAGGCCTGGATCGGCCCCGTCGATCGCTGCCCGCTCGATCCTGCGCGACGTCCTGCAGCAGCGCCTCGGTGCGATCATGCAGCCTGAAGCGATCGGCAAGGCCCTCGACGAATTCGACCACAGACCGGTTATCCAGTCCGGCCTGCACTGCCTGCTTCTGATGGATCGCATCACCTTCGATGCCCTGCTGCTTGCCTGGCTCGGCGCGGTCGAAAACGGGCTGTCGGCTTTTTTCGGCTTCATGGGAACGACGATGACCATGGAGACAACCGGCCGGGAGGGGCCGGGATGGCTCGATGTCGGCGACGACAAGGTCAATTTGTTTGGCATGGGCCGCCACAAACTGTGCCGCAAAAGCGCCTGCGCGGCCGGTCCCGTCGCCCTCAACGGGCGCGCGCTCGAAACGGTGGGCAATGAGACGGATGCCAGAAGCTGGCTCGGCACGCTGCTTGCCAGCCAGGACAAGGTATTTGCAACAGCCGCCGATGCGCTGACAGAACTCAACGAGCATCTGGTCGCCGATTGGGATCGTTCCGGCATGGCCCGGCCGGTTTTCATCGATGATAGGCTGGCCGCGACTGTCGTGGCGCGGCATCTGGAAGATGAAGGCAGTCTTCTTTCCAGGCTGCTCCTCGAGCCCGCAAGGCGCCGGCGTCTCGACCATGCCTTGCAAGAAGCCGCATCGGGCCCATTTGGCAGGTTCCTGCCCAATGCCACGGCCTATTTCTGGGGCATCCGCGAGCAGCGCGTGCGCAAGCTCGTCCTCGAGAACGGGCGGCTGATCGAGCCTGACAGGCCGCATGGTCTTTCCATCCCGTTCGAGCGGCCGCATCTCCAGCAGGCACTGCTGGACGGCATGCTTTTGCCGGACTTGTTCCTGATGTTCCTTGCCCTTGCCATATTGCCGCGCGTGCGGGTTGTGGGCGGCCTGAGACAGATTGGCTATGTCGCGCTTTTTCACTCGATCCTGCTGGCTGCGCTTGATGAAAACGCGCCAGAAGAGCGCGATCTGGCCGCCGAGCTGCAGGTTCGGGAAAATGCCTGGGGCATGCGGGTCATCGATGAACAAATCTCGGTCCGCGAGCAGCTTGCCGGACTGCCGGAAGGGGCGCTGTTCCCGGACCTGCTGCGGCAATACCGGTTGCGGACATTTGCCGAGACGACCGATGACCTGAAACCGGTTCGCGAAAACGCCCGATGGCGCAAGATCGGCCGGGCCTCAGGCCTCTGATCCGGCCGGGCTTTAGCCCGTCATTGCACCACGCCGGCCTTGCGGAGCCCCTCGACCATGAGTTCGAAATCGGCAGGGTTCTTGTAAGGCAAGACCTTGCGACGGTGTTCCAGCGAATAGGCGGGATTAACGCGAAGCAGGTCCTGCCATGCCGTATGGGCCCCCTCCAAACGGCCCAGATGGCCGTAGCATGCGGCCAGAAGCGCACGCGAGACGTCGGTGACAGCGTTGCGAGCCAGCCGTTGCAGCAAGAGGTCGACGGCCTCTTCGTACCTTCCCAGTTGAAACGATGCCAAAGCCTGGAAGTGCAGAAGCACATCCGGAAAGTATGGATTCAAGGTCTTTCCCCGGGCGAAACTCTCTAGCGCCTCCGCGGGTCTACCCGAATAATACAGCGCCTCGCCGCGGGCGACGTGCGCTTCGGCGAAGTTCGGATTGAGGGCTATCGCGCGCTCGACCTCGCCGATGGCTTCATCGTGCCGCCGTGTGTAAAGCTTGGCCGATGCCAGTGCCCAGTGCGCCCAGGGATCGCTGTCATCCAGCGTTACCGCTCGCGTTGCTGCCTCTTCCGCTTGCGCCATCGAGTCCGACGCACCCCACCTGTTGAGGTAATCGAGCCCGTGCGTGAGGGCTAGGAAAGCGTGGGCAGAGGCAAATTTCGCGTCCAGTTCGATGGCCCGCTGCAAGAGCTCGCGGGCCGCGACGTTCGTGTCCTTCGTCAGCCGGTGCCACAGCTCCCGGCCCCGCAGGAAACAGTCATACGCCTCCGGGTTGCGCTGGTGTTCGGGCGCCAGCCGCAGACGGTCATCCTCGGTCAGATTGAGCGCCAGCGCACCGACGATGTGCTGCGTCACGTCATCCTGCACGGCGAATATGTCGGTCAGATCGCGATCGAACCGCTCCGCCCAAAGATGGCCGCCTGAGATTGCATCGATGAGCTGCGCGGTGATGCGTACCTTGTTCCCCGACTTGCGTACGCTGCCTTCAAGGACATACCGCACGCCGAGCTTCGTGCCGACATCCTGCACATGGACGTTCTGGCCCTTGAAGATGAAGGACGAATTGCGAGCGATGACGAAGAGCTGTGACAGTTTGGACAGCGCCGTGATGATGTCTTCGGAGATGCCGTCGGCGAAGTAGTCCTGTTCGGCATCACCGCTCATATTGGCGAACGGGAGCACGGCGATCGACAGTTTCGGCGGCGCTGCCGCAGCCGGAGGGCTCGTCGCGGTTTGCGAGGTCGCGGCCGCCTTGGCCCCGGCGCCGACTTGCAGCGAATAGACCCGGATCGGCTCGGCGATGTTCTTGAGCTGTGTGCTGCCGAGATCGCTGACCGAGAGGTCAAGCCTGGCCTTGACCTGGCGATAGGCATCCTCGGACAGGCAGATGGCGCCGGGCGCCGCAACGCCCTCCAGACGCGAGGCGATGTTGACGCCGTCACCCATCAGGTCGCCATCGCTCTCTTCGACCACGTCGCCCAGATGGATGCCGATCCTGAACTCGATGCGGCGCTCCTGCGGTACGCCGGCATTGCGCTCAACCATACCGTTTTGAATCTCAACGGCGCAGCGCACGGAATCGACCACACTGCGAAACTCAACCAGCGCCCCATCTCCGGTACGCTTGATAACCCGCCCGTGGTGCACTGCAATGATCGGATCGATCAGGTCGCTGCGCAGTGCCCGCAACCTCGCCAAAGTACGATCTTCGTCCGCGCTCGCGAGCCGGCTGTACCCGACCACATCTGCAGCCAGGATTGCGGCCAGCTTACGGTTCTCGCTCATGGGTCGCCTCCTCGTCTCCATCATAGCAGGAAGGCGGCGGGACGAGGGAATTTTCGCAAATCACGGCCACGCGGCCGCCCGTATCGGCAGTGCTCCACCGCCGAACCCAGACCGATGCCCATTTGCGCTGCCGCTTGCCGGTTGACGACTATCGGTTCATCCTTGTGAATACCCCGGCCGTGACGAGCGTGGCGAGATCACGCGTCATGGCCCAAGGTCAAAGAGATAGAGCATGATGTCGTCCGAAAACCGCTTCACACTCTTCGGCATCATGCTCTGGTGAGGTGTCCATGAACTGCTCGGGCTGCGGTTTCGAGATCGAGGGCGGTTACGCCTTCTGTCCGAAGTGTGGCCGCCGCCAGCCCGTGCCATGCGCCAGTTGCGGCTACGCCTGCGCACCTGATTTCGAGTTCTGTCCTAAATGTGGGGCAAGCGTCGGTGCGTCCGCAAAAGCTGCCGAACGGCCTGCTCCGACACCAAGCCGCACCATTGCGCAGCCCTCTCGAGCTCCGTCGCCGAACATCGAAAGCGAAGAGGGGCCGCATTCCGTCTCCGACGCCGATCGACGAACGGTAACGGTGCTGTTCGCCGATCTCTGCGGCTTCACGACACTCAGCGAGCAGCTCGACCCCGAGGTCATGCAGGCGCTGCAGAACGAACTGTTCAAGGAATTGACGGCGGCCGTGCAAGGCTTTGGTGGTTTCGTCGACAAATTCATCGGCGACGCTCTGCTCGCCTTGTTCGGTGCGCCGGTCGCGCATGAGGACGATCCGGAACGTGCGCTTCGAGCCGCTCTCGACATGATCGCCCGGACGGCGCGGCTCGGTGAAAGCACCCGCCACTCCGGCTCGCCGCTGCTGCTCCACATAGGCATAAACACGGGTCCGGTCGTTACTGGCGGATTGGGCATCGGCACCGCCAAATCCTATTCGGTGACCGGCGACACGGTGAATACGGCGCAACGCCTGCAATCGCTGGCTGCACCGGGTGAGGTGCTGGTGGGCGAACTCACGCACAGGCTGACCCGGCATGCCTTCTCGTACGAGTCGCTGGGCGATGTCGTCTTTCGCGGCAAGGCTGGCAGTGTGCTCGTCCACCGACTGGATGCACCGCTTGCGGCGCCGCGTGCAGCGCGCGGGCTCGAGGCGCTCGGCCTCAGTGCGCCCATAATAGGTCGTGATGCGGAGCTCAACAGAATGCTGGCGAGCCTTGACTTGGCGTGCGGCGGCTCGGCCCAGCTTGTCCGCCTCGTCGGCGAAGCCGGTATCGGGAAGTCGCGGTTGGTGAAGGAGTTCGTCGCCCGCGTCGGCGACGAGGATCGTTTTCGCAACGTCGCCGTGCGGCAGGCCACGTGCTCACCGCTGGGTGAACAATCATTTGGCGCCCTGGGTGCAGTGGTGCGCAGCGCTGCCGGGATGATGCAAAACGACAATGGGGACGAAATGCGGGGCAAGCTCGCAGCCTTGCTTGCCGATCTCGGCCTGCAGGGCGAGGAGGCGAAGCGGCTGATGCCTTTGCTCTACCATGTGCTTGGCCTCGGCGACCCCGATGCCACCTTGCAGCATGTCGAGCCCGAGCAGCTGCGGCGGCAAATTCTCTACGCGGTCCGCATAATCATGGAATGGCGGCTTGCGTTGTCGCCGCTGTTGATTGTCGTCGAAGACCTGCACTGGGCCGACTCCGTCTCACTCGAGGCACTGCGTTTCGTGATGGACAGACTGGAACGCACGCGGCTGATGTTGCTGGTCACGCATCGTCCGGCGTCGGACAACGACCAACTCGACTCAAGTCGGGTCAGCCACACAGCGCTCAGGCTTTCGCCGCTCGACAGCGATGACGGACGCCGCCTGGTGGCGGCGCTTTTCGGCGAGAACTGGGTAAACGCCGCAGGAGGGCTTCTCGACCAGATCCTCGAGCGCGCGGGCGGCAACCCGCTTTTCTTGGAGGAGATCGTTCGCGGCCTTATCGATCGCGGTGTATTGGTGCGCGAGGGCCAGCAATGGCGGACCGTGGCAGGCGAAGTCGCAACCGGCATCCCCGCCACGATCCAGGCAATGTTGCTTGCTCGCGTCGACCGGCTGCCGCAAGAGGTGCGCCGGTTGGCCCAGGAAGCCGCGGTAATCGGCCCGCGCTTCGATGCCACGCTTCTGAAAGCCGTGGCAGCCGACCCCGGCCGACTGGAAGCGGGCTGCGAACTGCTTTGCGATGCGGAAATCATCGAGGAAGTTGCCGGATCAGGCTCGGTCTCGTCGCAAAGCTACCGCTTTACGCAAACATTGCTGCAGGACGTGATCTACCAGAATCTGCTCCTGCAACGCCGGACCGACATCCACCGCCGGGTAGGTGCCGCCCTGGAGCAACTGTGCGGCGACAAGCCGGAACGGTTCGAGGATCTGGCCGTGCTCGGTCATCATTTCGCTCAGAGCGCCGAGCGGGAGAGGGGCGCGCATTACCTGCAGGCGGCGGGAGATCGCGCTCGCATGATATACGCCAATGACGACGCCCTTCGTTTCTACGAGCGAGCACTGACTGCGTTGGGCGCGATCGGGCAAACACCGCTCAAACTGGCAATTGCAGAGCGCATTGCCGATTTGAGCGGCCCGGCAGGCCGCCGCGAGATTGCACACCGCCACTACGAGGCGGTGCTGCAGGCCTATCGCGAGTCAGCCGATCGTGTCGCGGCGGCGCGCGTTTTGCGCAAGATCGGTCGGCTGTTTTGGGACGTGGGCAAGCGGGACGACGCGGAATCGCGCTACGCTGAAGCGGCAGCGCTCCTCGATGGAGCGGATGCCCCGATCGAGCAGGCGCATCTCTGGCAAGAACGTGGCCGACAGGCGTTCCGCAGCGGAGATCACACTCTCGCGGCAAAATGGGCAGACGCGGCGCTGGATTGCGTACGCTCTCTGACAACGGAACATGTCTCCGATGATGCCACCCTCGTGACCGCCGAGGCACTTAATACCAAGGCTGTTGCGCTGGCTCGCCTTGGGCGAAACCATGAAGCCGTGCGTGAGGTTGAGCGCAGCATTGAATTGGCCGAAGCCGCCGGTCTGCTGGGCGCGGCCTGCCGCGGCTACACCAATCTCGGGGTGCTCTACACGACCATCGATCCGGCGAAGGCGATGGAGGTCTGTCGGCGCGGTCTTGAAGTGGCGCGCCGTATTGGCGATTTGGGTTTCCAGGCGCGCCTCCTCGCCAATCTGGCGGTAGCTTGTTGTACTTTCACGGATCGCTGTCCAACGGAGGGCGTGCCTGCTGCCGAGAAGGCCATCGAGATTGACCGGGCGCTCGACCAGCGCGAGCACCTGCCAGTGCCGTTGATCGTGCTTGGGCAGATCCACCAGTGCAACGGCCATCCGGAACTGGCGATCGGCTTGTTCCACGAAGCACTGGAGGTAGCCCGCGAAACGGGCGAGCCCCAACTGCTGTTTCCGTGCTATGATGGACTCGCAACGCTTAATCTCGACCTCGGCAATCTGGCCGAGGCCGAACGCTACTTTTCCCTGGCGCAGGGTATATGCGCCCAGCACGGGCTCGACCCGGAAGCGCTTGTGGTGCTGCCTTTTCTCGACTAGCCGGGATAGGGGGTTGGACATGTCCGCGCCTAGTGGATTGATACCGCTTCAACCGGGCGACCGGGCGCCGAACCTGATACTCGACGCCATTACCCAGGAAGGCAAGATTGCGCTTGACGACTTTCGCGGGCAAAAACCGGTGCTGGTCGGCCTGTTTCGAGGTCTGCATTGTGCGTTTTGCCGGCGCCACATCGCCGCTCAGGCGCGTCTCGATCCGGAGCTGCGCGAAAAGGGCGTGGAGAGCCTGACGGTGGTCAACACGCCGATCGAACGGGCGCGGCTCTATTTCCGCTACCATCCAATGCCGAACCTGCTTGCGGCGTCGGACCCGGAACGCGCTTCACATCGTGCTTTTGGACTGCCCAATCTCGAATTCACCGAGAACGAGACGAACTGGCCGTACAAGGTCGCGATGGCAGCGGCACAGGACATGCGGGTCGACATACCTGGCGAATTGCCCGGTCCCATGGATCCGATGACAGCCGCCGCAATCCTCGACAAGAAGGACCACTACGAACTGACCGAAGCCGACGAGCAGATGATGGCCACGGGACACGGACAACTGGTTGGTCAGTTCCTGCTGGACCGGCAGGGGATCGTCCGCTGGAGCTTCACGGAGGTCCCGGAGGGTGGGCGATACATGTTTGGCGCCCCAAACCCGAAGGAGCTGATGTCAGCCGTGTCGCAAGTCGCCCAATAATGAACTGACAAGTTCACCGTTTATCCGAGCACGGCCTCGACAGTGGCGACAAAGTCATCGAGCGAGCGGTCGCCGCGAATCTCGATGCGCGGAAGGTCGATGAGATCGCTATGGAGGTCCGCCGGCCCATGCCTGCGGCCGAAGCCTACTCGATAGCCGCACTCCCTGGCCAGCCGGCCAAGCCGTCGGTCGGTGACGGAGAAGGGGGCCGCGAACGCCCTGGTTGGCCGGCCGGTCCAGCGTTCGATGAACAGACGAGAGCGCAGGAGCTCGGCGGCCAGGTCAGCGCTCGACAGACCATCTATGGCGCGATGCGTCGCCATGTGGCTGCCGAAGAAGGCGCCTTCGGCAGCGACGCGTCGCACCGTCCCGGCGCTCATAAGCGGCGTCGGCGGACCGATGTCGGTGTCCCACTTTGCACTTTCGCCCACCAGGTCCGTCACCAGGAACACTTCCGCGGTCAGGTCGTTGGCGCGCAAGATCGGCCAGGCATGGTCGGCGAAGTTCTGGAAGCCGTCATCGAAGGTGATGAGCACCGGGCGGCCGACGAAAGGCTGACGGTTGGCGATGGATGCTTCCAGCTGCTCGGAGCCAATGGCGTGAAAGCCATTGGCGCGCAGCCATGCCATCTGGCTGGCGAATGCGGCGGGCGTGAGCCGAAAGCGAGCGAGCGCGGCCGGACCTTCATCGGCAACGCCGTGATACATGAGGACAGGGATATGCCGGCGCTGCTCGTTACGTGCGACGTCGCGGCGCAAGGCTCGCGCGCCACCCCAGACGATATTTCGCGCGACGCCGATTTCGATGGGCGCGCGGATCGGCACATGATCGATCACCGGGTCCGTCGCCACCTCGTCCGGCGACAGGCGGCGGAAGCGGTCTATGCGGTAGAGCTCAGTCTGGATCGATTGCTCGAGGACGAGACCTTCGGTCGCCGCCAGCGTCTCGGAGATCGCCTGGGCACCGAATGTGTTCCAGTCGAAGCCGGTCTTTTCGACATTGTCACGCAACACGAATGCGTGTGCGCTGATGAAGCTGCCGCCAGGCGCCAACGCCTCGGCGAATTTCCTGGCGATGCGCCGTAGCTCGGCGAGATCATCGAGGTAGTAGAGCACTTCCGAACAGACGATCAGATCCATCTCACCCGGCAGCGTGTCGGCAGCGAAATCGAGTACGCCGAACTCGACATTCGGCTGATCGTTGCATCGGGCGCGGGCTCGCCCGACGGCTATGGCGGAAATGTCGGTTGCGGTCAAATGGCCGACGCGAGGCGCCAGCTGCCGCGTGAAGTGGCCCTCCGCGCAGGCCAATTCAAGCGCCCGCCCGATGGGACCGGGAGGCAGAATTTCGAGCTGGCGCTCGTATTTTTCCTGCTCATAGGACGAACCGTAGTTCCACGGATCCTCGGTCGCGAAATAGCTGTTCCAGAACGCCGTGCGATCCTTGTCGTGCTTGTCCGCGACCCGTGCGCGGCGCGGCGCAACAGGCTCTGACGGTTCAGCGCTCGACCGAACCAGGTCATGCGCCTGTGCGGCCAATTGCGCGAGTTTGCCGAAGTGGCTGTCCTGATCGGGCTCGCTTCCCGCCATGGCAAACGATGCCTCGGCTGCAGGCGTGTTTGACGTGGTCGCGCCGGCGCCCTTTTGCGGTGCAGGCGATCCTCCCGCAAGCCGCTCAGCAGGCACTACATCCAGGATCAATTCAATCCAATGATCGCTTGTCACCGTCCCGAGTGCACCGAACTGCACTACAGCCTCGATCCGGCCATCCAGCATCAGATGGGCATAGATCTGATCGATGCCTTCCGGCAGTTCGGTCGCGGTCGGGTTGCGAGCGTCGACGCGAACTCCGAGCGTTCGCGCCAGCCTGCGCGGCGTGGCAAGATCGTCGGGTTCGAGAAGCATTTGCTCAAGCTGGTACTGGACGCGGCGAGCCGCTGCGGGATTGTCCCAGATCTTGCTGAGTTCGATGATCAACGCTGTGATGGCACCGCCGAAGCTGTCCCACCGGGCAGCCAGTTGCCCCGGCACCGAAAGGCTTCCTGCCACAAGGCCATCGAAGATCACCTTGGCGATCTCACGCGCCCACTTGCGTCCCGCCGGGAGTGCGCGCAGGGGCTGCGGGTCGATCAAGCGCGAGCCTGAGCCGCATTCGGACGCGGCGTTCCGCAACGCCAGCCAAGCAAGCGCTTCGGATGCGGTGCCGCCTTTCGCCGAAATTGAACCCGAGGAATTGTGCGCCACGCCGTCTTACCTGCGCCTGGTTCTGAGGGAGAACAAGTGTCCCGCAACGCGCTTACATCGCCGGTCTGGAAAAAGCAAAAGGCGCCCCGAAAGGCGCCTCTTCATCGCTTGATTCCCCCTGAAGGAAATTGGAGCGGGTGAAGCGATTCGAACGCTCGACCCCAACCTTGGCAACCCATTGATTCTACGACACTTCTCGTCACAACCCGTAACCTATTCAGCCAGAAAATGATTGTCCAAAGCCGATAGGGGCATTTGCATGAATGAAGTCGAGGATGAATTTGACGATGATGAGGCTGTGCGCGCCGAGATAATCCGACGCGCTCGGGTGGAGGGCGTCAAGGTCGCATACGAGAGCGCGCTGGAGATTTGCCGCGACAAAACACAGACGGCCGTTGCAAGGGCGTCGTCGCAACGGACTCTCCTTCAAATTGGGGGTATGCTCGACCGAGCGGACCGCAACGCGGGCGTCGTGAAAGATCCGGCAGAGATGGATGGCACCGAATTGGAGAAAGCCACCCAGGACCTCATGCGCAGACAGCGCCGCCCAGCGGCAGTTAAGCCAGCCGGCGGCGCCTTCGATTAGTCACTACTCGACAGGCGCGCTCCACTCTGCCCGGTAGGCCTGGATTGACGTCACCATCAGCGATGCGGGCAGGATCATCGAAAAAATGTGAAGTGCGGTCGGACCGGGCTGGTTCAAGCGATGATCAATCCGAGCATCCCACATGCGCGCCAGGTCCATACCCGGCGTCTCTGCAAATCGGGTTCTGAAATCTCTTGCCAGGCCGCGACAGCGGTGAAGTTGATCAGCAGAGAACACCAGCTGCACGAGCATCATCTGAACGGTAGCTTCGGGGACTTGGGTAGGGCGAAGCAAGTCCCATTGCGCAGTTCCAGGCTTGTGCATTGTGAGACGTGACAACTCAGGCATTTCGGTACTCCTTTACGCGTTACGAAAACGACATTGAGGCCCGCTGCGGGGAGCAGCGGGCCGTAGGAACTCGGCAAGTTTGGCGTGGGGCGCGCCTAACTGGCGGGCCCGGCCTTCAAATTTTCGTGCTGGCGAAGCAGATCGGAACAGCGCCCCCTGATGAGTGCACTCGACGAATGCTGCCGCATCGCGTCGACCTCGTCGATTAGCTCCGCCATTGCCGCCGGATCGGCACACTCCCTTTCCGCACGGCGCAACTCTGACGCAATCTGAAAGAACAAAATCGCTTCGTTCTGGCATGTATTCGTTGGCATCGTTTTTCTCCGTTTTCTGTTTAGGTGAGGATAGTAACGAGCCGTTGGCAGACGTCCGTCAACAGCTATTTTTCGTTGATTTTGTTGACAGTTATTGATCGTAGCGACCTTCACACTCAACTCGCACAAAGTATTGGTAGGATTGCTTTGTTTGGTAATGGGAGTGGCAAAAAGTTGATCTTGATGATAGGTCGTTGATTGCAGATGTTGATCGGGGGTTGCCTTGGCCTTCACAGAACCAACTTTCTACGTGCCAATAGGCCTTTGCGTAGCTTATTTGGGTTGGCGATTCTTCGCCCCGTCGTTCTTCATGAACCGTGAGCTCGCGCGCTATGCCCGGATGGATGCGCAGCGGGATCACGAGCGCGGCCGCCTGGCGGAGGCGCTGGCGCCTCTCGAGCCGAAGGTCGGTTCCGGCGAGGTTGAAGCGGCGGTCGATCGGTATCTAGATGGGCGCTAAGTGGGCTTTTTTTGCTCAAAATAAGGCTCTGCTTGCAAGCCGCTACCATGCGGACCAGCTAAGCCCCTGACATCATTGGCGCCCTAACAGTATCAATATTGCAGTTGGTGCCTTTTCGTCCCCTCTGGCGGCGTAGGAAAGCTGCGCCTGGGTTGCAGCGCAAGGCACACATGCAGAGGAAAGGGCGCTGCGCTGAATCCGCCGGCGCGGCGAGCCGAGCCCTGGCCGACATGTGGCCGCCCGGGTACCCACCCCTCGGCATAGTCCGAACCGCGCGGCCGGAACCCCGGCGGACCGTCGTAGGAATTTGCGGCCGAACCAAACTTCAAACCGCAAAAGCCCGCCGAAAGTGCCCGCAAATAACTGATTTTTCCGCGCCGCAGGCCGCCTTACCTTCAACATCGGACAACCGGATGCGAGCCGATGCCGACCGAATTCATCATCCCCTTCGCCGATGAGCACTATGAGGCAGACCCGCCGAGCCGTGAGACGATCGCGTTCGACGACGAGATCGACCGGTTCATATTCGGTTTCTGGAAAGTGACGCTGCCACACGTCGATATCGCGTTCGAACTGGCGTGGGTCTTGGGCTCGCTCCGCAAGTTCCGGCCGCTGTTCCAGCTTGACGACGAGCGGCGCGACAAGCTCACCACGGGCATCGCACGGGCTGCGGTTGCGGCCGCTCAGCGATTGCCGGCTTGTCATCCTGGCAACGTCATCGTGTGCATGAGCGCCGCAGCGGCGATCGTCCAGCATTGGGCTGAAGACGATCAACAGCGAGCGGCCCGCCACCAGCACTGGATCGAAGACGCCCGGCTGCACGTTAGGATGTTCGAACGCGATCTTCGCAACATCGCAGACTATGCCTGGCTTCAGCAGCGCAAGGCGCAGCGCCAGCAAGAGGTTGTTCGCGGGTTGATTTCAGCAGCCGCCAACGATTTGGGCGCCGAGAAGATCGCAGCATGATGCTGGTCTTTGACGCAGCACCCGTGTATATTTTCATCGCCGGAACACACGCGGATCTGGGGCAGCCGCACCGCCACGGGCTCGCCCGTAAGTTCAACCGAACACATCGAGATCGCGCAATTCGCAGAGCACCACTCGCATGCGCCGATGGTTCGAATTGACGAGGTGTTCTAGTGTCCGGACCTTGGGAAAAATATCAAACGCCAGCCGTGCCGCCGGGCTTCCGTGTCGTGTCGCAGCCAGCGCAAAACAAGCCGCGATTCCCCGGCGTACCCGCAGACGACCCGTGGGCCGCTTTCCCCGACGCTCCGGCTACTAGTCTGCCGCCTGCCAGCCCGATTGGCCCTTTCCCCGGCATGCTGGAGCAGGGCAACATCGATCTGAACGCGCGCCCGATCGTCAAGAACGCTGACGGCTCCTACAGCACCGTGCGGTCGATGTCGTTTGAGAACGACGGCGGTTAAGAAGTCCTGGTGCCGACCGTCGCAGACGGACAGATTTTGCCCGATCAAGCCGCGATGGAACGCTACGGACAGACCGGCGAGAACCTTGGAAAGTTCGACAATCCGGCCCACGCCGACATGTACGCGGAAGCGCTCCACAAAGCGCAGGACCAGCACTATGGCGCAGCAGCACAGTCGAACGCGGCACCGGCTATCCCGCCAGGCTTCAAAGTCGTGCAGCCAGCCAGCGTGTCAGCCAAGGGCGACCGAGTAGGGCAGGGTTCGTTCGGGGCGCCACCATTCGCCCCGGCGAATGGACCCTGGACGAAGTATCAGGCCGCTGCCTCTCAATCTCCGAACGTCTTCGATCAGTTCGACCAGTCGGCGAAAGATGATCCTTGGGCCGGTTTTCCAGACGCAAGCCCGATCGAGGTCAAAGCACCTGATGGAACGACCGTAAGGTTTCCTGCGGGAACGCCCGATGATGTGATGGCCAAAGCAATGCGGGAGACCTTCGACGGTCCGGCCGATTCCGCAGCCACGCCGGCGGCTGACGGGCCGTGGACGAAGTATGCCGCCCCGGCAGCGCCCGCCGGCGGCAACAACATCGAAAGCCTGATTCGCGGCACCGAGCAGGCTCCTGCATCCGTGTCGACAGCCAAAGACGTCGGCCTGTCATTCGGGTCGGGTATTCCACGCGGTCTCGCCGAGACGGCCATGTTCCCGATCACGTTGAGCCGCACCGTCGAAGGCGCGGGAAACTGGCTCTACAACAATGCTCAGACCCGCCCGCTTTACGACGCCGCGCAACAGCAGATCATTCCGCAAGCTCACTTCGGGCCGATCGCAGCTGATCCGCGCTTCACCGCCGGACTGGCCCGCTTGCGCGGAAACCCGGAACTGGCACCCGACTATGCTCATCTGCCAGACAATTCCATTGGCGTCGTTGACGCCGTGACGAAGGATTTGAACGCCCGCGGTGAAGCGCTCTCGAGCGTCGCCAATCCGCTCTATGGCCCCGAACTCGCTGGCAAGAGCACGGGCAGCGCCGCCGAAGCTCGCAATGCTGCGACCAACCATTCGCCCGCGTATGCGCAGGCCCTGGCTGAGCGGGAAGCGTTGCGCCGCACCGCGCTCAATCCGCTTGAGCAAGGCCCCGTGGGCCGCGTTGCAGCGGCCAAGGACACCGCAG
Organism: Mesorhizobium sp. M0317; assembly: GCF_040321555.1. NCBI lineage: Bacteria > Pseudomonadati > Pseudomonadota > Alphaproteobacteria > Hyphomicrobiales > Phyllobacteriaceae > Mesorhizobium > Mesorhizobium sp. M0317. The sequence continues at coordinate 31,860 of NZ_JAMYRV010000013.1, read as the reverse complement.
GCGCTGGCAATGCCATCCTGCCGCAGAACCCGCTTACAGGCTCCGCTGGGGAGGCCGCCGCCGCCGCTCGTCGACTAGTCGCTGAGGATTCGGCCGCGACCGCTGGTCTGGTGCGCCAGAACCTGGCCGACCGGTTTTCCAAAGCCAATACCGAAACTCAGGACGGCGTTCGGGACTTTGCCGGAGCCAAATTCCACAAGGATGTCGCCGGCAACGACGCCCGGCAGGAGGTGCTTGACGCCGTGCTGCGCGAGATACCTGGTGGGCATGCAGCTGCCTCAATGCCGGAGTTGCTGGACGTTCTGCAAGCCACCGGACGGCGGAAGCAGATCGGCAGCGCGACGGAATTCAACCGGTCGATGAATGCTGACCTGGGAGGCGCTGCGTCTCCAACCGGCATGGCCGTCAGCCTCGTGAAGTCTTTGGGCACATCGGTCGTGAAGGCCGGCAACGTCGCCAAGCGTGCCGCGCTGCGCAGTAATCTTCGATCCCTGGCGGACATGTTCATTGACCCGCGGTCAGTCGAACTCATCCGAAACGCCAACAATCGGGGCGCGAGGATTGGCTTCGGCGAAGCTCTGGCGCGCACCGGCGCCGAGACCGGTGGGACTATTTACGATCCTGCCGGCCAGCGTTAGTGGCTCGGTTCAGTAGGAAACGGCAGGCTCTGAAAACGAACCTGAATGCGACAAACACAGGATAGGCTATCCAAAACCAAATTGAGGCGGCAACCTTATCAATGATTTGAAAAAGAGCGACCACTATAAGAGGGCTGCTGACGATCAGCACGAGTAGGAAGAGCGTTCCTAAAATCCCCATCAGCGATGGCTAGCAGAGTGTTCTCTTTGTGTCGAATTTGGGGGTGCTCAGGTTGTCTTTTCTGTAGCCCGGACGACGCAATACTGGTAAATTGGCTGCGCCGGAACAGAGCAGGACTCGGGCATCTGCACCAACCGCTTCGGATCCTGCCGGGGCTAACGTCAACGGTCTTCCAACAAGCATCTGAAATCTGAGTGCGGAGCGCTGCTCCGGCGCCGCGATGCGATCTTGGAAGTGACGTTCTTGGTGCCTCAAAATGCCCGATCCAACGAAGCCCGTTATCGATTTCAGCTACCAATACCTGCCCTACGGAACGCAACTCGACAACGATCTGGCCGAGCTCGTGCGCAGCGCCGACGAAACGATCGACGCGCTGGCCGATGTGCGGCGGGCCGACGGGGCACTGCCGAATGCAAAGGTAACGGTCGACAGTCTGTCCCCGTCCGTGTTGGCGCTGCTGCGCGGCGACGGTCCCAGTGGACCAACGGGGCCGACTGGACCCGCAGGAGCCGGCGCAACGGGTCCGACAGGGCCTAGCGGGGCTGCTGGCCCATCTGGTGCCACGGGGTCAACGGGCGTTACGGGATCAACCGGGCCGACCGGCGTCGGCGCGATCGGCGCCACGGGTGTAACCGGCCCGACGGGAGTGACTGGTCCGACTGGCGTCGGCGCGACTGGAGCGACGGGCCCCGCCGGAGCCACCGGCGCAACTGGCATCACCGGGGCAACCGGCCCAACGGGGCCGAACGGCAACTTTCTACCTGGCTACGACGTGAACGGTTTCGCCGGCGCCAATGAGAACGCCAAGATCGCGGCGATGTTCACCGCAGCGCCGACACAGCCGTATGCATACAGGTCGAGCAGCCATGTTGGTATCATCCGCGACACCTCCCCGCTTAATTACCATGACACGCGGGCGACCTTCGTGCTGCAACGGCGCGACGCGGCGTCTGGCGGCACCAACGAGCTAATTCCCGGCGCCGTCTTCTCATTTGTTTCGACCGGCGATGGCGTCGTTAATGCGGGCGCGAATCTAAGCCAATCGATTTGGCAGGGCCTGATCTCCACAGCGACCAAAACCGGGGACGGCTCCAGCAGCTGTTTCACCGCGACCGGAGAGTTGGGCGCGTATGGGGCGGGTCTCTATAACGAACTTGGCGGGTTTCAGGGTGAGCTAACGAATACCGGATCTCTGCATGGCACGATGTCTGGTATGGAAATCTTGCTGAAGGACGGCCTCGACACGACCACCAATTTCGACACGGCAATGTCTTCAGTCATTGGGCGGATTGCCCGGTGGAATGCCGGTAGTCGTCGCGTGGTAATTTCATGGCCTCGTCGGAAGGCGACGTAGCACCAGAGGCGGCATTCGCGTTCAGCCCCGGCGGCTTCGCGACCTGGTTGCGCGGCATCGACTTCCGCTCCGCGACTTTCTCAACCGGGCAGGCGATCCTGCTTAAGAACACCGACAACATCGCCGCCATGACCGTGGGTGGGGTCAACGTCGCCCCGCTCCTTTTTTTGGATTCGACAGACAACACCTGGGTGGCGGCTGGTGGGAAATCGAAGGCGGTTTTCTTTGGCAATTCGGACTTTGAGAAACAACTTGCGATTCTATCGACCGACAACGCCGTCAACAATTTCGAATTCTCCGGCGCCGTCGCCGGGCAGTCGCCGCTGTTGTGGATGAAGGGTTCAGATACCGATGTCGGGTCCAGCTTCGGCACAAAGGGAGTCGGCGTCCATTCGTTCTATACGGCTCCAGCTTCGCCAAACAGGTTGAAATCGGCCATGTCGCTTCGCCGACAAGCTTCCTTTCGCTCAAGGGAGCAGCGGCGGCCGGGCATCCGATCATCCAGCCGAGCGGCACGGAAACCAATCCCAGCATCATCGTGCAGGGCAAAGGCACGGGCGGTGTGAAGATCAATGATGGCGCGGCCGCCACCAAGTTCGAGGTCAACACCACCGGCATCGGCTTCTTCGGCACTGCGCCTGCCGCACGGGGCGCTGTCGCCCTACCCACCGGCACAATCCAGCGCACCACCTACGCAACCTCGACCGTGACGCTGGCTCAGCTTGCCGGCGTCGTGATGGCCATGATCGCCGATGATCGTGCCATGGGCCTACGCAGCTAAGGAGACGACAAGAATGGTTACGCTGAACTTCACCGACACCGATCTAATTCTACTCGAACTAGCTCTCCAGGAACTACCTGAAAAGGCACGCAACGCGCTTGGGACAAGGATCAATCAGCAGATCATCGCCCAGCGGGAGGCCCTTGCCAAGGCGGCCGAAGATGAGCCCAAGAGCCCCGAGAAACGAGAAGGGCGAGAACGGACTGCCTCGCGAGCTAGATGACCGGCCTCGCAGCGACAACGCGGCGATCCGCCCAGGCGTCAACTTTTCGACGCAAATAGCGATTTGACGGCATCTCGATGTACCTGTTCAGCGCTATTGAACCGACCAAGACAATGCAGAGGTAGGCCGGCACATCCGACGGGGTTGCAAAGCCAATAGCCATTGCCTTGTCCTGCACCATGAGGTGTAGGAGATATATCGCGAAAGATGCCTCGCCCAGAATGATCAGAGGGCGTACCGAGAGCGCCTGTGAAAGGCGGCCTCTCCCGATTGCCAGCACGAAAATTAGCGGAGTGAAAAAGACCGCACCCATGGCATTCTGCATCCACAGTGCAGGGATTCCACCAACATGAAGGAAGTTCGCGATCGACCCAGCGATCTGCTCGTTCCGCAAAAAGTAGGCTCCTGCAAACAGGAGGCACAGAACCTCCCATACTGTGGCGGCGCGCGGTCCAAGTTGCCACTCGCGCGATATAAACATTCGACAGGCGAGTATGCCTGCTGCAAAAAGCACGAAAAACGATCCCGGATGCATCCTGACAATCCCAGCGGCGGTCGTTCCAGGCAGGTCCAATGGTGCACTAAGTACTGGCACTGCAAATGCCCAAGACAAGGTCAACGTTGTAACTAGCAATGTAATTGCCACAATCCAGCGACTGGACATGATCGTTAGGAGTGGGAAAGTCAGATAAAAAAACAACTCCAAAGACAGTGTCCACGCGACGGGGTTCCCATTAAACGAATATGTGTAATCTCCAAACCAAGCCTGCAAGAGAAACACCGAGGCCCAGAGTTTGTGAATGTCATGGAATGGGTTTGAGGCGTCGTAGACTAGCAGATAGAAAAGCCCGAGCATTGCGATGTGTAGCGGCCAGATACGGGCCACGCGGTATGCGACTATCTTGATCGCATGATCAAACCCATCGATCCGCCGGTATGTGTACGCGAGGATGAACCCTGAGAGCACAAAGAACAGGTCCACTCCGATGCCAAACATCAATCCGGTGTCTTGGGGCCCGGGCAGCCCCCAGTTATTATGAAGATGAAAAACAACGATCGCCGCAGCTGCGAAAAAGCGCATCGCCGTAAGCGGCGCCAGATTTTGCCGCTGTTCCATTCTATAACCCCCCGCTCAAATAATCGATATTTAGACCGCCAAGCCACAAGTATCGTTATTTAGCTCATTCTAATGTATAGCATGGATTCCTTTCAAGTCAGGAAGCGTGCTGCACCTGCTCAGAACGGATCGATACATGTGCGTATGTTGCCGAATTGCACCGGAAAACCTAGGCTCACCTTCCCAATTGGTTTTGAGGCTAACGAGAAGCTCCAAGTCGGCAGGCCGGATTTAGATTGACGGCTTCTCACTTGGCTGCGCCGCTCATTCCATTGGATGAACTGCGCCTTGTTGCCGGTGATCATCTCGATCGATTTCAGCAGTGGCATGGACGTCAAGAAGCGCGCGGTATTGCTCGTAGTGGTACGCCAGGAGCACGAGAAGCGTGATCTTGATCTGCGGCTTGCACCGGTTGCAGTCAAACTTCAGCTTCTGCGGGTCGACGCCGCCGCCGTAGACCATCATGAGATCGGCGGATCGGCAGTAGCGGACGTTGCCGCAGCTGCATTCGGCTTTCACAAGCATGTTGTGCCGGGTCGCCTTGCCCAGCGTGTCGATCGGATCGTGCGCCATAGCGGACAAAATGAGGAACATATTCCTGTCAAGTCAAGACGGATGGAGCTATTTACTTCGCCAAGGGCCGGCAGGACGACTGACGACGGTTTGCAACCCTGAAGTGGCAAGGTGGACTCGGCGGTGATACCGTAGTTATTTGTCGTCCATGCTGATCAGCCCGCCCACAGGTTGGAAACCTCCCGGCAGGACGCTTATCATTGCGACCTTGCAGCGATCCGGTAGCACGCTTCTTTGCGAAAAGATGCGCAGCACGGGGGTGCTGGGAGATCCGAAAGAATACTTCAACCGAGAAGAGAAGACCCCGACGGTTGAGCGTTGCACCCGTATTGCCGCCAGCGCCACGCCAAACGGAGTAGCAGCTACCAAACTGTTCCCGTCCCATTTCTATGAGCTAAGCAGGGATATCAGGCTTACGGAGTGGTTTCCTGACCCGGGGTGGATATACCTTGAAGGCGCGATCGGCTCGGCCAGGCAATTTCCTGGGCAAAAGCATCGCAGGATGGTGCTTGGACCAGCAAGACTGCTGCCGTGAAGAAGGCCGAGTACTCGGCGTATGGCATCGACTTCGCCCTTGCCCAGATTGCCATCGGCACCGGTCGCTGGAATTCGTTTTTTGCTAGGGCCGGGATCGAACCACTCCGCCTGTTCTACGAAGACACGCTTGACGATTTCGACAGCGTTAGCCCGCACATCGGCCTTCTGGCGGGGTTGGATGCTCCCGTGCCTCGTGGGGGCAAGCTGAGTCTCAGACGGCAGCGAAACGAGCAAAGCGATGAATGGCGGCGGCGGTTTCTTGCCGAGTGCGACCCGGATGACTTCGACAGGCCGATTGTGCGGCTTCGTAAGCGCAGAAGGTCCAAATGGATATTCTGGAGGAAATGGTTCCGCGGCTAGAGCATTTCACCCGTGCGACGCCGCGTTACCTCCAAAAGCAATTCAAATACGCTTTCGACCTCGCCGTTGATTTCGTCGGCAGGGATGCCGGCCTTCTCGGCTGCGGTCATCCATTGATCTGCCAGGTCGCTGGCAGCGATCGGATCTCCCCCGCGCCACAATAGGCAGTTGCTCGGCAACCCACTTGTCGAGAAACCTTACGCCACTGTGTGCTCACTTTGTTCGGCGCTCGGGCGCGCATTAACCACCTCCAAAGATGTGATGCACCCTAAAGATCGCGCTAGGCGTTGTGCAGATATGGAAAATCATCAACACAGATTTTACTGCCACATGGAAGCCAAGGGAACCTGGGGTGTTTGGGACTGCCTCGCCAATAGGCCTGCCAGGCTAGGAGGTGGTGAACTCCGCGGATGCACTGCTCAAAGGGCAGAAGCCGCAGAGCACGTCCTCACCAGGATTTACAAAAGCGGACTTGATGCAGTCGCCCTCCGGATCGCTGGAATTGTCCGTTAGCCATCAGTGCGGGCCGAGCGCGGTAAGGGTCAGGGACATAACTAGGGCGAGCACGATAAGCGTTGTGAGAACCCCGACGACAATCCAAAACCGTTTCGATTTCGGCATGGTGTCACCCGCCCTCGCCGCCGCCAGCGCGGTTCTTCATCGCCTCAAGGATGACCTCGAATAGGCTGCCAACCTCTTCGCTGACCTCGTCGGAACTGATGCCCTCACGGTCGGCCGCCTTCATTGCCTGGTCGGCAAGATCGCTGATCGCCACGGACAATATGGTCGCCGCAATGCGCCATGCAGGGCGGGAACCGCTAATATATGCCGGTCAGATAACCCAAGTTGGTTCCCCAATATGGGGCACAGTGCGCCCGGCCGACATCATCAATAGATATATTGATTCCGGGATACCCGTGATTGCCGGGCTTACCTTTCCGGGGCAGCAAGTTGGGCATGCCGTCGTCATGACCGGCCAGGTACTCGGCAGCAGCCCTGGCGCCCCGTTGCCAGCCAACCCGACGAGGGCGGCGTACTGCGAAGCGTTCTATGCAAATGATGACCAAATGGGGCCAAACATCCGAGTCGGATTGAGGGCGAATAGCGCACTGTCGGAGGCCACTTACTCAGTTGAGGGGAATGTCAGCTATCTGATCATACCGCTACCCGAGAAAGTTTATCTCCCCGCAGAAAAGGCGGAGGCCCTAGCGTGGGGCAGTTTGTACTCGTATGCGTCGGACTGGCCTGCCTTTAAAGGAAGACATGCCGGCAAGTTGGGTTCTTCGGATCAGCTAGGGGACGACTTTGTCGCGCAAATACGATCGAACAATGTAATCGCTCGGACATACCTTACCTACGGATGGAAACACAAAAAGCGCGGCATAAAGAACCGTTTCTCCAACCCCGTTAAGCAGGTGATCAGAAATTTAGAAGTGCCTCGGTTCGTCTACGTTACGGAGTTCGCTTCGACCGGCGAAACCGACGGACGTTCTCGATTTGAAAGGCGGATAGTTTCGCATTGCGTGGTGGATGCCACCGCGAAGAATCAAGGCCAAACTCGGTGCTTCTCATGCACGCTCCAGGTTTTTGCTCCTGGTATGCTCATGACAGTAGCAGCCAGTACTCCCAGTCGGTTGCTCCGGTGATGGATTCAACGAGCTACTTCCCCAAAGCCCGCGGAGCAATGGGCTTCGCTGAATTCGAGGCCACGCCCTTTTAGACAGCGTCACAGTCGATTACGCCGCTACTTGAGTCGGTGCTGCCCCGGTGCTGCCCGAAATGCGAAAGGCCGGATCAAAATCCGGCCTTTTTCGGTAAACGCTTGATTTCCTAGAAGGAAATTGGAGCGGGTGAAGCGATTCGAACGCTCGACCCCAACCTTGGCAAGGTTGTGCTCTACCCCTGAGCTACACCCGCTCACACGGCCCTTTGGCCGCAAGCCGGGCCTATATGGCTGAAGAGCGCGGCGATTGCAACAGGGAAATGACGGGCTTTTTGGTCGCGCCAAATCGCTTGGCGGAACCTTGTCGGCCACGCGGGTGGTTCATCGACTTCCCGCATGACGGTCTTGTCTCGGCGGCATCATTGGCCGTAAACGGCTTTGCCGCGCGCCGATACAGGGGAAGACCACCAATGCCGAAGACCGAAGCCGAGCTTTTCGCCTTTCTTGCCGATCTCGGCATATCAGTGTCGACCGTGCGCCATCCGCCGCTCTATACGGTGGCCGATTCGCAGTCGCTGCGCGGCGAGATACCGGGCGGGCACACGAAAAATCTGTTTCTCAAGGACAAGAAGGACAATTTCTTCCTGGTCAGCGTCGGCGAGGAGGCGGTCGTCGACCTGAAGCAGATCCACACGATGATCGGCGCCGCCGGCCGGGTGTCGTTCGGCAAGCCGGAGATGCTGATGGAGCTGCTCGGTGTCATTCCGGGCGCGGTCACCGTGTTCGGGCTGATCAACGACACCGAAAGACGGGTCAAAGTGGTGCTCGACCAAGATTTGATAGCACATGCGACAGTCAACGCGCATCCGCTGACCAATGAGGCGACGACGTCGATCGCGTCCGCCGACCTCATCAGATTCGTCGAGGCAACCGGACATGATGCTGCTATCTTGAAAGTCTCGGCTTGATCGCCACATGGATGGCGAAAACTGACCTCTAGTTAAGGACGTCGCGCTGCTCCGCTGGGCGCGATCGGAAGGGCGACGACATGAGCGACAACAACAATCCGTTTGGCGGCCAATTCGGCGGCAATTCTGGCCAGTACACCACGTCCGTGCAATATGGCGGCGCCGAGCCGGCCAAGTCGGCACTTGGCCCGACACCCGGCGCAGCACCTGCCGCTGGCGAGCTGATCAAGGACACCACGACCGCCACTTTCGCCGCCGACGTCATCCAGGAATCGCGCAAACAGCCGGTACTGGTCGATTTCTGGGCGCCGTGGTGCGGGCCCTGCAAGCAGCTCACGCCGCTTCTGGAAAAGGCGGTCAAGGCCGCCGGCGGCAAGGTCAAGCTGGTCAAAATGAACATTGACGATCATCCCTCGATCGCCGGCCAGCTCGGCATCCAGTCGATCCCGGCGGTCATCGCCTTCAAGGACGGCCAGCCTGTCGACGGCTTCATGGGCGCCATCCCCGAGAGCCAGATCGCCGAGTTCATCACCAAGGTCGGCGGCAAGGGCAATGGCGCGCCGCCGGTGGCCGAAGCACTGGCCGCGGCGGCGGAAGCGCATGCGGCGGGCGATGCGCAGACCGCAGCCGACATTTACGACGCCATCCTGGCGCAAGCGCCGGAGACGATCGAGGCGATTGCCGGGCTGGGCGAGCTTCTGTTCGAGGCCGGCGACAGCGACGGCGCCGAGGCGCTGCTGGCAACGGCGCCGGAGGCCAAGAAAAATGCGCCGGCACTTGCCGCGCTGCGTGCCAAGATGACGCTGGCTGCGGAAGCGGCAGCACTTGGCAATCCAGCTGAATTCGAGCAGCGACTGGCCGCCAATCCCGGCGACCACCAGGCGCGTTTCGACCTCGCCATGATCCAGAACGCCAGGGGCGAGCGCCATGCGGCGGCCGACAATCTTCTGGCGATTATAAAAGCCGACCGGACGTGGAACGAGGACGGCGCCAGGGCGCAGCTGCTGAAACTGTTCGAGGCCTGGGGCATGACCGACGAGGCGACGCTGGCGGCACGGCGCAAATTGTCGTCGCTGCTGTTTTCCTGAGCCGTTTGCCGGCCAAATTGCCGGGGCGTGGCTGTCGGGCCTTGCGGTCGGCGGCCGCCGCGCCAGATTAGGCCGATAACATCGCGCCCGAAGCGGGTCGGAGGAGTGAAGGTGCAGGTCGGAAACGCATTTTACCGGGTCGGCAAGGATCTGCCGGCAACCATTCCGGTGTTTCCGCTTGCCGGCGCGCTGCTGCTGCCGGGCGGGCGCATGCCGCTCAACATCTTCGAGCCGCGCTACCTGCAGATGGTGGATGAGGCGATCGCCGGCGCGCGGCTGATCGGCATCGTCCAGCCCAGCCTCAATGGCGCGTTGCGCGCCGACGGGGAGCCGGAACTGTGCAATGTCGGCTGCGCCGGGCGCATCATCTCGATGGCCGAGAGCGGCGACGGCCGCTATCTGGTTTCGCTGCAGGGCGTCTGCCGTTTCCGCATCACCAGCGAATTGCCGGTGAAGACGCCTTTCCGGCAATGCAAGCTGGCGCCGTTCCTCACCGATCTTGCCGAAGACCAGGCGGCAAGCGAGGTCGACCGGCCGGCGCTGTTGAAAGCGTTTCGCGCTTATCTGCAGGCCAACGATCTCGAAGCCGATTGGGAAAGCGTCAGCCGCGCCGAGAACACCATGCTGGTCAATGCGCTGTCGATGATGGCGCCCTACGGACCGGCCGAGAAACAGGCGCTGCTGGAGGCGCCCGACCTGAAAGCCCGCGCGGAGACGCTGATCGCCATCACCGAAATGGCGCTGGCGCGCGAGAATGAGGACTTTGGCTCCAGCCTGCAATAAGGGCTGAGCCGATGGCTGAAGGGGGATCCAATGGCTGCGGATGGGCGTGACGGCAAGTCGGTCAATGTCGATCCAAAATTGCTGGAGCTGCTGGCCTGCCCGCTGACCAAGGGGCCGCTGGCCTGGGACCCGGTGCGCGGCGAGTTGATCTCGCGGATCGCCAAGCTCGCTTATCCCGTGCGCGACGGCATCCCGATCATGCTGCCCTCGGAGGCGCGGACGATTTCGGCGGAAGACGTGCTGTCGCCGCCGCGATTGGGTGGGCCGGGCTGAGGGACCAGGGGTGGTTCAAACGGACCTCAGCCTAAGAAGCCATTCTGTTGGCGATCCTTCGCGCCCCCCTCTGCCCTTGCCGGCATTAATGTCATGGGCTCCCGACCGCCCTGCACTTGCCCTACTGAAAATTCCGCCCCTTGGGCATGACCCTTTCAGCTTTGTCCGAGAGGGTGGCAATGTCGGGCCGGGCAGCCGGCGTCATCTCTTCCAGCAGCACCGTCAGCCACGGTGTCAAATCCTCGATCTTTTCGGCGACGATGTGGATGACGTCGGATTCCGACTGCAGCTTGCCGGTGACCTTGACGAAGCGCGCGCCCATGACGATGGGCCGGAAACGGGTAAAGGTCCGCTCCCAGAAAATGACGTTGGCGACGGCCTTGTCGTCTTCTAGCGTCAGGAAGATCGCATTGCCCTTGCCGGGCCGCTGCCGCACCAGCACCAGGCCGGCGACCGAGACCCGCCTGCCGTCGCGCACCGAGCCGAGATTGGCATTGGGAATGACGCCGGCGCGGTCGAGCCGCTCGCGCAGAAAGGCGACCGGATGCGCCTTCAGCGACAGGCCGAGCGCGCGGTAGTCGTGGATGACGTGCTCGCCGAGCGGCATTGTCGGCAGTTTTGTCTCGGGCTCGAGTTCGCGCAGCCGGATCGCCGGCTGGTCGAACAGCGGCAGCCGTTCGGCGGCGCTCTTGCCATCCAGCGCGCGCACCGCCCACAAGGCTTCACGACGATCGAGGCCGAGTGAGCGGAAGGCGTCAGCCTGCGCCAGTCTTTCGATTTCGCCGACATCGAGGCCCGAGCGCAGCCAGACATCCCTGACGCTTGTATAGCCGGCGCCGCGCCGCGCGGTGAAAGCTTCCATACGCTTCTCGGCCAAGCCCTTGATCTGACGGAAGCCAAGCCGGACGGCGTACCGGGTCTTGATGACACCGCGCATTTCGGCATGGCGCGCCAGGATGCGGCCCGGATCGAATTGGGCTTTCTCCAGGGTGCAGTCCCAGTCGGAAAAATTGACGTCGACGTCGCGGATGTCGACGCCATGGTCGCGCGCGTCGCGCACCAGCTGGGCCGGCTGGTAAAACCCCATCGGCTGCGAATTCAGGATCGCGGCGCAGAACACGTCGGGATAAAAGGTTTTGAACCAGCAGGAGGCATAGACGAGCAAAGCGAAGGAGGCGGCGTGGCTTTCGGGAAAGCCGTATTCGCCGAAGCCTTCGATCTGCTTGAAGCAGCGCTCGGCGAAGTCCTTGGTGTATCCCTTGCCGACCATGCCGTCGATCATGCGCTGGCGGTAATTGCCGATGGTGCCGGTGCGCTTGAAGGTGGCCATGGCGCGGCGTAGTTCGTCGGCTTCGCCGGGTTTGAAACCACCGGCGACGATTGCAATATTCATCGCCTGTTCCTGAAACAGCGGCACGCCGAGTGTCTTCTTGAGAATAGCCTCCAGCTCTGGCTTTTGATATTCAGCCGCTTCCTTGCCCTGCCGACGGCGCAGATAGGGGTGCACCATGTCGCCCTGGATCGGGCCGGGCCGCACGATCGCCACCTCGATGACCAGGTCGTAGAATTCGCGCGGGCTTAGACGCGGCAGCATCGACATCTGCGCGCGCGATTCGATCTGGAAGACGCCGAGCGTGTCGGCGCGGCAGATCATGTCGTACACGTTGTTCTCTTCCGGCGGCAGGGTGGCCAGCACATAGGGTCGGCCGTAATCATCCCGGGCCTTCGGATAATGGTCGGTGAGCAAGGTGAAGGCGCGCTTCAGGCAGGTCAGCATGCCAAGCGCTAGAATATCCACCTTCAGGATCTTCACCGCGTCGAGATCGTCCTTATCCCACTCGACCATCTTGCGCGCCTCCATCGCCGTCTTGACGATGGGGACGATCTCGTCGAGCCGGTCGCGGGTAATGACGAAGCCGCCGACATGCTGCGACAGATGCCGGGGAAAGCCCATGATCTCGTTGGCGTGGGCGATCACATGCCTGGTCGAGGTCTCGTTGCGGTCGAGGCCGCCGGCATGGGCCTCCTTCTCGCCGAGCTCCGAGGTCGACCAGCCCCAGATCGAACTGGAGAGCGCACTGCGGACATCGTCCGACAGGCCCATGGCCTTGGCCACCTCGCGCAGCGCCGAGCGGCCGCGATAGCTGATGACGGCGGCCGCCAGCGCGGTGCGCTTGGCGCTGTATTTGGAGTAGATGTACTGGATCACCTCCTCACGCCGCTCATGCTCGAAGTCGACGTCGATGTCGGGCGGCTCGTTGCGTTCCTCGGAAATGAAGCGCTCGAACAACGTGTCGATGCGCTCGGGGCCGACCTCGGTGATGCCGATGCAGTAGCAGACGATCGAGTTGGCGGCCGAGCCTCTGCCCTGGCACAGAATGCCCTCATTGCGGGCGAACTGGACGATGTCGTAAACGGTCAGGAAATAGCGCGCATAATTCAGACGCTCGATCAGAGCGAGCTCCTCACTGATGCGCTGCAAGACGGAAGCGGGGACGCCCGCCGGATAGCGCGTGGCGGCCCCCTCCCTGGCCAGACGCTCTAGCTCGGCCTGCGGCCCAAGCCCTGATTGCGTCGGCTCGTCGGGATAATTGTACTGGAGGTCGCTGAGCGAGAAGGTCAGTTCGCCGGCAAAGCGCAGCGTCTCGGCCAGCGCCCGTGGATGGGGGCGGAAGAGACGGGCCATTTCCAGCGGCGGCTTCAGATGGCGCTCGGCGTTGGCCGTCAGCTCCACCCCGACCTCGGCGACCGGCAAATTGAGGCGGATGGCGGTGAGCACATCTTGCAGCGAGCGGCGCTCGGCGCTGTGATAAAGCACGTCGTTGGTCGCCATCAGCGGCACGCCGACGATGTCCGCCATGCCCGCCGCCTGCTCGATGCGGAAACGGTCATTGCCGCGATAATCCGGCGCCATGCCTAGCCGCAAATTAGCGCCGAAACGGTCTTTCAGTTGACGGACCAATGCCAGGGGATCGTCGGCATTCGCCGAGAGATCCGGCAGCACCGCCAGCGACAGCAGGTCGCCCCATTCGAGCAGGTCGCTGCGCTGGAGAAGGGTCGCGCCCTTCTCGTTTTCATCGCGCAAATTGGCTTGCGTCAGCATGCGGCAGAGATGGCCCCAGCCCTTGCGGTTCTGCGGATAGGCGAGAATGTCCGGCGTGCCGTCGCCGAACACCAGGCGGCAACCGGGGTGATAGGCGAGCTTCTCGACCTTGGCCTGCTGCCAGGCGCGCACGACGCCGGCCACCGTGTTGCGGTCTGCCAGTCCGATCGAGGAAAAGCCGAGGAATTTGGCCGCCACCACCAGCTCCTCCGGCTTGGAGGCGCCGCGCAGGAAGGAGAAGTTCGACTGGATGCCGAATTCCGCATAGGGGATGACGGTCAGCGCGTTCATGCGAAGACCCCATGCATGAACCAGCGCGGCGGCACCTGCGGGTTGCCATAGAGGCCTTGCCGGTAGAGCCAGTAGCGGCGGCCGTCGGCATCCTCGATCCGGAAATAGTCACGCGTCGATGTGAGCGGATCGCTTGACGTTTCACGCCACCATTCCGGCGCGATGCGTTCCGGCCCCTCGGCGCGCGCGACCCGGTAGAGCGCGCGGCGCCAGCGGAAATTCATCGGCGGACCCTCAGGCATTTCGGTGGCCGGCACCTCGATCGGCTCGGGCGAACGGAACAGCCGGATCGGCCGTTCCGGCGGGAAGATGGTTGCGCGCGGCGCGTCTTTCGAGCCCGGCTTCCTGAGCGGTGTTTTGCGTTGTGGCGCTTCCGAGAACGGGATGGTGGCGATGGCGCGCTCCGGCAGATGGCTCTCGAGGGCGACCGGTTTCAGCACCGCACTGTCGCCGAGCCTGGCGCGGATGCGGTCGGCAAAGAGTGCCATGTCGGCGCCGTCATCCTCGGCCTCGCCGGTCAAATCGGCCTGCTGCATGTCGAAGCCGGCGGCCGCCAGCACCGAAAGCCGAACCAGGTCGAAGCCGTAGCCGGCATCGATGTCCTGTTCGAGCGCGGCCAGCCGCTCATGGAACAGGCGCTGGATCAGCTTCGGTTCGCGCAGCGGACGCGAGGTGCCGACAGCGATGCGGCTGACGGCGCCGTCGACGCGAAACAAAAGCAGCGCCAGCATCCTTGCGCCCTCGCCGCGGCGTTCGAGATCGGCCTTCAGCGTCACCGCCAGCAAGAGCACCAGCCGTTCGATCTCGGCGGTCAGCACGACCGGCTCGGCCAGGTGGCGTTCGACCGAAAGCGGGGCCACCGGCAGGCGCGGCGATACCGCCTCGTCGAGGCGGCCGAGCGCCTGGTCAAGCCGCAACAGCAAGGTCGCGCCGAAACGGCGGGCGAGCGGCGCTCGCGGCGCTGCCATGACCGCGCCGGCGGTGCGCAGACCGACGCTTTCCAGGCTGGCGCGGATATCGGCCTCGATGCGCAGTGCCGCCAGCGGCAAGGGGGCGAGCAGCGCTTCCTCCTCGCCGGAGACAACGATGCGGTCGCCGCAAAAGCGCGCTGCCGCCCAGGCTGCACCCGGCGTCGCGGCCAACCCGGCGCGGACATCGAAACCCTGCTGGAAAAACCGCGCAAGGATGTCGTCCAGCATGGCGCGCTCGCCGCCGAACAGGTGGGTACAGCCGGTGACGTTGAGATAAAGCCCGTCGACGCCGTCAAGCGCCACCAGCGGCGTATAGCGGTCGCACCAGTCGGCGAGGCCTTCGAGCAGCCGGCGGTCGGCCTCCGGATCGGCCTCGACAATGTCGATCGAGGGATGCATGGCACGGGCGTCGGCAATGCCCATGCCAGGCTTCAGATGCAGCGCCTCAGCCCGCTCGTCGAGGGCCGATATGCGCTGGGCGTTGCGGTCGCGATGGCTGATCACGAGCGGGAAATGATCCGAAGGCCGGGAACGCCACGACCGTCCCAGGCGCTGGCGCAGGATCCGTTCGGCCGCCAGATGCGGGAACCACAGCGACAGAATTCTCTGGCCGTTTTTCGCGGGGCTTTCTTTCTTCGAATGCGTGTTCATCGGGGTTCCACTCCAGTGTGAATTGTCCAGGCAGAGCGGTGCGGCTCTTGCCGATGCTGACGGTGAAGGCAGGGTGGCCGATCGAGCCGGCAAGCGGCCCGGCGATCGTCCGGCGCGATGTCGCTGGTGCAGCCGACACGATGAGGCGCACCGGGGCGGCGGTCGGCTCGGTTTCGCCGGCCTGGCGCAGCAGGAATACCGGCCGGCCGGCGTTTTGGGCGCGCGCGTGCAGCCGGCGCGTCGCGGTGAGGTCGAGCCGCTGCGGGCTGCCACGGATTTCGAGGATGATTGCGGCGAGCGCCGTCATCTTGGCGGCCTCCTCGGCTACCCACAGCGCATCGGTGAGTTTCGGCGCCTCGGAAAACAGCAACTGCTCCGGTGCGATACCGAACATGCCCTGCAATCCCCTGGCATAGGGAAAGCCGGCCTCGCGAAAAATCTCCGACGTGCCGATCCACAGCACTGGCAAGGGCTGGCCCTTGAGGATCAGGCTGACAAGCGACAGCACAAAGCCGGCGACGGCCCCGGCATTGCGGGTCTCAAGGCCATGGATTTCGCTCAAGGCGGCTTTCGGAAGGCCGCCGCTAAGCGCCGCATCGAGGCGTTCGATGCCGGTGGCCAGGAAAGCATCCGGCAAAGCTGCGGCAAGCCCGCGCCGGATGATGGTAACATCGGAATCGGGTTCAGGCGCGGCGTGGAGACAGCCCTCAGCACGCGCACGAGGTCGCTCGCCGGCCGGCACGGCCAGGCGCTCGGGCAGCGTTCCCTCGATCTTCGCGATCTGGCGGCGCAGGGCAAAAACAGTCTCCCGCGCCACGGCTGATGTCGCCATGACGGTCAATTTCTCTCATAATTGTTCCTGTTATGTTCCTATAGATTCCAGAGGGTGCCGAAAGAGTCAAGCGGAGTCAGAAGGAATTTATTCCTCTATAGCCATTGACGTCATGGAATTACCGCTTCATTGCCGAGTCCGGAGGGAAAGCCTATATGCCGGGATCAAAGGACAAAGCATGGCCCGCATCTACAAGACCCGCACCTGGCATGACGAACTCTCGCCCTCGATCGAGGAGATGGAGTTTCTGGCGCTGGAGGCGTACGCGCATCTGCCCGACGATTTCCGCAAGCTGACCGGCGAGATCGTCATCATGATCGCCGAATTCCCGACCGACGAGATCATGGACGATCTGTCGCTGGAGACGCCGTTCGACCTGCTCGGCCTGTTCGAGGGCCGCGGCATCGCCGAGCGCTGGAACCCGCAGACCGGCGAAGGCCCGAACCGCATCACCCTCTACCGCCGCGCCATCCTCGACTACTGGGCCGAGAACGAAGAGACGCTGGGCGACATCGTCACCCACGTGCTGATCCACGAGATCGGCCACCATTTCGGCCTGTCGGACGATGATATGGAAAAGCTCGAAGAGGCGGCGGAATAGCCCCCACCTTTGTCATCCCAGGGCGAAGCAGGAGCGAAGCTCCGTCGCGAAGACCCTGGGATCCATGCCGGGACGGCGGTGCAGGTGCCGCGGTGCAGGAAAGCAAGCGGTTCTGCGAACAGCACAGATCCGCAGTAACGAGCGCCGGCCAAGCGTCATTCTGATCCGCTGCACTCTAGGGCAAACGGCACGGCATGGATCCGAGGGTCTGCGTCGCGTCGCTTCGCTCCTTGCTTCGCCCTAGGATGACGAAGACGCGGAGGTTGACGCCTTCCCTACCAGTCGCTGAGCTTCGTATCCGGCCCGTATTCCTGGCCGTCGATATCCTTCACCACCGCCTGGCCGCAGCGCATCGATTTGGTCTTCTTGTCGTAGGCGTAGGTCGGCGAGCCGTACAGGTGCCAGCCCTTGTTCAGCGCCGCTGTCACCTTGTGGCAGAAGGTCGAATCGTCGGGGGCGGACAAAAAGCGGTAAAGTCTCATGGGTCAGATCCTGTCGTGAGTTCGTCTTTTCGGGGCGGATCATGCGCCGATGGCGGCGGCCTTCGCCAGCAGTTTTTCGGCTTGCGCCAGGTGCAGCCGTTCGACCATCCTGCCATCCAGCGCAATCACGCCCTTGCCGGCATTTTCGGGCAAGGCGAAAGCCTCTTTCACCGCATGCGCCTCGGCAAGGGCTTCGGGCGCGGGGGCAAAGGCGCGATTGGCGGCTTCGATCTGGGCCGGATGGATCAGCGTCTTGCCGTCGAAGCCCATGGCCGCCCCTTCCGTGCATTCGCGCGCAAACGCGTCGAGGTCGCGAAAATCGTTGGAGACGCCGTCGAGCATGTCGATGCCGCCGGCCCGAGCCGCCAGCACCATCTGCATCAGCCAAGGCACGAGGTAGCGCCGATCGGGCGTCGCCAGAATGCCGGTTTCCTTGACCAGATCGTTCGTTCCGGCAACGAAACAAGCTAGGCGCGAGGCCGGGTCGCGGCCGAGTTCGGCAATGGCGCCGATATTGAGCATGGCCTTGGGCGTCTCGATCATCGCCCAGAGCTTGACGCTGTCGGGAGCAAAATTGTCGTCGAGCACGTCGCCGACTTCGAGGATATCGCGCGGCGTGGCGACCTTGGACAACAGGATGCCGTCGGGCTCGAATTTTGCCGCGGCGAGCAGGTCTTCAGTGCCCCATTCGCTGGACAGCGCGTTGACGCGCACGATCATTTCGCAGCGGCGCCCATGCTGATTGGCAACTGGTCGGCTGGCGAAAATGCCGGCCAATTTGTCCCGCGCGGCGACCTTGTCGGCGGGCGCAACGGCGTCCTCGAGGTCGATGATCACGGCATCGCAGGCCAGCGTCGCGATTTCGGCCAGCGCCTTGTCGTTGGAGGCGGGGACGTAAAGCACCGAGCGGCGCGGGCGGTAAGGTTCGCTTGTCATGGCCGATCTATGCCGCGTGGGGGCGGGTGAGGCAAGTGTGCGGGCGACCGGTACCTGATACCGAGCCAACCGCGAAAGCTTGCGCTGCCCCGCCCGTCCTCCGCAGCAGTTGCGGAAGGGGCCTTTCCTCTCCCCCGTCGATCGGGGGAGAGGTGTCAAGCGAAGCTCGACGGAGTGGGGGTCGACCCTTGGGCGCAAGGCGAGCAATGCGCTCAGTGCCCTTCCGATGTCCGGTCGCGGCGATTGCCAGGTGGTTCCCCCACTCCGTCTCGGCTTCGCCGAGCCATCTCTCCTCCCTCCGGAGGGAGAGGAAAGGAGCCTAGCTGGAAGCGCAGGTCCTGCACGAAAACTGCACATCTCTGCGGAAAACCTCCTCCGCTGCGCCCTGCCGTATCCATGCGCAGCCACCACAACAGCGGCATGCAACAGCGAAACCGTTGGTCCCTGCCCTATCGTCTCAGCAGCGAAAGCTGGTGGCTGGTCGATCCGCCTCGCACGGAGGCCGGCCTTTGCCTGGAGGCAAGCCCGCTCCCTTTTACCCCCAGACATCCGCCCGTCGGCCGGATCCAGCCCATCAGGAAAGTCCGAGCATGACGCCGTCCCTTTCCCCGACCTTTTGCCGCCGCTTCGGCATCGCCGTCCTGCTCGTCGCCCTGGCGGATTTTTTCTTCTATGGCCAGCCCGCCGGGATCACTGTCCTGCTGTTTGCCATCCTGATCGCCGGCGCGGTGGCCGCTGTGCATCCTGCCGCGCTGAATTCCACCCGACCCTGGCTCAAGCCGGCCGCTTTGTTCGTCGCGCTGCTGCCGCTGGCCGAGAACGTCAGCCCGCTGTCGGTGGCGATAGCTGTCGTGGCGCTGGTGGTGTTTGCGCTGTCCCTGTCCGGGCGGCTGCGGCACGGCATCGCCCGCATTGCCGGCCAGGTCGCGCTGTTCCTGCTGGCGGCGCCGCTGCGCCTTATCCGTGACTTTTTCCAATGGCGCCGCACGGTGCGCCGGCTTGGCGGCCGCCGCATCCGCCTGGCGTCCATCATCGTCTGGGTCATGCCGGTGACGCTGGGCGCGGTGTTCCTGTTCTTGTTCGGCGCCGCCAACCCGGTTATCGAATACTGGCTGTCGCTGATCGACCTGATGAAGCTGCTCGATCTCATCCAGCTGGCGCGGATCGTCTTCTGGCTGCTCGTGCTCGCCGGCGTCTGGGCTTTCCTGCGGCCTCGCCTGCCGCGTTTCCTGCGCCGCCTTCCACGCCGCCTTCCACCTTTGACGCCGCCTGCAGCCGTGGCCGCACCGGCCGCGACTAAACCAGCGACAACGATCGAGGCCGTCGTCTTCGGCAAGGCCGCGATCCTGCGCGCGCTGATCGTCTTCAACGCCTTGTTTGCGCTGCAGACCGGGCTCGACGCAGCCTATCTCTGGGGTGGGGTCGCCCTGCCGGACGGGTTGAGCTATGCCGCCTATGCCCATCGCGGTGCCTATCCGCTGATCGCCACGGCGCTGCTGGCCGCCGGCTTCGTGCTGGCGGCGCTGCGGCCGGGCAGCGAAACCTCAGGCGATCCGCTGATCCGCCGGCTGGTCTATGCCTGGGTGGCGCAGAACATCGTGCTGGTCATCTCGTCGATTCTCAGGCTCGATCTCTATATCGGCGTCTATGCACTGACCTACTGGCGCATCGCCGCCTTCGTCTGGATGGGGTTGGTGGCGTCAGGGCTTGCACTGATCATTGCCCGCATCGCGCTTGGAAAATCCAACGAATGGCTGCTCTCCGCCAATCTTGCGACGCTATCGGCGACGCTTTATGCCTGCTGCTTCATCAACTTCGCCGCAACGATCGCCAATTTCAATGTCGACCATTCCCTTGAAATGACCGGCGACGGCACGCCTATCGATACCGAATATCTGCGCTCGCTCGGCGCTGCCGCCATGCCGGCGCTGGACCGCCTCTACATGCACCAATTCGGAAACCAAACCACCTATCTGGCCGACCAAATGATGATCGACGACACTATCGCCGAGCAGAAGCAGTGGCGCGCCTGGAGCTTTCGCGGCTGGAGGCTCGTGCAGGTTCTCGACAAGAGAGGTCCGCTCGTGCTTCCTCCACCTACCCAGCCCTCGCAACCTTCAGTGCCGGACCGTTAGATCCATGCCGCATCAGATCCTGGTCGCCGACGACGATCCGCACATACGCGAGATCTCTGCTTTGCGCTGGAAAAGGCCGGGATGAAGACGCAGGCCGTGTCCGACGGCGCCGCGGCCCTGCAGGCGATCGAGCGCCGCGTGCCCGATCTCGTCGTGCTCGACATCGGCATGCCGGAGATGGACGGGCTAGAAGTCTGCCGGCGGCTGAGGCAACGCTCCGACGTGCCGGTTCTGTTCCTGTCCGCGCGCGACGAAGAAATCGACCGCATCCTCGGGCTCGAAATGGGCGGCGACGACTATGTGACGAAACCGTTCAGCCCGCGCGAGCTGGTGGCGCGCGTCAACGTCATCCTGCGGCGCGCCCGCCCGGTGGCGCCCGACCCGGTCGACGACAAAAACTTCGCGCATGGCAAGCTCAGCCTGGTGCCGGCCAGCCACGGCGCCAGTTTCGACGGCAAGGCGCTGGCGCTGACGGCCATCGAATTCTCGATCCTGAAAGGATTTCTGGCGCGGCCGGCGCATGTGCTGGGCCGCGACCTGGTGGTCGCCAGCGCCTATGCCGCCAACATCCATGTCGCCGACCGTACCGTCGATAGCCACATCCGCAACATCCGCGCCAAGCTGGCGGCGGCGGGTTGTCTCGATGCCATCGAAACCGTGCATGGCGTCGGCTTCCGGCTCGGCCGATGCGGCGCCTGAGCGACGCCAAATGGATCGGCACCAAATGGCGGCCAAGGCTGGCCACGGTGGTTCTCGCCATCCTCATCATGGTGCTGGCGCTGCCGCTGGTCGGCTTGTTCTTCTTCCGGCTTTATGAAAACCAGCTGATCCGCCAGACCGAGGGCGAGTTGATCGCGCAAGGCGCCGTCATCGCCGCCATCTATGCGCAGAATATCAGTGACGCCGGCATTGCCCCGGAGAAGCTTGGGGTGCCGATGCAGGCTGACAGCGGCGAAGCCAGCCGCGGCGAGGATTCGCCTTACCAGCCGATCGAGCCTACCCTCGATCTCGCCTCCGACTATTTGCTGCCGACCCGGCCCGCCGGCGTCGCTGCCGCCACCGATCCGGCCTTTGCAGCGATCGGCGCGCGGCTGTCGGGCATTCTCGACACCACGCAGAAAACCACCCTGGCCGGCTTCCGGCTGCTTGACCCGCATGGCGTCGTCATTGCCGGGCGCGACGAGGTCGGCCTGTCGCTGGCCAATGTCGAGGAGGTGCGCACCGCCCTTGCCGGCCACTATGCCAGCGCGCTCAGGCAACGAATTCCCGATCAGCCGCCACCGCCGCTCTATTCGGTCAGCCGCGGCACGAAAGTTCGCGTCTTTGTCGCCATGCCGATCGCGGTCGACGGCCATGTCGCCGGCGTGATCTACCTGTCTCGAACGCCGAACAATATCGTCAAGCATCTCTATGGCGAACGCGGCAAGGTGACGCTGGCGGCCATCGCCATGCTCTCTGGCACGCTGCTGATCGCGCTGGTGTTCCTGCGCACCGTCAGCCGGCCGATCTACGCGCTGATGGAGCGCACGAGGCGCATCGCCGCCGGCGACCGCGACGCCATCCGGCCGCTCGACCATCACGGCACGCGCGAAATGGCCGAGCTGTCGACGGCCTTTCTCGACATGGCCGAAAAGCTGCAGGCGCGCTCCGACTCGATCCAGACCTTTGCCACCCATGTCTCGCACGAGCTCAAATCGCCGCTGACGGCGATCCAGGGCGCGGCCGAACTCTTGCGCGATTCCGGCGAGGCGATGGACGCGGCAGAGCGCAAGCGGTTTTCCGGCAACATCGTCAACGATGCCGGAAGGCTCAATCTGCTGGTACGGCGCCTGCTCGATCTGGCGCGCGCGGAAAACCTGGCGCCGAGCGGCGAAAGCACATCGCTCGATGCGGCGCTGGCATTGCTGCTGGTGGACGGCAGGCTGGCTGTGACCATCGAGACGGGCGGCGAAACCGGTCTGCGCATCTCGGCCGAGAATGCGGCGATCGTGCTTGCCAACCTGATCGACAATTCCGCCAGGCACGGCGCGACCCAGGTTTTGCTGGCGGCTGCCAGCGCCGAAGGCAAGGTGACCATTGCGGTCAGCGATGATGGCGCCGGCATCTCGCCGAGCAACAGGGCACGCATTTTCGAGCCGTTCTTCACCACGCGGCGCGAGTCCGGCGGCACCGGCATGGGCCTCGGCATAGTGCTGGCCCTCCTAAAAGCGCATGATGGCACGATCGCGCTGGTTGACTCCGGGCGCGGCACGCGCTTCGAGATCATTGTGCCGGCGGCGTGAAGGATGCCGGCGGCCGGATCGGAGAACAAAGTGCGCTACGACACCGTCATCATCGGCGGAGCCATCGTCGGCTCCTCGGTCGCCTATTATCTGCGCGAGGAAGGCTTTTCCGGCTCCATCGCGCTGATCGAACGCGACCCGCAATTCGCGCATGCGGCAACGACGCTGTCCATGGCCTCGATCCGTCAGCAATTCTCGATTCCGGAAAATATCCGGCTGTCGCAGTTCACGCTAAACCTGTTCCGGCGACTGAAGGAGACCTTCGGCACCGATGCCGATATCGGTTTTCGCGAAGGCGGCTATCTCATCCTGGCCGGCGAGGCCGGGTTGCCGATCCTGAAAGCCAACCACGAGGCGCAGGTCGCCGAGGGCGCCGACATTCTGCTCGAGGATGCCGACCAGCTGGCAAAGCGCTTTTCGTGGCTGTCGACGGAAGGCATCAGCGCCGGCGCCTTCGGCCGCACCGGCGAGGGCTGGTTCGACGCTCATGCGATGCTGACGCTGTTCCGCAAGGCGCTGCGCGACAGACAAATCGATTTCATCGCCGCCGACGTCACCGGCATCGAGAGGCAGGGCAACCGCGTCACCGGCGTGGACCTCGACAATGGCGAAAGACTGCAAGCCGGTATCGTCGTCAACGCCGCCGGGCCGAATGCCGGCAAGGTGGCCGGCATGGCGGGACTCGTGCTGCCCGTCGAGCCGCGCAAGCGCAACGTTTTCGTCTTCGAGGCGCGGGAAAAATACGTCGACATGCCGCTGCTGGTCGACCCATCCGGCATCTATGTTCGGCCTGAAGGCTCGGTCTATCTCACCGGCGGCGCCGAACCGGAGGAGGGCGATGGCCCCGCCGACCCCAGGGATTTCGACGTCGACTGGCCGCTGTTCGAAGAGGTGATCTGGCCCGTGCTGGCAACCCGTATCCCTGCCTTCGAGGCGATCAAGCCGACACGCGCCTGGGCCGGCCACTACGACTACAACACGCTCGACCAGAATGCGGTGATCGGCCCGCATCCCGAGGTCGGCAATTTCATCTTCGCCAACGGATTTTCAGGCCACGGCCTGCAGCAGGCGCCGGCCGCCGGTAAGGCGCTGGCGGAGTTGTTGGTGCATGGCGGGTATCGGACGGTGGATTGCTCGGCGTTTGGGTACGCCAGAGTGGCTGAGGGAAGGGCGTTCCGGGAATTGAATGTGATTTGAGGCGGCAAAAGCTCACTGTCGAGTTCCTGCCTACCCCCTCTGCCCTGCCGGGCATCTCCCCCGCAAGGGGGGAGATTGGCAGCTTCGGCGAAGGCGCCATTCTTGCAACGTCGGCGATTGGCGAAAGCGGTCGCGGCATCTGATCTCCCCCCTTGCGGGGGAGATGGCCGGCAGGCCAGAGGGGGGTGCTGTCCCGCGAGAGTCTAAGCAACCATCGCACTGACAGCCATCGCGTTGCCCAGTGCATGCCCGGCGGCCGTGTTGTCGAAAATCCCCCAGACCTCGGCACCGGAAGCGGCCGCTGCTTCCACTTGCCGCGCAAACCGGTCGAGCGTTTCGGTATCGTAACCCGAATAGTAGATGCGCGGCGCGCCGTGCCAGCGGAAATAGGCAAGGCCGGGCCAGCCACCCGGCCCTGCTGCCTCCGGAACCGAAGCCGGGTCGGCGGCGACCCGGGCGACCTGGTGACCGGCCAGCAGTGCGTCCGTCTCGGCACTGAACCAGGTGGGATGGCGCGGTTCGCATGCCAGCCTTGCCCGGATACGCTTGCCCAACATGTCGAAGAAACCGCCGGCGACCTCCGGCTCGAAGGGCAAGCTCGGCGGCAGCTGCACCAGAAGCACGCTCAGCTTTTCGCCGAGACCTTCGACCTGCCCGAGAAAGTCCTCTGTCAGCCCCTCGCAATCGGCGAGGCGATGCTCATGGGTCATGCTCTTCGGTGCCTTGACCGCGAAGCGGAAGTGCTCCGGCACGGCGTGAGCCCAGCGCTCATAGGTCTCGCGGCGGTGCGGCTTGTAGAACGAGGTGTCGATCTCGACGACCGGAAAGCGTTTTCCGTAACGTTCGAGATGCGAACCGGACTGCGGAAACTCAGCCTTGTATCGAGACGGAATTCCCCAGCCGGCGGTGCCTATGAGAGATCGGCGATTTCCCATGCTGGGGATGTGGACCGGATGAAGCGCGGGTCAAGGGCGGCAAGGAGGCGTTGCTCAGCAGGGTCCTGAACACCGTTCCGCATTGCCCGATAACCTGCCCGCCTTGACTGCCCAACCCGGTCGGCAATTGCGCCCGATGCGGCGTCAGCCCTCGCGGGAGAACCAGAACGCGTCGGCCATGCGCTTCATGCCGATACGCTCGTAGAAGCCGACGGCGTCGGGCATCGAGATCAGGCTGATGGCGACCGAAGGCCCAAGCTGCCGGCGGGCCTCGTCCATCAGGCCCTTGCCGATGCCGACGCCTTGCGCCGATTGCGACACGGCGAGCTCTGAGACGTAGCACACCCAGGAAAAATCGGTGATGGCCCTGATAACGCCGATCAGCGGCCTGCCTTCGATGTCGAGCCGCGCCGTGAGCACCAGGTTCGCGCCTGAAAGCATCGCTTGCAGCCGGGCGTCGTCATCGA
Source organism: Mesorhizobium sp. M0317 (assembly GCF_040321555.1). Taxonomy (NCBI): domain Bacteria; kingdom Pseudomonadati; phylum Pseudomonadota; class Alphaproteobacteria; order Hyphomicrobiales; family Phyllobacteriaceae; genus Mesorhizobium; species Mesorhizobium sp. M0317. Next base: position 6,438 of record NZ_JAMYRV010000013.1, on the reverse strand, counting down.
CGGGGCGTGTTTCGCCGAGCGTGGATTCGACCAGCACGCGGCGGAATTCAGCGACGTCGAGCTCAGGCTCACTGGCATAGATAATATTCGATTGTGTGGTCATGGGCGCAAGGTGCACCAGCGGCGGCCGGTTTTAAAGACGTTTGCCGCCGATCTTTCGATCGGGCCGCGCACCAACAGTTGCCTTTTATTTGCCGGCGGCTTTGTGTAAACCGGGCGCAGCAAACCCTGACGCAACGAATTCGATCAAGAACGGGCAAAAGCCATGGAAAAATTCACCAAGCTCACCGGCGTCGCCGCACCGATGCCGATCGTCAATGTCGACACCGACATGATCATCCCCAAGGATTATCTCAAGACGATCAAGCGCACCGGGCTCGGCAGCGGCCTGTTCGCCGAAATGCGCTACAAGGACGATGGCTCGGAAAACCCCGACTTCGTGCTCAACAAGCCAGCCTACCGCAAGGCGCAGATCCTGGTCGCCGGCGACAATTTCGGCTGCGGTTCGAGCCGCGAACACGCGCCGTGGGCGCTGCTCGATTTCGGCATTCGCTGCGTCATCTCGACGTCGTTCGCCGACATTTTCTACAACAACTGCTTCAAGAACGGAATCCTGCCGATCACCGTCAGCCCCGAAGACCTGGAGAAGCTGATGGACGACGCCTCGCGCGGCTCCAATGCGACGGTGTCCGTCGACCTCGAGGCCAAGGAAATCCGCGGCCCCGACGGCGGCGTGGTCACCTTCGACCTCGACGACTTCAAGCGCCACTGCCTGCTGAACGGTCTCGACGATATCGGCCTGACCATGGAGAAGGCCGGCGCCATCGCCTCGTTCGAGAAGAAGAACGCTGCCGAGCGTCCTTGGGCCTGAGTGGTACGAGATGGCCCGGCCGCCACAAAGCCGGGTTCGTGGCGGCTGAACGGAGGGGACAGTCATGACACGTTTTCTTCTTGCCGGCGCCTGCGCGCTGGCGTGGATGCTGATGCCGGTGGCCGGCGCGCAAGCACAGACCGACACGGTCCTCGTGCCGGCAGAAGATCCGTCCGCCGCCGATCCGGGCGCGTCGAGCAATGCGGCCCTGGCGGACGATGACAGCCAGGGGCCGGTCCCGTTCGGGGGCGGGCAGCTGACCATCACCCAGCCGGAGCAGGATGGCGAAAAGGTGCTGGCCTATGACGGCAAGCAGCTGGCCAGCAATTACGACGTGTTCTTCGACAGAACAGTCAAGGTCGGCGGCGTCGACGTGGCGCTGGTCGATGTCGGCGACGGCGGCAACCAGTGCGGCCCGGCCAAGGTCATCGTCTGGAAGCCGGAAGGCGGCGAGATACAAAGCCTCAAGGTCGAACAGGACGAATGCGGCGCGCCGCCGGCGGCGGTGGCCGACAACGCCATCTATTTCGTGCCGTATCTGTTGCCGGGCGATACGAAGCAAGCGCTGCAATGGTCGCCCAGCGACGGGCTGACGATCTCGGGCGACCTGACCTACGCGCCGGAGCCGGGTACGGACTGGAAGGACGTCGATCCGGCCAAATACCAGAACATCATCGACGCCTTCCACAATGAGGCCGTCTACAAGGCGGCGCAGACGCTACTCGGCGACACCATGCCCGACATGGCGACCAGCCTGCTGGTCGGCGGCGGCACCGAAAAGACGGCGTCGGGCGCCTTCTACGCCACCGGCTGCGTGCCGCACGCATGCGGCAGCAATGACGGTTTCATGGCGGTCGACCCGGCCAAGCACACGCTCTACTTCGCCCGGCGCGGCGACAATGGCGAGCCGCAGGCGTGGCCTGACGTGAAGACCTGGCCTGCGGATGTGAAGGAAGCAATGGACAAAGCGCAGGAGTCGGGGAACTAGAGTTCGCGGCAGCGCGGCGAACACTCGGTGTTCATGCTTGTTCCGTCGCGATCCGTCACACCCCCCTCTGCCCTGCCGGGCATCTCCCCCTCAAGGGGGGAGATCAGACGTCACTCTGGCTTTCGCCAATCGCAAATGTGGAAAGCGAGAAAGGCGTCCGAACTGCTAATCTCCCGCCTTGAGGGGGAGATGGCCGGCAGGCCAGAGGGGGATGCTGTCCCGCCGACGACCAAGATTTGCACCTGACTTGGCCCATGGCCTGGCCGGCGCTTTCCCTGCAAAGTGTCCGAAACCACAGCGAGGCTCCATGCGCACACTCATCTCCACCGGTTCGCCCTTCGAAAAAACCGCCGGCTATTCGCGCGCGGTGGTGCAGGGCGACTGGTGCTTCGTCTCGGGAACCACCGGCTATGACTATGCGACGATGGCCATGCCGGAAACGGTGGAGGCGCAGACGCGCAATTGCCTGGCGACCATCGCCGAGGCGCTGAGGGATGGCGGCTTCGACATGGCCGATGTGGTGCGGGCGCATTACTACATCACCGACCAGGCCATCGCGGACGTCGTCTTCCCCATCCTCGGCGAGGCTTTCGGCGAGATCAGGCCGGCGGCGACGATGATCGTGTGCCAGCTCAACAAGCCGGAAATGAAGATCGAGATCGAAGTCACGGCGCTGCGGCGCACGGCTTGAGGAGGCCAAAGCCATGACGGTCCGGCGCATCGTAGCCAATATCGGGACGCAGGACGCGGCGGCGGCGAAACGCTTCTATCAGGACGTGCTTGGCCTCGATGTGCTGATGGATCAGGGCTGGATCGTCACCTACGGGTCCGACGAACGGATGCAGGTGCAGATCAGCTTCATGGCCCAGGGCGGCTCCGGCACGCCGGTGCCGGACCTCTCCATCGAGGTCGACGATGTCGATGCGGCGCTGCAAGGCATGAAGGCCGCCGGCTTTGCCGTCGAATACGGTCCGGCCGACGAGCCGTGGGGCGTACGGCGGTTTTATCTGCGCGATCCGTTCGGCCGGTTGGTGAATATTTTGTCGCATAAGTGATTTGTTCCTCTCCCCCGCCTCTGTCGAGGGCGAGGAACCCAGGTTCTGAGAGGCGGGCGCCGTCGTAGCGTTCTTCATCCCCTTGCGCCGCAAGCTCTTGGCGTTTAGCAAGGCCGCGGTTTCTCCAAACAGTGTTGGGACGGTTCTCCATGGCTTCGAAAAATCTTCTCCTGCTCGCCGGCGACGGCATCGGCCCCGAGGCGATGGCCGAGGTGAAGAAGCTGATCGCGGCCATGAACGCAAAGCTCGGCAGCGGTTTTGCCACTGATGAAGGCTTGGTCGGCGGCTGTGCTTACGACGCGCATGGCGCGGCGATTTCGGATGCCGACATGGCAAAGGCGATGGCTGCGGATGCGGTTCTGTTCGGTGCCGTTGGCGGGCCGAAATGGGACAAGGTGCCTTACGAGGTGCGTCCCGAGGCCGGGTTGCTACGGCTGCGCAAGGACATGGAGCTGTTCGCCAATCTGCGCCCCGCCATCTGCTATCCGGCGCTGGCCGCGTCGTCCTCGCTGAAGCAGGAAGTCGTCGAGGGCCTCGACATATTGATCGTGCGCGAGCTTACCGGCGGCGTCTATTTCGGCGAGCCGAAGCAGATCATCGATCTCGGCAACGGCCAGAAGCGCGGCATCGACACGCAGGTCTACGACACGTTCGAGATCGAGCGCATTTCCGGCGTCGCCTTCGAGCTGGCGCGCACGCGCAAGAACCACGTGACATCGATGGAAAAGCGCAACGTCATGAAATCCGGGGTGCTGTGGAACGAGGTTGTCACCCAGACCCAGAAGACTCGCTATGCCGACGTCAAGCTCGACCACATGCTGGCCGATGCCGGCGGCATGCAGCTGGTGCGCTGGCCAAAGCAGTTCGACGTCATCGTCACCGACAATCTGTTCGGCGACATGCTGTCCGACATCGCCGCCATGCTGACCGGATCGATCGGCATGCTGCCGTCGGCCTCGCTCGGCGCGCCCGATGTGAAGACCAAGAAGCGCAAGGCGCTGTACGAGCCGGTGCATGGCTCGGCGCCCGACATTGCGGGACAGGGCATCGCCAACCCGATCGCCATGATCGCGTCGTTTGCCATGTGCCTGCGCTACTCCTTCGGCATGGTCGATGAGGCCGACAAGCTCGAAGGCGCCATAGCCGCCGTGCTCGACGACGGGCTGCGGACGAAGGATATTTTGTCCGAGGGCATGACCGAAGTCGGCACTGTCGCAATGGGCGATGCCATCATCGCCAAGTTCCTGGCTTAGCGGCCGACTCAGCGGATCTCGCCGGCCAGCCGTTTCAGCAGGCCGACGAGTTGCGCCTCGTCCACGGCTGAAAAAAAAGCAGCGTCGGCGGCTTCGACGGCGACGATAGCGCGCTGGACTGCGGCCGTCCCCGTCGTGGAGACGCGGATCACCTTGGCGCGGGAATCCCGCGGGTTGGTGTCCCGCACAATCAGTCCCTTTGCCTCGAGCCGGGCGACGACGTCCGATGTCATCTTCACCTCGGTGCCGGCCTGGGCGGCGAGCTGCACCTGGTTGGGCGGCTCGCCATAGCGGCCGAGCCACATCGCCGAAGCCAGCAGCACGAACTGGACATGGGTAAGGTCAAGCGGGGCCAGCGCCGCCGTCATGACGCGCTGCCAGCGCATGGTGGTTCGCCAGAGCAGCAAGCCGGGGCTCTCGGATGGTCCGCTGAAGCGCGTGTTCAGATCCCCCCGATCAGCCACCGTTCGCCAACACCCTTGCCTGCTCGAACAGTTTGGCCATCGAAGTGTCGAAATCGCCGCTGATCTGCGGCCCGAGCTCTGGTCCGACCTCGGCGGCCGATGGGCCGGAAATTTCGAGGCGATGAGTCACTTGAGTGCCACCCTCGACCGGCGTCAGCGTATGCCTGAACAGCAGTTTCGTGCCGCCGAACGAGGTCTCGTCGGCATAGGTTACAGCGTCGACGAGGTCGATGATCGTCGATTCGAAGGTGTCCTGCCCGACGGGCGTTACAGAGACGCGGGTGCCCTTGGCGAACGGGCCGTGCAGCACGAACGTATCGGACCCTTCGTAGGTGACGCGGCCTTCGTGCAGCGCCTTGAGCGCGTTCCAGATGGCCTGCGCCGAAAGGGGGGAAATTGCGGTGTACTCGTTGGTCCACATTTGTTTGGCTCCATAATCCGTTTTCGATCGTCGATTTGATGATTGCACAGATTATCTGTGCGCAGACTAAATGGCAAGAGAAATATTTCGTTCGTCCGGTCAAAACAGCAGCTGCCTTCCCGGCTGCGACCTAAGCCATTTTTATAGCACGGCTGTCCGCAAACAGCCGGCTGCTCATTTCTGGTGCGGGTCTAGGCTCCGCCTCCTCCAGGCACCGGCCCCCACTGGTTTTCGTGGGCCTGGGTCGGGATCAATCCGAGTATCAGCGCGAGGATCAGCGTAGCCGGAGCGAACATGAAGGTGATTGCGAAGTAAGGTATTGCCAGCCAGCCGGTCAGGCCGATGTCGTGCAAGCGGCGCACGACGAGCCCGACCCAGGGCAGGAACGTCGCTAGCCAAAACAGCCCCCAGACGCCGATCATCACAATCGGCCAGTTGCCGGCATCGAAATTGCCGACGGCCTGGTCGGCGAGGGCGCCGGCAATTCCGACCAGGATGAAGCTGACGGTCCAGAACAGGCAGTAGCCCCAGAATTCCTTGCGGCGGGCGCGTTCGGCGAAGTTGATGTAGTTGCGCGTCACGCCTCGCCAGAAATAACCCGGCAGTCCGCTATCGCGAACCGCGCCGTCTTCCGCCAGGCGGCCGAAATGCTGTGGCGCGGCTGCGGCAGCCGCCTTGGGCGGCGCGGCGCTTGCCGCTGGCGCAGCGGTGGCGGGACTGGCGGGCTGGGCGCGGATTGAAAAAACGTCGCGCGCCTGACCGCTTGCCGGCAGAAACTCGACCACGGCGCCGTTCGCGATCACGGTATCACGGCTCAGATCCTCGCGCGCGAAGGTGTAGCGGTTGCCGTCCGCCCCGGTGATGAAGCCGAAACCCTGGGCTTCGTCATAGTGAAGAACTTCGCCGCGCATTTAGCCTCGCCCCCGTGTAGGCACAGACTGTTCAAAGTTGCAGCGGACTGCAAGGGGGTGGACGAAATGGAGGGCAAACGGTTCAGGCATGAGTTTATTTTCCGGTGCGTTGGCGCTGCCCCTCACCTGCCTGCCGGCATCCCCTCCCCGTATAGTGGCGGGGAGAGGGGTCGCTGTTATCGACGATTCCGCCAATCGCCAACGTTGCAAGAAGAGCGCCAAGGCTGCGGTCTGTCCAGCCGATAGATGGGTAACACTTTGAACCGGATACATAGGTGACACTTCTCTCCCCCTATGCGTCCGCCGCAGCGCCAAGCGGATTGGTTGGCGCGGCGCTGCGGCGGACAAGCTTCATGTGCCGTGTGTCGATGATGCCGAGCGGGTGGGCATGAATGAGAGTGTCCATTGTCCGTCTTCGGTCTCCAACGCAGCGACCGGTTCGCCCGCCAGCGCTTGCGAGACATATATGAAGCCG
>NZ_JAMYRV010000012.1:0-125065 GCF_040321555.1 Mesorhizobium sp. M0317 | reverse complement strand
GGCGCGAACCACCACGAAAGCGCAAATTCCAGTCCATGCCAAAGCTATCTTAGCGCCTATGCCCACAAGGGGGAGGTAGGGGGCCAGCGCCTCTCCCAAAAAACATTCAACCAACTAGTTGACTATCTAAAATCTCGCCTCTACATTCAACTACATGGTTGAATTAGAGACGCCCCAGATGGACCAGGTTTTTCACGCCCTTGGCGACGCCACGCGCCGGAACATGCTTAACCACCTCGCCGGCGGCGAGCGTACGGTGAGCGAGTTGGCGCAGCCCTTCGCCATGTCGCTGGCCGCCGCCTCCAAGCACATCAAGGCGCTGGAGCATGCCGGGCTGATCCGGCGCGAAGTGCGCGGGCGCACCCATGTCTGCCGCCTCGAGGCCCGCCCGCTGGCCACCGCCTATCAGTGGCTCGGCCAATACGCGCGTTTCTGGAACAGCCGCCTCGATGTCCTCGAACAGCTTTTGCGCGAGGAGGCGGGGCGCAAAACGTCGACAACGCCGTCAACGCCGGCACCGGCAAATCCGGAACCATCCAAGCCGGAATCACCCAAGCCAGACACATCCAGGCCAACATCATCCGAGGGAGACGACCGATGAACCAGATGAACAGCTTCGACGGCTACGCCCAGCTGATCCAGCCGGCCACTTTGAGGATCGAACGGCTTTTGCCCGGAACCAGGGAGCGCGTCTGGGAATATCTGACGCAGAGCGATCTGCGCCGCCAATGGCTGGCGGCCGGCGACATGGAGATGGAGGAAGGCTCTTCCTTCGAGCTGGTCTGGCGCAATGACGAACTGACCGACCCGCCCGGCGACAGGCCGGCCAGCTTCAGTGGCGGCGAGCAGCGGATGCACAACCAGATCGTCGAGTGCGATCCGCCGCGCAAGCTCACCATCACCTGGAACGGCAGCGGCAATGTCACCTTCGAATTGGCGCAGCGCGGCGACGACGTCTTGCTCACCCTGGTCCACCGCCGCCTGCCGGACCGCTCGAGCCTGATGATGCATGCCGCAGGCTGGCACGTGCATCTCGACCTCCTGGTTGCCCGCGTGGCGGCCGAGAAGCCCGAACCGTTCTGGGACAGCTTTAGCCGTATCGTGGCGGAATACGACCGGCGCCTGCCGGCCTGACCTGACCTAACGCATCGCCCGGTCCGACCGGGCCTCATCGATCCCTTGCATCGGATGCCGGCGCAAGGGCCGGCGAAACACGCGCCTTCGCCAGACACAGCGGCGCGTCATCGGAAGTGAAACCAGGCAACGTGCTTGCATCCCGCAAGCCCGAAGGAGGAAGTCATGCGTAAATTGATCACCGGAATGAAGATCTCCATCGACGGCAAGATGGAAGGCCCCGAAGGCTTCGCCGACTGGGTCGACAACTGGTCGGAGGAATATGGCCTGATGCCTGAGATCGACGCCTGCCTGCTCGGCGGCGTCATGTATGCCGGCTACGAGCGCTACTGGAGCGCGATCCAACAGAACGAGCCGGACCAGCCATTGCCGATGACCGGCAGACTGGTCGACCCGGCCGAACTCGAATGGGCGCGCTTTGCCGCGAAAACCCCGCACTATGTGCTGTCGAACACCATGACTTCGGCCGCCTGGGCCTCGACGCGCTTCCTGCGCAGCCTCGACGACATCGCGGCGCTGAAGCGCGAGCCCGGCAAGAACATCTATCTCATGGGCGGCGCCCGCATCACCGCCAGCCTGATCGAAGCCGGCCTAGTCGATGAAATGCGGCTCTTTGTCTATCCGCTGCTCGCCGGCGACGGCAAGGCGCTGTTCGGCACGGTGCACGCCCGGCACGGACTGGAACTGCGCCAGGTCGGCCAGCTGTCGGATGGGCGGGTGAGCCTGGTGTATGGGCTGGCGAGCTAGCTTCTTTTCCTCTCCCTCCGGAGGGGGGAGAGGAAGGGCGCGAGCTTATGCGAGCTGGCATTTTCCTCTCCCTCCGGAGGGGGGAGAGGTGGCGCCGCGAAGCGGCGAGGGAGTGGGGGAAGGCGCTCCTGAAAGCCACGGTCGCCGCGAAACAGGAGCGACGGAAGCGGGCGCGAAACGCCTGCAAGCAGGCAATCAGCGGATGTGATGAACGGTCGACCCCCACTCCGCCGAGCTTTGCTCGACACCTCTCCCCCGATCGACGGGGGAGAGGAAATGCGTCGGCGTTCGCCTCCCACCCTTGCCCTATCAACGGCCCGCTCGTGCCACACGACAGCCGGGCCCTTTATCCCTATCTCCGGCCTGCGCTACGGCCGGCTGGTCGCGCGCGGAGGGACTGGAATTGACGTCGACGCCGATTGCCGCAGCTGAAGCGAAGGCCTTGCCGATCGGCGCGTTGCTTGGCGCCATGGTGTCGATCCAGATCGGCGCCACCTTCGCCAAGAGCCTGTTTCCGCTGATCGGCGCCAATGGCACCACGGCGCTGCGGCTGGTCGTGGGGGCGCTGATGCTAGCGGCGGTGCTGAGGCCGTGGCGGGTGCGGCCGTCGCGCGCCGTGCTGCCCTGGCTCATCGCCTACGGCGTCAACCTCGCGGCGCTGAACCTTTTGTTTTACGCAGCGCTCGCCAGAATTCCGCTCGGCGTCGCGGTGGCGCTCGAATTCTCCGGCCCGCTGCTCGTGGCGACGCTGTCGTCGCGGCGCGCCACCGACTTCGTCTGGGTGGTGCTTGCCGTTGCCGGCATATTGCTGTTGTCGCCCTTCATCCACTCCGGCAGTGCACTCGACCCGATCGGCGTGATGCTGGCGCTGGCCGCCGGCGGCTGCTGGGCGCTCTACATCGTCTTTGCGCAAAAGGCGGGCGCCGAGCTTGGCAGCCAGACCACGGCTTACGGGCTGGTCATTGCCGCTGCTCTCGCCCTGCCGTTCGGCCTCGCCGAGGCGGGTACCGGCCTGATCGCACCCGCGATCCTGGTCAGCGCGCTGCTGGTCGGGCTGTTCTCCAGCGCCTTGCCGTTCTGGCTGGAGATGGTGGCGCTGACCCGGATGCCGGCCAGGCTCTACGGCACGCTGACTTGTCTGGAGCCGGCGCTGGGCGCGCTGGCCGGCTTCCTGTTCCTGCACGAGACCCTGAGCCCGCTGCAATGCGCGGGCATCGCCGCCGTGGTCGTCGCCGCCTTCGGCGCGGCGCTGACGACGAAGCCGCCGGTACCGTCGCCGGAATAGTTGCCTGAAATGGATATGTGACGCCGATGCCGTGGTCCGCCGGTCCCGTGTCCGGTTGCTCAAGCGCCTGCAGCATCGATATATGGATCGATGTATGCGCAGGAGATCCAGATGAGCAGGGCCGACAGCATTGCTTGAGCCGTCCGTGATCAAGGCAATACTCCTTGTCGGGCTCGCCGCTGTCGTTGCGGCTTTGGCCTGGCGGCTGGCGCGGTCGCGTCGCAGAGCCCGGCTTCGTGAAGATCCGGCCAACGACTACGCCGTGCGCCGGGACTGGTCGGGCAACCACGGCAAGCTCAATCATTCGACCTTTGTCTACTTCGATGCCGATCGTGACGGCCGCTACGGGCTCGGCGACCGCCCGATGGCCGGCATCATGGTCAGACTGCATGATGGCGACGGCCGCTTCGTCGCCGCGGCGCGGAGCAACCGCGGCGGCTTTGCCAATTTCCTGGCGTCGGCGAAACGTCGGGCCGCGCCCATCCATGTGCCGGGCAGCTACCGCTTCACCGTGTCGGTTCCGCCCGGCTGGCGCTCCAGCAGCGCCAACGAGGTCCAGTCGCAGCACCTCCGGCCGCTGCCGGGCTCGCCCACCGGGCTGGTCTCGGAATCAATGCTGCAGCCGGTCGGCCTGTTTGCGATACGCCGGCTCAGCGGCCGCGTAGCGGACGGTGTTTCGACGAGCATCTCGGTGATGGCGAAAGGGCAAGAGGTGGCGGTGCATCCGCTAAGTGCTGGCGCTGGCTTCCGTCTCGATCTGCCCGATGACGCCGACGTGATCGAAGTCACCGGCGATGGCATGGAACGACGACTGGCCTTGTCGGCCTACCCGACCGAGCTCGGCCTGCTGTCGCCCGAGAACGCGGCTGTCGACAGCGCCGCGTCCTTGCAGGCCATCGGTTTCGACGATGTCACGACGCGCGGCCTGCGCAAGGTGCCGTCCGGTTATGCCGGGTTGACCTGGTTCAACCTGAACGCACTGGCGCGCGATCATACCGAAGGCAGCGAAGGCTACGTCAACGGCAATATCTCGGGAGACCATGTCTGCTATACGAGCAGCGGACACCCGGCCGAATTCTCGAGCGACAAACCGTTCGGGTTCCATTCCGTGATGCTGACGGCGGCATGGTTGAAGTCCGAAGGCGAAACCGCACTGGTCGAGAGCTGGCTTGGCGACCGGCTGATCGCCAGCGACACGATCGTCCTGTCGGCACTGGCGCCCGTCCACTATGCGCCGATGCTGGCGGCGGTGACGCGCGTGCGCCTCTCCACGAGCCACTATTGGCAGCTCGTGCTCGACGATCTGGTGGTTGTGCGCTGAAGCGTGTCGCGATTAATCGGGGTGAAAGGGTTTATCGCGGATTGGAAGCACCGTTCGCGGTGACCTGCGAGAGCTTGCCTTTTTTGACCAGCACCGGTTTCAGATAGGTTTTCTTCATTTTCCACTCTCCACGTCGGGCACCCAAAGCCCTGTTCCCGGCCAGACGGCACGAGGCGTCGGATAATCGGCTGCTAGACTGCGACCGGCCCGGAGCCGTTACCATTGTCGGCTGTAACCTGCGAGAGCTTGCCCTTCTTGACCAGCACCGGCTTCGAATAGGTCTTCTTCATGCCGCATCTCCAGTGTCAGGCGAGGCCGCCAGATCAGGCGACAGTCCGACTCAACGACTTCACTCGATCGGGCCGGAACCCGCGCCATTGGCGAGCGCCGTAACCTGCGAAAGCTTGCCTTTTTTGACCAGAACAGGCTTCGAATAGGTTTTCTTCATAGTGTATCCTCCAAGCTTGCGCGATAATGCCAGACGGATCGGCACTGTCAACCTTCGCGGCGCCGTCGTCCCGTCCGGGTTTTCTTGGCGCCGATGCGTTAACCGCAAATCCACCTTCATCGAGAAATCGTTGTTCTTGGGCGTGCATGGCGCGGCCGGGTTGCGGTGCGGAAAACGTCCGAAACGGCGGCGGGTCTGGCCTGGTTGGTCGGCCTGCTCAAACAGAGCGGCAATGCAGCGCGGAGGGGTCCAGCCTAAACATTGGCCTTGCCGTCGCGCCGCACTCACAGTTCCTTCTCCGCCAGTTCGCGGAAGGCGTCGGGAGCCGAGCGCCGGGCTTCCAGCGCCACGGCGCCATAGCCGACAGCCTCTCTGCCAAAGCGCTGGCGGATCTTGTCGATGGCGCGGTCGGCGCCAAAGCGCGCCAAGCCTTGCCTGCTGCCGGGCCGCTGCTTTTCATCGGCAAGCCCGAGCGGCAGCTCCAACTGCAGCTCGGCACTTTCTTCCAGCTGCGACACCGAGATCGCCAGCAGCGAGATGGTCTTCTCCCGAGGGTTGGCGGCCAGCACGCCGCGCACCAGCTCCCCCGCGATTTCGGCCAGCATCGCGGTTGCCGAAATCGGCTGATCGAGCGTCAGCGAGCGTGTGACAGCGTGCAGATCGGCGAAACGCACGCGCACCGTCACCGTGCGCCCGGGCCGTGATTTCGCCCTGAGCCGGCTGGCGACCCGGTCTGCCAGATGCAGCAGCACGGGTCCGAAGATACGCGCCTCGGCCGGCCGTCTGCCAAGCGCCGACTGCGCGCCGGCGGAATGCGACGGCCTGTGGGTTTCGAGCTTTCGCGGGTCGCGGTTCCATGCCAGCGACGCCAGCTTTTCGCCGGCGGCGGGCCCGAGCAACCTTCGCAGCGCCCCGCTATGCGTCTTTGCCAACTGGCCGATGGTCTCGATGCCGATCTCGGCCAGCCGCGCTCTGGTCGCCGGGCCGACGCCCCACATCAGCCCGACTGGCAGATCATGCAGGAAGGCAAGTTCGGTGTCCGGATCGACCACCACCAGGCCGTCGGGCTTGGCCACCTGCGAGGCGATCTTGGCCAGATGCTTGGTGCGCGCCACGCCGATCGAGATCGGCAGGCCGAGCTCTGCCCGGACGCGCCGACGCACCGTGGCGGCGATCTCGGCCGGCGGCCCGAACAGATGCGTGCAGCCGGCGACATCGGCAAAGGCTTCATCGATGGAAATCCGCTCGACCAGCGGCGTGAAATCGTCGAGCACCTTGATGGCGGCGTCGCCCAGCCGCTGATAGTCGGCGAAATGGCCGCCGACGAAGATCAGTCCGGGGCAAAGCTCGCGCGCGCGTCGTCCGGGCATGCCGCCGCGCACGCCGAAAACCCTGGCTTCGTAGGAAGCGGCAAGCACGACGCCGCCGCCAACGGCGATCGGCTTGCCCCTGAGCGCCGGGTCGAGCAGCTGCTCGACCGAGGCGTAGAAGGCGTCGAGATCCGCATGCAGGATGGTGGGCTCCATCCCGACCGTTCCCTTTGCGGCGTTGCAGCATTAGCCGCGTCTGTTGTGAGAGGCGTTTTTGCCGAACAAATAGAGAACAAACAGGGCCTATTGTCAAGCGAAGCGGTTGTCGCCGGCCGGACCGTTCCAGGTCGGGCTGTCGAGTGCTCCGCCTGGGCATCGGACCTGCGGAACATTGTCTCTCGCCTCGGCGTTCATATCCGCGACGGGACGCTGTTTTTGTGGAGGCCGGTATGGGCCAGTTCAAGATGATCGACCTCGTCAGCGTCATTGACGCCTGCACGAGCGATCGCGTTGCCGGGCACTGCGTGTCAATGGCCAGGGCGGTGGAGGAGTTGCGAGTGCTGACCGGTGATTTCGTATCGCCGGACGAGACGGTGGCCAACGCGCTGTCGGCAGTGGCGCTGGGGCGCGGCTGCGCGGTGGTGTTCGACGAGCGAGCGGGCGCCGACATCTTGCTGACGCCGTAGCGCGGCGGCGCCGGGTTGTGGCAGCCAGAAAAGTCGAACAGCGTGCAAAAAGCTGTGCAGGCATGGCCCCATAACCGGGGCGTGGAAAAGTTCTGCGCGTGGGTGTATTCTCCAGGTCGCAAGCGGTCGCAGACCGCATAGGGGGAGAAATGACATGCCGAGGGTTTCAGAACTCTTTTTCAAAACTGCCATCTTGTTCCTGATGTTGGGGATTGCGGCCGGCCTGCAGATGGCGATCTCGGGTGACCACGCCGCTTTTCCGGCGCACGCGCATATCAATCTGCTCGGTTGGGTGACGAGCGCCATCTTCGGCGGCTACTACGCGCTCAATCCGCAAAAGGCGGCGCGTCGCATCGCCATGATCCACTACGGGCTCTACACACTCGGCCTGGTGATCATGCTGCCGGCGCTGTATGTGATGCTGCAGGGAAACCCGGCGCTTGAACCGATCGTTGCCGGCGGCTCGCTCATCGTCGCCGCTGCCGTTCTGGTTTTTGCTTTCGTGGTGTTTTCGCCCGAAACGGCGCGCTCGGTGTCCGGCGTGGTGCCGGCTTCTCGCTGACTGTTCGCGCAGCGATCAAGTCCGACCCGCGTTCGCGACCCGCGACGCGGGTTGGCCAGCCCGATGGACAGCCGCTGGTTTGCGGTGTCTACCGCCGCGTGGGCGACCATAACTGAGCCCCACACGTATTATTTCGTGACTATTTGGCGCCGGAACCTTCCCAGATATCGCGCGTTGCGGCGACTGTATTCGCGCTGCCTTATATATAGGCAGCCTTGAGTACGTCCACAGCATGGGTTGGGGGAGGAGCAGGACACCATGTCGAACAGAGAAATCGGAACGTCGGCCTCGCTGGGCCGACGCATCGCCGATCTGAAAGCCAGGATGCGAGACGCCAGCGTTACTGAACACGAGATGCAGACCTTCCAGAAGGTCGCAGCCATCATGGGAGGTGTCGAAGGCTCCCTACGCCTCGACGCCGACGACCTGATCGCGGCGTCCTTCGTCACCGAGGCGCTCGGCGATCCCGGGTCGAATTGAAGCCATGCGCCCGTCGGCACTAAGTGCCGGCGGTCGATGGGCCGTTACGCCGGTCGTCTGCGATACTGGAGCGTGTGCGCACCGCCTGCGGCGGACAATCTCTTGCGCACTTTGAAGATTTCAGGCGAGCGGCCTCAACGGCGCTTGGAACATTGGACTTCGCGTTCGTGCTCTCGGCTGCCTCGCGGCTGCCGAAGGTGTGTCGCCGTCGCCGTCCAGTCCTTGACCACAAGGGCTAAATTTAACCAAACCGCCAAGGCGCCTTAAACGAAGGATCCGGCCAGCCGGATCCTTCGAAATATCGCGATGCTCCGGCATCGCCTTCAGCTCATACTTGGTCCAACTGGTGACGGCGTGGACGTCCCGGGAAACCTCTCGAAAGTCCGCGGTCGCTGCCTTACACGTCGTCGAACGGGCCGCCGCGCCTCGCCAGGTCGTGACCAATGGCGGCTTCCTCGGCGTCGTCGGGCAAGGCATCGTCACTGTCCTGGTAGGGGTTGTCGTCATCCTCCTCGGGCAGTTCGCCTTCCTTCTCGACTCCGGTGGTGTCCGGCAGGCTTTCCTCATCTGCTCCGTCGGGCAGGACCGTTGCGCCACGCAGCGCATCCCAATCCTGCCGGCGCGGCGTCGGCGCTTCCACCTCGTCATTGGCGATCCTGTCGCGGGCATCGTTTTTGCTCGGTGGCGCCTCGACCTCGTCATTGGGTTTTCTGTTTCGTTCTTCCATGATTGCCTCCTCCGGGCGGCTTTGCGTCGAGAAGGTGGAACTCACTTCCGGCTGTCAGGTTCCGGCAACCACTCCATCTCCGTGGAACCAATTGCCGCCAGTCTGCTTTGCCAAGGACTAGTCTGCTTTGCCAAGGTGATGAATCCAGAGGAGCTGGACCATGAAGACTTTCCCCCTCATCCCATGCGTGCTGCTCTTGGCGCTGGTCGACCCGGCGGCCGCGCAGGACAATAGCGACCAGCACGGCCCTGCCGCGCCTTGCCAGGCGCAGCCTCAGGACGATGGTCAGAAGCCGCCGGCCGCCAATGGCGGTGGCGAATCGTCCAGCACGCTCGGTCCCTGCGGCGGCGTGCTGCAGCCGCCGCCCAGTGGTGACCAGGGTATGACGCAGCCGCCGCCGGATCAGGGCAAGACGCCGGTGATCAAGCCTGGCGAGGTGCCTGCGCAGCCGCCGAAGCAATGACCTTTGCTTGAAACTTCACGGCGTGGCACGAAGGCGGTCGGTTCCGGTCTTGGCCGGGCGCGACGCGGTCACCGGATCAATGCCGGCGCCGGCCGCGATCGCCACCGGAATTGGAGCCGTGCATCGTCCATGTCGAAGGTCTCCTGAGGGATTGTGCTTCAATGCGAATCTTGCGGGTGCGGGTTCTGCTGGCATGACCGGAAGCCGATCAATTTAGTCTCCGCTTGCGGAACAAGACCGTACCGGCTGCGTTTGCCTCCAGGAGCCCGCCACCTCGATCTGCGCTGTTTTCGCCTCATGCGGGAACACGGCGGAGCTCGCCAACAACGACAGGAGACGAAGATGAAAACCATCCTTATTCCCGCCGTCGCCGGGCTCGCCATGATCGCTGGTATCGGCATTGCCGCCGCCGACGAGGTCATCGTCACGCAGCCGGCACAGCAGCAGGTGATCATCACCCCGGAACAGCGCACGGTCGTGCACCAATACGTAAAGAAACATCCGCTTGCCTCGGTCAATCTGCTCGGCGTCGAATTGAATGTCGGCACTGCCTTGCCTGACACTGTCGAGCTGCAGGAGGTTCCCGACGTTCAGTACAGATACGCCGTCGTCGACAACCATACCGTGTTGGTCGACCCCAGCACGCGTAGGATTGTCGAGGTGGTCGAGTAACGCTCGACAACCTAACCATTCATCGGTGATACGGCCCTGTCGTTCTTCCCAAAAGGGCGGCAGGGCCGAATGACGAACATGATGAAAGGAGAATTGCCATGTTGCCGCATGTCGAGACCCCGAACTCCGCCAATGTTGCGGCGTGTTGCGACAAGTTGCTGGCCGAGCGCAACACGGCGCTGTTATCGATGAAGGAAGCGATCGCGCTCCTGCGGGAGCGCACCGGCACCGATCGTTCGGATGCCGACCTCGCCGGGCTGATCGTCAAGAAAGCGGCGCTGCTCGGCGTTGCGGTGATTTCCGACCCGCGCTGAGATGTCTCGTCACTCAAGACGCCGGTCGAATTTTCGGCTAATGTTTTCGTGGAATCTGGACCAACCGACCGGACCCAACCACGGAGGCTTAAGTGACGGACGACAAACAGGACCGCATTCGCCAGCGCGCGCACGAGATCTGGGAAAAGGCCGGCCGGCCTGAAGGCGCGCATCAGGAACACTGGGAGCAGGCCACGGCTGAAGTCGATGGCGCGGTCGCCAAGCCCAAAAAGGCGGCGAAGAAAGCTGACGCCAAGCCCGCCAAGGCAGCCGCCAAGCCAAAGGCGGCGAAGCCTGCCGCCGCAAAGTCCGGCAAAGCCAAATCGAAATAAGGCCAGAAATAAGGCCAGTCGAAATAAAGCAAGGCCGGAATTCGCTGGCCGGGGCCATCCTTGGCGCCCGCCGTTCAGGCGCGCCCGAGCCTCTCAACCTGACGAATTGCGCCTGCGACGGGCAGCGCAATTCCTTGTGTTTGGCGACAGGCGCCCTCATGCCTCCCAGGCATAACTCGACAGCGCAAAGCGAATGCCGGCAGCTGTCATGGCCAGTTCGCATTCGGTGATCTGGCGCAGGTGGCGCAGATAGCGCGTCACGGTCTGTGGCAGCCAGCCGGCGCAGGCCTCGACATAGGCGCGGCTGTGAACAAGGGTGCCGGTCGACAGCCTCTCGTCCTTCTCGGCAACGACTTTCAGATATTGGCGGATGAAGCGGATGTCGTCGGCGATGTCTTGGCTGGCCATTCGCCAAGCCCCGGCGAGGCGTTCGCACTGATCGAATGACAAGGGCAACAAAGGGGGCGGCAATAAAGGCGGCGGCAACAAAGGCGGCGGCAACGACGGGGGTGACAGCAAAGGCCGAGAGAGATCGGCGAAGGCAACATGGTTCGCTGTGCTCAAGGACATTCCTCTCTGCGAAAAGAGATATCGTACTTTATGTACGAATAAGCGTCAAGCCAATTTCGTACGGTTGGGACGATGGACATGAATATAGCAGCGGTCGCTTCAGCTAATCCCGCATCGTGAATCCTTCAGGAGTCGCACCAATTTCGCGGAGGGATTTCCCCAGGATGGTGTGACTGTTTTCCCTCGTGGCGGCGTCGAACAGGTTCAAGCCGCCCCGGATCGTCTCGCGCCAGTTTTCGCCCTTGTCCCACGCTTCCATGAAGGCGAAGGCAAGGTCGTCCTGGCGACGCGTGGCTTCGAGCGCTTGGGTCAGCAGGCGCGCTTGATGGAGATCCTTCTCCCGCTTGGCGCCAGCGCTCGGCCCGCGTCGCGAGGCGACGATCAGCTTGTGGATGGCGTAGCGCTGGGGCGAGGGGACCAGCACAGGCAAGCCCGAGCGATGCAGGAGCACAGTCCGGATGGGGTCGCGGATAAGGAAATCCAGAAACCGTAAGGGCTGCGCGGAGTCTCTGCCATTTTCTTATAATTACGTTTATCAGCTTGAATTTCAACGCAGTTATAAGAAGTTCGTGGAAACGTTATAACGCAACGAACTGACGAGTCGTCTGTTAACGCCCGGGCGCCCGGCACGTCTGGCCCAAAACACTTTCCCGCAGTGCCTCAACAAACGGCTTCCCCAATGCCGCGAACGGTGCTTTAACCCGCCCATCCACAGGGGTGCTCCGTATCGTCGGGGCTGAGATGAGGGCGGCAAGCCTTCGGACCCTAAAGCTGATCTGGATAATACCAGCGGAGCGAGGCGGGCGATGTTTTCAGGCGCACAGATTTCCCTTTATCCCATGACCGACGATTTCGTCGGCGTCATCCTCGGCGCGCTCGGCGCGCTCGATCCGTGGCGCGACCGGCTGCGGATCGAAACCGATGACATCTCGACCCTTACGGTCGGGCCGCCCGAGGTGCTGTTTCCCGCCATGCGCGACCTGTTCGTCGCGGCGGCCAGAAGCGGCAAGCACTGCGTGCTTTCGGCGGCGGTCTCGCGCGGCTGTCCGGGCGAGCCCGACGATCCGATCTGCCGCTCCGACGAGACCGGCGGCCCCGCCATTCCGCTGGACGAGCGCAAGATCGCCGCGATCCGCGCTGTCCAGGCCACGCCGTCGACCGGCCAGCCGGTGGCGGCGCAGTTCTCGCTCTACGTTATGGGCACGGGCGACCATATGGACGAGATCTACGGCTGCATCGATTTCCTGAAACAGTCCGGCGTCTTTGAGCGCTCAAAGAACTTCTGCACCAAATTGCGTGGCGATGCCGGTGCCGTGTTTGCCACGCTCAACGAGGCCTTCTGCCGCTTCGGCCCCGGCGCCGGCCACGTCACCCTCGACATCACGATCTCGGCGAACAGCCCGAGCGCCGTCTGAGCCGCGGCTCAAGCGTCGTTCCTTGAGGATATTGCCGTGGCTGGTTTATCTGACCTATTGCGTGGAGGAGATGCCTCTGACCCCTCAGCACAGAGAGGAGGGGAGCCATTGGCGATTGGCGAAGACCGCGATGCCCACGAATCTCCCCCCTCGAGCAGGAGATGGCCGGCAGGCCAGAGGGGGTCCCAGCGCGTGGAGCGCCGACGTCCTTTTCGCATCGGCAAGGCGTGGGCGCTCTATGCGAGACGACCCCCTCTGTCGCCTTCGGCGACATCTCCCCCTCGAGGGGGGAGATTAGCCGCAGCCATCGCCAAGACCATCCCCGCCGCCTGCGCCTCCGCCCTGCTCCTCGCGGCGTGGGAGCTCTACGCCCGCTATGGTGGCGCTGCGCCCACCATGCTGCCGGCGCCGTCGCGCGTGCTGCAGCAGGCCTGGGAGCATCGCGCTGCCCTTGCCGACAACACGCTGCCCACCATCCGCGCCACATCAGCCGGCTTCGCCTGCTCGTTGGTCGCTGCCTTCGTGCTTTCGGCGCTGGTCGATTTCTTGGCCCCGCTGCGCCGCGCGCTGTTTCCGCTGCTGATTGTCAGCCAGACCTTGCCGCTGGTCGCGATTGCGCCGATCATCGTGCTGTGGTTCGGCTTCGGGCTGATGCCAAAAATCTTGCTTGTGGCGCTCGTTACCTTCTTCCCGATGATGGTGGCGCTGGTCGAGGGTTTTGCCGCGACCAGCAAGGCGATTTCGCAGATGCTCGCCACCATGGGGGCAGGGCGCTGGCGCATCTTCTGGCTGGCGCGCCTGCCTTCGGCGCTGCCCTATTTCTTCGCCGGGCTGCGCATCTCCATCACCTACGCCGTCTTCGGCGCGATCTTCGCCGAATATGCGGGGGCGGCGAAGGGGCTGGGCATCTACATGCTCAATGCCAAGAACAACTTTCGGCCCGATCTGGTGCTCGCCGCGGTCGCCGTCAGCGCCGCGCTCACGCTTGTCTTGTTCGCCATTGCGGTGCTCGTCCAGCGCTTCGCCATGCCTTGGGAGAATGCAGGGAGCGAAAGCCGCGACGGCAAGGTTGAAGCTGCAGAAGAGAACCGTCAATGACGCGGCTCGAACTCCGGGACATCAGGAAGAACTTCGGCGCGCTTGAGGTGCTCGCCGGCATTTCGCTTCATGTCGCGGCCGGCGAGTTCGTCTCCATCCTCGGCCCTTCCGGCGCCGGCAAGTCGACGCTGTTCCAGTTGCTGACCGGCGCGCTGAATGGCGAGGGCGACATGCGCTTCGACGGCGCGCCATTGCAGGGCAGCCCCTTCGCCTTCATGCCGCAGCGCGACGCGCTGATGCCGTGGCGGCGCGTCATCGACAATGTGACGCTGGGGCTGGAAGTGCAGGGTCTTGGCCGCAAGGCGGCGCGCGAACGCGTCGCGCCGTTGTTCGCTGAGTTCGGCCTTGCCGGTTTCGAGCGCGCCTGGCCGGCCGAGCTTTCCGGCGGCATGCGCCAGCGCGCCGCCCTTTTGCGCACCGTGGTGCAGCAGCGCGACATGCTGCTGCTCGACGAGCCCTTTGGCGCGCTGGATGCACTGACCCGCGCGGGTATGCAGCGCTGGCTGGAAGGCATGTGGCAGCGCCAACGCTGGACGGCGCTGCTGATCACCCATGACGTGCGCGAAGCCGTCTACCTCTCCGATCGCATCTATCTGATGTCGGCGCGGCCGGCCAGCATCATCGGCGAGATTGCCGTGCCGCTGCCGCGCCCGCGCACCACCGGCAGCGATGCCGCGCGCCAGGCCGCCGCGCTCGAAGCCGACATCCTCGACACGCTGCTCAATCCCGGGACTGACCGGCCCTCGTTCCCGCAGACCGCTCAAAGGAGTTTTTCATGACCGAATTCACACGCCGGCAGGCTTTGCTGCTGACGCTGGCTGCCGGACTGCCGCTTGCCTCTCGCGCTCATGCGGCTACGCAAAAAATCACCGTCGCGCTCGACTGGACGGTCAACACCAACCATGTCGGCCTGTTCGTTGCCCGCGACAAAGGGTTCTACCACGAGGTCGGGCTCGATGTTGAGATCCTGCCCTATGGCGATACCGGCGCCGGCACGCTGGTCGCCAACCGCATCGCCGATTTCGGCATTGCCGGCGTCGGCCTGTTTACCCAGCGGGCTGCCGGCGCCGATCTCAAGGCGGTCTACGCCGTGGTCCAGCAGGAGACCGGCCGGTTGGTCTTCAACGCGGATCGCGGCGAGATCAAGAGTCCCAGGAATCTCGACGGTCTGACCTATGGCGGCTTCGGCAGCGCCTGGGAAAACACGCTGATCTCGACCATCATCCGCCACGATGGCGGCAAGGGCGTTTTCGAGACGGTGACATTAGGCACCTCGGCCTATGAGGCGCTGGCCAACGGCTCGGTCGACTTCACGCTGGAGGTCTCGACCTGGGAAGGCGTCGCTGCCGAGTTGAAAGGCGTCAGGCAGCGCGGCTTCCGCTACGCCGACTACGGCGTGCCCGACGAGCACACCACCTTGATCGCCTCCAGCAATGCATATACCCAGGCAAACCCGAAGGCCGCATCGGCCTTCGTCGAGGCAACGCGGCGCGGCTACCAATTTGCCTGCGATCACCCGCAGGAAGCCGGCGATCTGCTGATGGCTTCCAACAAGGACGCGCTGACCGACCCGGCGCTGATCCACGCTTCGCTGAAAATGCTGGTCGACGGACACTTCTTGCGCAGCCAGGACGGCGTCATCGGCACCATCGCCAGGGCCAAGATCGAGGCGATCGGAACCTACCTCTTCAGGGCCGGCATATTGCTCGATGGCGATGGCAAGGTTCTGAAGGAGAAGCCGGATTTTGGAGCGTATTTCACGAACGAGTTTTTGGGCGCGTAATCTCCCCCCTCGAGGGGGAGATGTCGCCGAAGGCGACAGAGGGGGTCGGTACGTCCTGACGCGACTTCCTATCGCGGACAGAGGACGTCAGCGCCTTACGCGCGGCGACCCCCTCTGGCCTGCCGGCCATCTCCCCCTCGAGGCGGGAGATTGCGCCTCACCGCCTTCTCCCTCACATATCGATCATCGAGCGCTTCACCCGACCGATGATGGTGATGGCGCCTTCCAGCGCCGGCGGCGGGATGTCCATGTAGGAGGCCGGCTGGAAGGGCGGGTTCTCGTTGGGGCGGTAGCGCTTGTAGGTGGCCTGGCCGCTTTCGTCCGAAATGACGTAGCAGCCATTGGTCACCAGCCGCTTGTCCCTGAGGTTGACGAAGATGATCGAATCCGGTGGCGAGATCTTGTTCATCGACGGGCCGTCGACGCGTAGCGCAATCCATTGGCCCTGCTCCAGATCGGTGGTGGGGATGGTCGGATAGTCGCTGAGATTGACCACCATGTCCTGGCTGCCGAGTTCGCCGGCGCTGATCCATGAGACAATGGGCACGTCGACGGTGGCCAGCGACGGCATCGGGATCTGCCGGCCCGACTCGTCAAAGCCGAAATGGCCACCCGAAAGGCTGCCGCCGTCGCCGTTGAACAAGAGCCAGCCGGGATCGACGCCGAACAGGCGGCCGTATTTCTCCGCCGCCTTGCGCGACAGCGGCCGGTTACCGTTCTCGTGACTGATCAGCGTGTTCTTGTTGATGTCGCGCAATGCCCGCGCAGCGTCGCTCGGCGAGGCATAGCCCGCCTCCGCCCGCGCCTGCTGCAATCTGTGCCTCGGTTCCTGCATCGTACAAATTGCCTGAAATTTATCGTCCAATATGTACGATTTCGCTTGCGTACGTTTCGTACATATCGTACGCTTAGCGCATGATCGAACAAATCGCAAGCGTTTCCGCAGACATCCTCAGCTTTCTCCCATCGTCCGGGCTGTCCTCCTCCCCGGTCCGGACGCAAACCGGGGCTTCTGCCCCGGATCCGGTCGAACCGTCGTCCCCCCGATCGACCGGAACGGCCGGAGCCGCTCCTCTCCCGGCTCCGGCCACCTCTTCAGCCCATGGCGCCGCCGGTGCGCCAAGGGCTGTCTCCGGCGGGCAGGGTATTTCCTGCATCCGCACGGAAGATGGCACCGTCATCCTGTTCGACCGGCTGACGGGCAGGGCGGTTTCCGCCCTCACCAAAGCGGCCGCCGAAGCCGCCTTGCGGCATCTCGCCGGCTCGCTGCCGGCCGCCAGTATCGGCTGACCGCACCGACCATCCGCTCTGATTTTTTCCCGTGGGCCCCCGGGGCCGGCGCTCGGCCTTTGCGCGCGCAATCAATGGATACCGACATGACTGCCTATACCGACACCGAATTGCAGGAGATCGCCGTCTGGCTGAGGGATGGCCTGTCGGCCACAGGGATCGCCGTCCGCTTCACGGCGCTGCGCGGCAGTCCGGTCTCGCGCAATGCCATCATCGGCATCGTCCACCGCAACAGCGCGTTGAAGACCATCGGCTTCGCCAACCCCAGAGGCGGCAGGTCCGGCGGCCGACCGAGGAAGAATGCGACGGGGAAGACTGCGGCAAACGAGAATACCGCCAAGAGGAATCCGCCGGCGCAGCTAAGCAAGCCCGTAACGGAAGTAGCAGTTTCGAAGCAGGCCGCGCCGGTCAAACCGGCCGCCAAACCGAGCCGTCAGCCATCGGCCAGGCCTCTGTTGCCAGCCCGTCCGGCGCCCTCGATCCCGGGCGAAGGACGGCTGGTGGTGGACGGCGAAATCTACCGCTTCAATGTGCCGGCGCCGCGCCCTGCCTCGCTCGGGCGTCAGCCGCATGTCGCCGCCATGCGCTTCATCGACTGCCTGTTCGACCGCTGCCGCGCGCCGCTCGACCTGACGCTGGAGGAAGACCCCGACAACGATGCTCCCGGCAGTCGGCCGGGGCTCGAGATGCTGTGCTGCGGCCTGCGCACAAGGGCGCTGAAAAGCTACTGCGAATATCATCAGACGCGTTTCCACCGACCTGTGGCGGAGGTGGTGTGAGCGGCTGGGCTCCGTTCCTCGCCTCCGGACGACCCCACCAATGATCGAAAGCCGGCGGGACAGCGCCCCCCTCTGTCCTGCCGGACGTTCGTCGCTCGGAAAGCCAAGCAATTGGCTTTCCGTCCGCTTCGCGGACCACTCCTCAACCCCCACGAGGGGGGCGATCGGATATCGCCGCCGATTTCGCCAATTGCCAACGTTGCAGAGGCGCAGCCGCCGAAACTGCCAATCTCCCCCTCGTGGGGGAGATGCCCGGCAGGGCAGAGGGGGGCGCGAAGGAACGCCAACCTTCCGGCTCAACAACCCAATCTCCAGGACCACGCCATGAGCAAAAAAACCGCGCAGAAAGCCAAACCGCCGAAGCTGCCGGCGGGCGAAGTCGAGCAGGTGCGCATCCGCCGCGAGATCGGCCATGATTTCGCGCTGAAGGACGATCGCTTCGGCCGCAAGCGGCTGAGCGTCGGCACCGAAGAGGCGCGGCGCGTCTACGAGGTCTCCAATGACGGCTACACCGCGACCGGCGGCATCGTGCGGGTGCGCAATGTCGATCCGCTGGTCGGCATCACCTCGCTGACCCGCCAGCAGCGCGAGGCCGGCCAGCGGTTTCGCGACGATTTCGAGCGCGCCTCGCGTGACGGGCTGCGGCCGATGCCGTGGGAAGAGCGCATCGACGGCGGCCGCATCAATGGCGGCATCCCCGACCGCGTGCTCAACGACGGCCGCGCTCATGCTCACGCCGTCGCCGCCCTGGCCCACTGGGAAGTGGCGGAAGTGGTCCGCCAGATCTGCCTCGAAGGCCAGTCGGTGAAGGCGCTCGCCGAACGCACCGGCGAGGGACGAGATGTGGTGGTGAAGCTGTTGAAGGTCGGGCTCGACCTTTTGGCCGTGGGTTACGGGATGATGCTGATGCGGAAGCCGCGATAAGGCCGGCAGCCGCGCAGGAAGCGGCCGGCCGGCAGATGCCGGCCGACCGGTTTCACCCTATCGGATCACCGTTCGCAAACGCGAATTTCCTCGACGATCCTGTGATGATGGCGCCAATGCTTGACCAACTCTATACGGCAATGGCGATGGTGCCTGTAATACCTGTGGTACCTGAAGCCGTTATCGTAGGCATCATACTGGTAGTAGGGGCGAGGAGCGTAGCGATCGTAATAGTCGCCATAGCTGTCATTGTAGTCATCGTCATAGTAGCCGTTGCCGATGCCGATCACGACGCGCCCGCCGGCATTCGCCGGGGCGATCATCGCCGCCGCCGCAGTGATAGCGATAGCCGAAGCAAGCAGGAGCTTTTTCATAGCTGCCTCCTATTCAAGGTTGCGCTAATATAACTCGCTGGGCACGACCTCGTTCCATAATTTTGCAAGATGCGAACGACCCCTGCGCCGTGCATTGCGAGGAAGTTCAGCGTCACCTCCTGTCAGCATCGTCCCCCGATTTTTGAACCCTTCGCCGCCCCAGCCATTAACCCGGCATGAATCAGCAAGGGAAGGACGAGACCATGCATGTCATTCTTGGAGGTACCGGCCATGTCGGCTCGGCGGCGGCAATGGCGCTGTTGAGGCAGGGCGAGGATGTCACGGTGGTGACGCGCGACGAGTCGAAGGCCGCATGGTTGGTTGAACAGGGCGCGGAGGCCGCGGTTGCCGATGTGCTCGATGTCGAGGCGCTGCGTGAAGTCTTGCGGCGCGGCAAGCGGGCGTTTCTGCTCAACCCGCCGGCCGATCCATCGACCGACACCGACGCCGAGGAGCGCAAGACGGTTGGCGCCATTGCGGCGGCGCTGGAGGGCTCCGGCCTCGAAAAGCTGGTGGCGGAATCGACCTACGGCGCGCAGGCCGGCGAGGGTGTCGGCGATCTCACCGTCCTTTACGGCCTCGAGCAGAAGCTGAAGGCCCAGGCCATTCCGGCAAGCATCAACCGCGCCGCCTATTACATGAGCAACTGGGATCAGGCCCTGGAGACGGCGCGGCGCGACGGCGTCATCACCTCCTTCTTCCCGGCGGATTTCGAGCTGCCGATGGTGGCGCCGCAGGATCTCGGCGAGGCCGCGGCGAGACGTCTGCTGGAGCCGACGGACAAGACCGGCACGCACTATATCGAGGGTCCTCGGCGCTACTCAGCCGCCGATGTCGCCGCAGCCTTCAGTGCGGCGTTGCGCAAAAACGTGCGCGTGGTCACGGTGCCGCGCGAGCGCTGGACAGAAACCTACGAAAAACTCGGCTTCTCCAAAGCGGCGGCCGAGTCCTACACCCGCATGACCGGGGCCACGCTGGACAAGCCGGCGGAGCCGGAAAACCCGGAGCGCGGCACGACCAGCCTGGAAAGCTATATTGCTGCGCTCGTCGAGGGCCGGCCGGAAGACCTGTTGAAGGGTGCCGCGTGAGGAGTAGCTATTGTAAAACAGGCGCTTAGAGAGGTTCTGTGAATCAGACTTGAAACTTGGCGAGGCTCTGACGAGCCATACTTTTCAGGCGCCGCGCCGCCCCTCATCTGGCTGCCGCCACGGCGGCGCTCCCTTTGCAATGTTGGCGATTGGCGAAAGCATCGAAGACAGCATATTTCTCCCCGTCACTATACGGGGAGTTGAGGAATGGTCCGCAAAGCGGACGAAAAGCCAACTGCTTGGCTTTTCGAATGACGAACGCCCGGCAGGGAAATGAGGGGCGGCGCGAACCGGCCGCCATCAAGCGCCTTTCTTGATCGTCCTCAACGGCTCTTCTTCCGCCGCCCCCTCCCACCCGAACACACTGCGCCCTCCCAGCAGATGCGACTGATCGAACTCGCCGGCGACGATTTCCTTCAGGCTCGGCCCGGTGACGTAGCGCTCCAGCCGACGCGACTCGCCATCCAGCCGCTTCAGCGCGCCGAGCTCTTCCTCGCGGCCGAGCTTTGCCTTGCCGACGGCCGATTTCAGCACTGCGATCGTCTCGTCATAGACTTTCAGCGGCACCGGGAAGGGATGCCGGTCCTTGCCGCCATGGGCAAGCGAAAAGCGCGCCGGATCGGAGAAGCGGCAGGGCGCGCCATGCACCACTTCCGCCACCATGGCCAGTGCTCGCACGGTGCGGGCGCCGACGCCGGGCACCAGCAGCAGCTCGGGAAAATCGGCCGGCCCGCTTTCTATTGCCGCGGAAATGTTGCCGTGCAGCCGGTGCATGACGATGTCGCTCTCGCGCACGTCGTGATGCGCCGGCATCACCAGATTGGGCAGCATCGGCTGCGCCGTCGGTTTCGCGGGCGCTGCTTTCGGCGGCGGCTCCAGCACGGCAAGCTCGTCAAGGATCCGCTCCGGGCTCATGGTCCTGAGCAGGTCGATCTGGCCGCTGCGCGACGGCTCGGCGCGATAGTCGGTCAGGTTGACGATCTCGCCCTGCCGCTCGCCCTCGATCGCCGCATGCGGCTGGTCGACGAAGCTTGTCAGTCCTTCCGACAGCCAGTGATAGCGCCGCGCCTGGCGGCTGTCGCCGTTCATGCCTTGCTGCACCACCACCCAGCGGCTGTCGTCGGTGACGATGAAGCCGTGCAGATAGAGGTCGAAACCGTCCTGCACGGCGGCACTGTCCACCTTGGCGACCAGGCGGCTGGCGGTGGCAAGGGCCGCGCCATCGATGCCGACGCGCTCGCCGATCGCCATCAGCTCTTGCGGCGTCTTGCGCGAATGCGCGCCGCGCCCGCCGCAGACATGGATGCCGAGCTCCCGCGACATCGGGTTCAGCCCGCGCTTCAGCGCGCCGACGACCGAGGTGGTGATGCCCGAGGAGTGCCAGTCCATTCCCATGACGGCGCCGAAGGACTGGAACCAGAACGGATGCGCGAGCCGCCGCAACAGTTCGTCGCGGCCATAATGATGGATGATCGCCTCGCACAACACCGCACCCAGCCGCGTCATACGATCGCCCAGCCATTTCGGAACCCGCCCGCCATGCAGCGGCAAGTCCGCACTGCCGCTTCGCTGCGTCAAGTGAATGCTCCGTGGATGCCGCGCACCGGCGGTGCGCCTGTGATGTAGATGGCATTTGGGGGGCGATTTGCAAGCGGGGTGGGGGCGGCGACTATCGTCGCCCTACGCTCTTCTTGGTGTCTCGCCGAAAGATGCAGTTACGCCGCCTGTCGCACCTGGCAATAAGGTCGGCTCCCTGCTTGAAGGCGAGACAGGTCTCGAATAGAGCTTATCCAACCGACGGCAACTATTAAAACCAAAACGATGTCGCAATTCTGGTGGGTAAATCACAGTCAGACCGCCCGCCAAGAGATCGACGGGCAATATCTCTGGTCGCCCAAAACTCAGAAGAATGGGGCACGCAGCGAGTTCTACAAAAATATGCGTCGGGCGACACCTGGTGACCTCGTGTTGTCTTTTTTTCGGTCAAGCCGTGCGCTATATTGGTCGGGTAGCGGAGTTTGCATTCACAGCACCGAAACCACCGGAGTTCAAGAACACTGGAGCCAATTGGAACGAGGAAGGTTGGCTTCTCCCGGTGTATTGGGCGCCGCTCCTGCCGACAGTGCGCCCGTCGGACATAATTGGCGAATTGGGTCCGCTTCTGCCTCCCCGATACTCGCCCATCGACCCAAACTCCGGATCAGGCCGTCAAAACGCCTATCTCGCGAGCGTATCGCAAGAGGTGTTTCACACCATTGTCGCGGGTACAGCTTTCGACCGCGAAGCTCTGAGGCGTGGTGGCGCAAACAGTCTCACTTTCGAAGTCGTCAATGAAATTTTAGAGGACGTCGTTGAGCGCCGTATCCGAGACGACCTCCAACTCGAGGACACTGTAAAGACGAGCGTCATTCAAGCTCGTCGCGGCCAAGGTAAATTTCGTTCCAATGTCGAAGCCATGGAGCGCTCGTGCCGACTCACAGGGGTCACCAATCCCTCGTTGCTGATTGCAAGCCACATCAAGCCTTGGCGCCTATGCGCTTCCGCGCAGGAGCGCTTGGACGGCATGAACGGGCTGCTCCTCACGCCTGATGCCGACCACCTCTTTGACCGTGGCTTCATCAGTTTTGAAGATTGCGGGCAGGTCCTCATATCCCAGCGCGTCGACAAGACTGATTTGCGGCGGCTCGGTTTCGAGCAATTGGTGATGCAGAGTTTCGGCTTTGCCGAAGCCCCCGCCGTCTGGCGCACTAGCACCTTCACCCCGCCGCAGCAGGCTTACCTCGCTCACCATCGAGAGGATGTGTTTGTGGCATAGCTCGCATCAACTGAGCGGTCAGCCGTCAGGTCCCCCTACCTCGCCGCCCCCTAAAACACCGCCTTCTCCAAGACCGGCTCCAGTGATTCAGCAAATGGCGTCGCCAGGTGGTGCCGGTCGCGGAAGGCGAGTTGGCCGTTGATGAACACGTGGCAGGTTTGGGCGTCGCAGAACTGGCTGGTCAGGTCGACATAGGTGGCGCCGGGCACGCTGCGCACGACGTCGCGCTCGGCCGCGGCGATGTCGTCGTTCGCCGCCGCGTCCCTCGGCGTGTCGCAGACTTCAGGCACCTGCCCGCGCCACAGCGCCCGCGCCACGCATTTGTCGGCATAGCTTCCATTGTAGGGAACGTCCCGGATTACCGCGACCTTGATCCCGGCCCGGCTGAATGCCGCCAGCGTCCAGCGCAGGCCGGCCTTCCACTCCTCGTTCCAATCGGCGTGCTTCAGTTCCTCGGGCGATTCCTTCATCACATTGCCGATCGAGAATTCCGAGATCACCACCATGTGCGGGTGCAACGCGATAATGTCCTTGACCGATTGCTCCCGCGACTGGTCGCATTCGGTGTAGTCGCGCTTCAGCCGCCAGTTCCAGGTCGTCACCCGCGAGGCACGGCAGGACGATTTGAGATAGGTGACGAGGCGATAATTGTTCTTGGCCGCCGCCTCGATCAGCGGCGTCGACCAGTGGTCGGCATGCGAATCGCCGAACAGCGCAATCGAGCGCCCGGCGTCCTTGTTGCCGAACACGCAGGCCTTCGGCGTCACCGTCTCAAAGGAGAGAATACAGCCGGCCGCGCGCGCCGGGGACGGCTGCGCGGCGCTGGCGGCAATGCTGCGCTGCTCAGGGTCCAGATCGTGGACGGCAAGCCTGGCATTGGCGTAGGCGGCTGCGACGCCGGTGCCGGTCAGGAGGACGGCCGGCACCAGCGCCCGCGCCGCACTGGCCATCAGCCAGCCATTGCGGCGGATCGGGTTTTCGATGACATGATAGGTGAACCCCGACAGCGCCAGCGTCAGCGCCAAGCAGCCGAGCCGCTGCAGCGGCGAAAGTTCCGGCGTCAGCATCGTGGCATACACGATCACCGGCCAGTGCCAGAGATAGAGCGAGTAGGAGAGTTTGCCGACCCATTGCAGCGGCGCCAGCGCCAGTGCCTCGATCGGGCTTTTCTTAGCGCTCTCCTGCTGCGCGTGCGCCGCTCCTGCCAGCAGCAACAGCACGGTGCCGGCCACCGGCACCAGGGCGAGGAAACCCGGGAAGGGCGTTTCGTCGCTGAAGGAAAGATAGGCGCCGGCAATCAGCGCTAGGCCGAGCCACGCCAGCGGCGTGGCGAGCCGCGGGCGGTTTTGCCAGACTTGCTGCGGCACCATGCTGGCCAGCCCGCCGGCGGCGAACTCCCAGGCGCGTAGCGGCGAGAAATAGAAGGCCCAGGGCTGCGAGACCGTGGTGAGCCACGCGCAGACGGCGAACGAGACGAGGCCGGCAATGCCGATCACCAGGATCGCGCCGCGCTTGCCGGGGCGCAGCCATGCCGCCAGCACAAGCAGCGCCGGCCAGGCGACATAGAACTGCTCCTCCACCGACAGCGACCAGAAATGGACAAACGGGTTGCTGGCCGCATCGGCGGCGAAATAATCGAACGACCAGCGGATCAGCCACAGATTGATCATGTAGGCCGAGGCGAACATGGCGCCTTTGGAATAGAGCGATTGTTCCTCCGGCGACAGGATGAAGGCGCCGGCCACCAGTGTGGCGAGGATGACGAACAGCGACGCCGGCAACAGCCGCCGAGCGCGCCTGGCATAGAAGCGCCACAGGTTGAGCCGCCCGGTCTCGGTGATTTCGGCAAGCAGGTGTTTTGTGATCAGATAGCCCGAGATGACGAAGAAGATGTCGACGCCGGTGAAGCCGCCGGGCAGGCCGGTGAAGCCGAAATGAAAGGCGATCACGCCTGCCACCGCCAAGGCACGCAGTCCTTCGATATCGGGCCGGAACGATGCTGACACGATTTGCCACCTCGTGCTGGTGCATGACCCCGCCTCGGCGAGTAACGATCGCGCCGGGATCATACGTGCGGCAGCTTTGCGCCCAACGGGACACGGCGCTGCAACCGTTCACAGTCGGACCAAGACTCCGCCCTATGGGTCGATATCGCAATGCAACAAATCTAACGCAGTGCAACATTGGAGGAGGCGACGCCGCTGATCTCCCCCCTTGAGGGGGAGATGGCCGCGAAGCGGCCAGAGGGGGTCGTCTCGCGTGAAGCGCCAACTTCCGTCTGGCGCAGGGCGCCGCGTCCAGTCGAACCGACCCCCTCTGTCGCCTTCGGCGACATCTCCCCCTCGAGGGGGGAGATTAGCGCGCGCCGTTCGCCAAATCTCCGACATCCGGGGTCGGCCCTTGCGTTGCCCCCGTCACACGCATCGGCTATCCAACCGGCAGCCATGCAATTCAAACGGAGCCTCCCATGACCAACACCACCATTTTCAAATTCGGCGCTGTCGAGCATGCCGAGGGCGGCGACTTACCGGGCTGGATCGTTGTCGCGGGCCGGCCGACCATGCAGACCGCCGTGCAGCACACCACCGCCGACGGCAAGGTGCTGTCGGGCACCTGGCGGGCCTCGCCCGGCACTTATCACGCCACCTACACCGACTATGAGTTCGTGCACATGATCGCCGGCCGCATCATCATCACGCCCGATGGCGGCACGCCTGTCGAGGTCGGTCCGGGCGATGCGTTCGTGGTCGAAGCCGATTTCAAGGGCACCTGGCAGATCCTCGAGCCGGTAACCAAGCACTTCGTCGTCAAGCTTGCTTGATCGACGTAGTCAAGCTTGCTTGATCGACGTCGCCAGGGTCGCCTGATCGGCTCGTCGTCAGGCTTGCTTGATCGCGTCGTCAGGAGTGCCTGATCGGTGCCGATACACGTCGGCCGACGCGGTTCATCGCCAGCGTCCCCCTCGCCCAGCAGGGGGAGGGGGACGTAGCGAAGCGAATATCGGTTAAGAGGGCGTCACCTCGTTCGCTTCGAACCGATGCGGATCGAAAAGCTGAGACGATGGCGTTCTGCGGAGCCTGGTCGAGATAACGCAGGCCAGGACTGCTGCCGGGTCGCCGGCGCGTCAGCCAAGAGCGAGCGGCGCACTTCGAGAGTGCATGCCGCCCGTCCGGCGCCGGGCCGTCAATGCTGTTGTTACGAAACCCCCCAGCCCCGTCTCAACCGCCACGGCCATGGCGTGACCCATGGCTTGCTATACGCATGCAGCACCGCGGTCTGTCAACGCCGCCCGCGATGGCCGCGGGGGGTCGCCTTTGCACCTCCCGGCCAGCTTCCAACCGGCCGCGCGGACGCCATTCGCCGCTACAAAATGCGCTTGAAATGGCGGTTTTCCGGGTGTTCCGGCCGCTCCGGAGCGGCCCTTTGGCGCGACAGAGGTCGCGATCTAGGCGATTGGATGAATTTGTCTTTCGCGGCTGAAACGTTTCAGGAGCCGATTTGTAAACCTGACTTTTTTTGGGTGTATTTCCCTCACGTCAGTTTTGCACTCCAGCCGGCCCGATCGACCCGCCGGAGGGCAAGCCTCAGGGGCCGGCGTCGGCGCTCTGAGTCTCTCGGACCGACGGGCGCCGGACCATGCCGCTGACGACATAGGCCGCCGCGCCCAGCGCCGTGATCCAGAAGCTCGTCGGCCAGTCGGTCAGGAAGGCGAGCGTCAGGCTGATCCAGGCGATGATCACGGCAAGCGCGATGGACGTCAGCACGCCGGCTCCGACGCCGCTAGTAAGCCTGAGCGCGGTGGCTGCAGGCGCCACCATCAGCGCGAAGACGAGCAGCACGCCGACGATCTGCACCGCCTCGGACGTGGCGACGGCGACCAGCACCATGAACAGGGTCGAGACAAGAGTGAGCGGCACGCCGCGCGCTTCGGCGAGTTCCGGCTGCAGGCTGGCGAACAGCAGCGGCCGCGCGATCAGCAAAAGCGCGACAAGGATCGCCACCGCCAGCACCGCAAGCACGATAACGGTGCGCAGGCTGATGCCCAGCACATTGCCGAACAGCACGTTGGTCGCCTGCGAGGCGAAGGCGGTGTAGAAATGCAGAAACAGCAAGCCCAGGCCGAGCGACAGCGTCAAAACGATGCCGATGGCGACGTCGCGATGCGCGCGTTCGCCGAGCAGGCCGATGCCGATGCCGGCGGCGACGGTAAACACGGTGAGGCCGAGAAACGGCGACAGCCCGATCAGGCCGGCGCCGGTGGCGCCGGGAAAGCCGACATGGGAGAGCGCATGACCGGCGAAGGTCTGGCCCCGGAGCACGAGGAAATAGCCGACCGCGCCCGAAACGATGCCGACGATGGTGCAGGCATAGAAGGCGTTGCGCATGAATTCATAGTCAAAGATCGTGGACATGCGCCCCGCTCTCCAGTTCGACATCGTCGGCCATGACGAAGATGCGGCCGGCAACCCGCACCACATTGATATGCGTGCCATAGAGTTTCGACAGCACCGGACCGCTGATGACCTCGTCGACGGAACCGATCGCCGCCTTGCGGTTGCCGAGATAGAGCACGCGGTCGACGGCGCGCAGCAGCGGGTTGATCTCGTGCGAGCAGAACAGCACGGCAATGCCGAGCCGCTCGCCGATCTGATGCACCAGGTCGATGATCGCGCGCTGATGGCCTGCATCGAGGCTGATCAGCGGCTCGTCGAGCAGCAGCAGTTGCGGATTGCCGATCAAGGATTGCGCGATCAGGATGCGCTGGCGCTCGCCTCCGGAAAGCTCGCCCAGCGGCCGCCGCGCAAGGTCGCCGGCGCCCACCTCTTCAAGAGCCTTCCACGCCGCCTCCTTCTCGGCAGCCGATGCGACGGGCCAGCCCCAGCGATGCCCGCCGGCGGCACTCAGCACGAAGTCGAGGCCGCTGACGCCGACATCGCCAAGCGCGCGCCGCGCCTGCGGCATATAGCCGATGTCGGCGTTGCCGCGCGTCGGCGATTTGCCAAGCACCGAAATGGCGCCGCCGGCCGGTTTGATCAGGCCGAGAATGGCGCGCAGCATCGTCGTCTTGCCGGCGCCATTGGCGCCGAGCAGGCCGACAAAGGCGCCTTGCGGTAGAGAAAAGGAGACGTCGGATAAAACCCGGCGTCCCCCATAGGTCAGCGTGACCTTGTCGAATTCGATTGCGTTCATTTAGTCACATTCATTCGCAGTCACATTCATTGTGTGCGGGCGGCGAGCGCCTTCTGGACCGCGTCGATCTGGCCGCCGAACCAGGTCTGGATCGTCTGGCCCGCCGGTTCCGTCTCGGTGACGCCGATGACCGTGACCTTGTTCTGCTTGGCGATGTCGAGCAGCCTTGTCGTTGCCTCGTCGGTCACCTGCGAATTGTAGAACAGGATCTTGGCCGAGCCGTCCTTCAGGCTGTTTTCGAACGCCGCCACCTGCGTGGCGCTCGGCTCCGCATCGTTCATCAAGGCCACCTGGAAATCGTAGTTCAGCATCTTGAGACCGAGCGCTTCCGCCATGTAGCCGAAGACCGGCTCGGTAGCCGTCACCTCGGTGCCGGCATAGGTGTTCTTGACGTCGGTGATTTCCTTGTCAATGGCCTCGAGCGAGGTCTGGAATGCCTTCAGGTTCGTCTCATAATACACGGCATTGGCCGGATCGCGCTTGGCAAGGTCGGCGCTCAGCGCCTTGGCGATGGCCGGCAGCGTCGCCGGGTCGTACCACAGATGCGGGTTGTCGCCCGACTTCTTGCCGATCAGGTCGGCGGCGACGATGGTCGTGCGATCCTTGGCTGTCGAGGCCGACAGCAGCTTGTCCATCCACGGATCGTAGTCGGCGCCGTTATAGATGACGATCTTGGCGTCGGCGATGGTGCGCGCCGTCGACGGGCTGGTCTCGAACAGATGCGGATCGTCATCGGGATTGGCCAGGATGCTGGTGACGGTGACGTTGCTGCCGCCGATCTGGCGGGCAAGGTCGCCATAGAAATTCTCGGCCGCCACGATGGTCAGCTTGTCTTCGGCGCGGGCAGCCGTGCCGGTCAAAAGCGGCACCGCGACGAGCAGCGCGGCGAGAAAGGGAATGCGACGCATCCGTGGTCTCCTTGCAGTCTGAAAGGTATGTCGCCGGAGAGGCGGGCTGTGTAACTGTATAACAGTAACAATATAACGTTTGCGTCGAAAATACGGCTGATGTCAATGGGCTTTTCGAGCCGCGCAGTTTTTCACGCGCACAAAAGCGTGAGCGGCCTGCGCCGTTCAGGCGGAGCCACTCATGCCTGTCGGCTATATGCGAAAGGGCAGGCGATCGCCGGCACCGCGAGGCCGCCGCGAGCACACCGGTCGTGGCGGTATCCTGATGAATTCGCGGCGGGTAAGTTCCTTGCTTGTTGCCG
This sequence comes from Mesorhizobium sp. M0317, assembly GCF_040321555.1. Lineage (NCBI taxonomy): Bacteria > Pseudomonadati > Pseudomonadota > Alphaproteobacteria > Hyphomicrobiales > Phyllobacteriaceae > Mesorhizobium > Mesorhizobium sp. M0317. Next base: position 96,048 of record NZ_JAMYRV010000012.1, on the reverse strand, counting down.
TCAGTTTTGCGGACGCCTTCCCTCCCACGCGTCCTGCAACAGGGCGCGGATTGCGGCGCGGTCGAAAGGCCGCGGATTCCAGTATGGGTTCCTGGTCGCAATCTCGGCGGCGCGGTCGAGATCGGCCTGCTTGAGGCCGAGTTCTTTCAATGTAAGGGGCGCGCCGACCGCCTTGGCGAAATCGTGGAGACCGCTACCGGCGCTGCCGTCAAACAAGTCGGCGACCGGCTTCAACAAGTCGGGCACCGCGACGGCGTTGAAACCGATCGTGTGCGGCAACATCACCGCATGCGTCTCGGCATGCGGCATGTCGAAAGAGCCGCCGAGCGTGTGACAGATCTTGTGATGCAGCGCCATGCCGACGGCGCCGAGCACCGTACCGCACAGCCAGGCGCCGTAAAGCGCATCGCCGCGTGCATCGATATTTCCAGGCTCCTTGGTCAACACCGGCAGCGCCGCCGTCATGGCGCGCAATCCTTCTTTCGCCATCAGGGTGGAAATCGGATGGCGATCCTGCGCGTAAAGCGCTTCGGCCGCGTGCGCCATGGCGTTGAGTCCTGACGCGACGCTCATCGCTATCGGCAGGCCGACGGTCAGCTCTGGATCGTAGATCACCACTTCCGGCAGGATCCTTGCGTCACGCATTGTGGTTTTTTCGCCGTTCTCGGTCTGACCGAGGATCGGCGTCACCTCCGAGCCGGCATAGGTGGTCGGGATGACGATCTGCGGCAGGTCGGTGCGCCAGGCGATCGCCTTGCCGAGACCGGTGGTCGAGCCGCCGCCAAGCGCGACAACGCAGTCAGCGTTGACCTCGGTCGCCTTGGCCATTGCCGTTTGGGTTACCTCGACCGGCGTGTGCATGGCGGCGCCCGAAAAGGTGCCGGCCGCCAGCGCGCCGAGGGATTTGGCAAGCGCCTCGCCGTCGGCAGCCCGATGCGGCGTCGACAGCACCAGCGCGCGATTGCAGCCGAGTTTTTCGATCCAGGTGCCCACCTCGGACGACGCGCCATTGCCGAAGACAATATGCGCAGGGCTGCCGGAATAGGTGAACGTCCTTGTCATGCCGATCCGCTCCCTTTGCATATTATCACTGTGACGGAGCCGAAATCGAGCGACCAGCTCTCGCCGCCGGCGACATCGTTTGCGTCGTCACCGTCTCGCAAGCGGGGCCTGATCTCTCCCGCGTACTCGCAAACGTATCGCCTTGACCACAAAAACGTCAAAAAAGTATCAGTGAGGTGGACACACCGTGGTGGCGGCTGCATGAATTGCCGCCTAAGCTTCGATCACTGCAGAGAGCGGCAAACGCGGCCTGCGGGAGATGGCACTGCAACTGGTCGCATGACCGGACCGGCGCCGGGAGGAACTGACATGAATCCGGACTTGGAAGTCGTCCAGATCAGACGCGGCGAGTCGTTCAAGGCCTGGGCCCACGGCTACCCCTTCCACACGGTGCGCTGGCACTTCCACCCCGAATACGAAATCCATCACGTCGTCGCCACCACGGGCCATTATTTCGTCGGTGACTTCATCGGCGAGTTCGAGCCCGGCAATCTCGTGCTCACCGGCCCGAACCTGCCGCACAACTGGGTCAGCGACGTGCCGGCAGGCGCCAGCGTGCCGCTGCGCGGCCGCGTCGTGCAATTCTCGCAAGAGTTCATCGCAGACGCCACCGCCGCGTTGCCGGAACTTGCCGGTTGTGAAAACATTCTCGAGCTCAGCCGCCGCGGCGCGCTGTTCTCCACCGCTACCGCCAAGCTCGCCGCACCTGTGCTGGCCGAACTGGTCGAGGCGCAAGGCGTTCGCCGCATCGCGCTGTTCATGGAGCTGATCGATATTCTGAGCCGCGCCGCCGATGTACGGACGCTGACCAGCGCCAGCTATCTGCCGGATCCCTCAGGCTTCATGTCGGCCGGCGTCAACAAGGCGCTTGCCTTTATCAACGCCAACCTGACCGAGCCGTTCAGCGAAAGCGATCTGGCGGCGATTGCCGGGCGCAGCCCGAGCGCGTTTTCGCGCAGCTTCCGCCGTCATACCGGCATGGCGCTGGTTCAGTACGTCAACCGGCTGCGCATCAACCTTGCCTGCCAGTTGCTGATGAGCGAGGCCGACATGCCGATCACCGAGATCTGCTACGCCGCCGGCTACAACAACATCTCGAATTTCAACCGCCAGTTCCTGACCCAGAAAGGCATGTCGCCTTCGCGCTTCAGGGCCCTGCTGGCGGAAAACGTCAGCGCGGAGATTGCCGCCTAACAGGGAGGACCGGGAGGAGCCTAGACATTTACTGAGGTAAGAACGCGGGGTGCGTTGGAGGCGCCCCGTGCTGGAGATCGCTTGTCCCGAAATCCAGAGATATCAAGAGGATGCGCAGCACGGATCAAGTGCTCCGTTGTTCCTCGCAACAGCCGACTGCAGTCAAGGCCCGGCGCCATGTGGTGTCCAAGGCTTCATGAAACCATTCCTTGAAACGGAGCTATCGAAATGACCAGATTTGCCTGGAAATCGACGGGAGCCATCGCGCTCACTCTTTCTCTTCTTGGCGGCACCGCTGCCTTTGCCGCCCCGGTTACCGACGCCACGGTCGCCTTCTTGATGCCCGACCAGGCCTCGACGCGCTACGAGCAGCACGACTATCCCGGCTTCGTCGCCGAGATGAAAAAACTCTGCCCCGGCTGCAAGGTGATCTATCAGAACGCCGATGCCGACGCCTCGCGCCAGCAGCAGCAGTTCAACTCGGTGATCTCGCAAGGCGCCAAGGCGATCGTGCTTGACCCTGTCGACTCGACCGCCGCCGCCTCGCTGGTCAAGCTGGCGCAGAGCCAGGGCGTCAAGGTCATCGCCTATGATCGCCCGATCCCGACCGCACCTGCCGACTTCTACGTCTCGTTCAACAATGAAGGCATCGGCAAGGCCATTGCCGACTCGCTCGTCGAACACCTCAAGGCGCTGAAGGTCGACCCCGCCAGCGGCGGCCTGCTGCAGATCAACGGATCGCCGACCGACGCGGCCGCCGGGCTGATCAAGAAGGGCATCCATTCCAGCCTCGACAACAGCGGCTACAAGATCCTTGCCGAATACGACACGCCGGAATGGGCGCCGCCGAAGGCGCAGCAATGGGCAAGCGGCCAGATCACCCGCTTCTCCACGCAGATCGTCGGCGTCGTTGCGGCCAATGACGGCACCGGTGGTGGCGCCATCGCCGCCTTCAAGGCCGCCGGTGTCGATCCGGTACCGCCGGTGACCGGCAACGACGCGACGATCGCCGCACTGCAGCTGATCATCGCCGGCGATCAGTACAACACCATCTCCAAGCCGAGCGAGATCGTTGCGGCGGCTGCCGCCAACGTCGCCGTCCAGCTTCTGTCGGGCGAGACGCCGAAGGCCGAAATGACCCTCTACGACACCCCATCGCAGCTGTTCACGCCGGCGGTGGTGACGCAGGAAAACCTCAAGGCCGAGATCATCGACAAGAAGATCAACACCGCCGAAGAGCTCTGCGTCGACCGCTATGCCGAAGGCTGCAAGAAGCTCGGCATCACAAAGTGACAATGCAGGTCGCCCAAAATCGCGCAGCGGTTTTGGGATAAGACATGCATAAAAGGATGACCTAGAATCCTGATCCTGCTTTCCGGCCGCCCGTGCGGCGGCCGGAAGTTCGCAGTCACTCTTGACCGTCCATCCGGAAAGGTTTGCCACCATGTCTGACATCTCTGACGGACCGGTTTCGGCAGGCGAGCTGGTGCTCAGCCTGCGCGGCATCTCGAAGAATTTCGGCGCCGTTTCGGCGCTCACCGATATCGATCTCGATGTCCATGCCGGCGAGGTGGTGGCGCTGGTCGGCGACAATGGCGCCGGCAAGTCGACGCTGGTCAAGATTCTGGCCGGCGTCCACCAGCCGAGCTCGGGCACCATCAATTTCCGCGGCAGGCAAGTGACGATGCCCGACCCGAGCGCCGCGCTGACGCTCGGCATCGCCACCGTTTTCCAGGATCTGGCGCTGTGCGAAAACCTGGACGTCGTAGCCAACATCTTTCTCGGCAAGGAGCTCAACCCGCTGCGGCTGGACGAGGTGGCGATGGAAATTCGCGCCTGGACGCTGCTCAACGAATTGTCGGCGCGTATTCCAAGCGTCCGCGAGGCGGTCGCCTCGCTGTCCGGCGGCCAGCGCCAGACGGTGGCGATCGCCCGCTCGCTGCTGCTCGACCCCAAGGTCATCCTCCTCGACGAGCCGACCGCCGCGCTTGGCGTCGCCCAGACGGCGGAAGTGCTGAACCTCATCGACCGGGTGCGCGAACGTGGGCTCGGCGTGCTGATGATCAGTCACAATATGGAGGACGTGCGCGCCGTCGCCGATCGCATCGTGGTGCTCAGGCTCGGCCGCAACAACGGCGTCTTCGAACCCGACGCCTCGAACCAGGAACTGGTCAGCGCCATCACCGGCGCCGCCAACAATGCAGTGTCGCGCCGCGCCGAACGGCGCAAGGCCGCCGAACAAGCGAACAATCAGGAGCAGCGGCCATGAGCGCGGAGCCCAAGCAGGACACCTCCTCGTCGACGGCGCTCGACCGCAGCGACGTCCGCGTCAAGCACCAGGCCGGCGTTGGTGGCGCCATCAGCGCCTTCTTCGACCGCGTCCGCTCCGGCGACCTCGGCTCGCTGCCGGTGATTGTCGGACTGGTCATCATCTGGAGCGTGTTCACTGCCCTCAATCCGGTCTTCGTCTCGTCGAGCAATCTGGTCAATCTCCTGTTCGACTGCTCGACCGTCGGCGTCATCGCGCTCGGTATCGTCTGTGTGCTGATGGTCGGTGAGATCGACCTGTCGGTCGGCTCGATCAGCGGCTTTGCTTCGGCCATGGTCGGCACGCTGTGGGTCAACCAGGGCTGGCCGGTGGCGCTCGCCATCCTCGCCGCGATCGCCGTCGGCGGCTTCATCGGCGCGCTCTATGCCTTGCTGTTCAACCGGCTCGGCATGCCGAGTTTCGTCTCGACGCTGGCCGGCTTGCTCGCCGTGCTGGGCCTGCAGCTGTATATTCTGGGCTCCACCGGCTCGATCAATCTGCCCTATGGCTCGAACCTGGTGAATTTCGGCCAGTTGCTGGTCATGCCGGACTGGCTGTCCTATGCACTGGCGGCATTGCCCGGCATTGTCATGCTGATCGCCGGCCTGCGCACCGTCAGCCGCCGCCGGGCCGTCAATTTGTCGGCGCGGTCTGTCGGCGGCCTCATCGTGCGCGTCGCCGCCCTGACCATCCTGCTCGAACTGATCGTCGGTTATCTCAACCAGGCGCGCGGCATACCGTGGATGTTCGGCCTGTTCGTCGGCCTGGTGGTGGCGATGAACTATGCGCTGACCCGCACCCAATGGGGCCGCTCGATGACCGCCGTCGGCGGCAACCGCGAAGCGGCGCGCCGGGCCGGCATCAAGGTGCGCTCGATCTACCTCAGCGCCTTCGTCATGTGCTCGATGTTTGCCGCCCTCGGCGGCGTCCTGTCGGCGGCGCGGCTGGCCTCCGCCAGCCAGCAGGCCGGCACCGGCGACGTCAACCTCAACGCCATTGCGGCGGCGGTCATAGGCGGCACCAGCCTGTTTGGCGGCCGTGGCAGCGCCTATTCCGCGCTGCTCGGGATCATCGTCATCCAGTCGATCGCCAGCGGGCTGACCTTGCTCGATCTGTCATCGTCGCTTCGCTACATGATCACCGGCGCCGTTCTGGCGATTGCGGTCATCGTCGACTCCCTGGCACGCCGCTCGCGGGTTTCCCACGGCCGCGCCTGAACCAACAGAGAATACGAGGATAGAAGAATGGCTCAGGATTTGAGTGGAAAAGTCGCGGCGATCACCGGCGCCGCGTCGGGCATAGGCCTGGAATGCGCCAGGGCGCTGATCGCCGCGGGCGCCCGCGTCGTGCTTGTTGACCGCGCCGAAGACGCGCTGAAAGGCGTCTGCACCGAACTCGGTCCCAACGCGATCCCGCTGGTGATCGATCTGATGGAGCCGGCCAGCGTCGCGACGATGATGCCGCAAATCCTGGACAAGGCCGGCCAACTCGATATCTTCCACGCCAATGCCGGCGCCTATGTCGGAGGCCCGGTGCTCGAAGGCGACCCCGATGTGTGGGACCGCATGCTGAACCTCAACATCAACGCGGTGTTCCGTTCCATACACGCCGTGCTTCCGCATATGGTCGAACGAAAGACCGGCGACATCATCGTGACGTCTTCGATCGCCGGACTGGTGCCGGTGGTCTGGGAGCCGATCTATACGGCATCCAAGCATGCCGTGCAGGCCTTCGTCCACACGGTGCGCCGGCAGGTCGCCCCGCACCGCCTGCGCGTCGGCGCGGTGCAGCCGGGGCCGGTGGTGACAGCGCTGATCAGCGACTGGCCGAAGGACAAGCTTGAGGATGAACTGGCCAAGGGCGGCCTGATTCAACCGGTCGAGGTCGCCGAAGCCGTGCTGTTCATGCTGACTAGGCCACGGAACGTCACCATCCGGGACCTGGTGATCCTGCCGCAGAGCAATGATTTGTGAGGCAGTAGGCATTAGGGAATGGGAGAGGCTCTTGCAACTGGCCGTTCACTGCTGACCATCTCGCCTACTGCCTACTGCCTACTGCCTACTGCCTACTGCCTAACTTCTGAGGTTCCCCATGTCCCACTTCCTCGGCATCGATGTCGGCACTGGCAGCGCCAGGGCAGGGGTGTTCGACAGCAAGGGCACCATGCTCGCCTCGGCGAAGCGTGACATCGCACTGTTTATCGAACCCGGTGAGATCGCCGAGCAGTCGAGCGAGGATATCTGGCGCGCGGTGTGCGCCAGCGTGCGTGAAGCCGTGACCAAGTCGGGGCTCGCCGGGCGCGACATTGCCGGCATTGGCTTCGACGCCACCTGTTCGCTGGTCGTGGTCGGCCAGGATGGCGCGCCGTTGCCGGCCGGCAGTTCCGGCGACAGCCAGCGCAACATCATCGTCTGGATGGATCACCGCGCGCTCGACCAGGCGCAGCGCATCAATGCCGGCAAGCACGCCGTGCTCGACTATGTCGGCGGCACCATCTCGCCGGAAATGGAAACGCCGAAGCTGCTGTGGCTGCGCGAGAACCTGCCCGCCACCTTCGATGCGGCCGAGCATTTCTTCGACCTGACGGACTATCTGACCTGGCGCTCAACCGGCAGCCTGGCGCGCTCGATCTGCACGCTGACCTGCAAATGGACCTATCTCGGTCATGAGCGGCGCTGGGACGATGCCTATTTCCGTGCCATCGGCCTCGGCGCGCTCGCCGATGAAGGCTTTGCCCGCATCGGCACCGAAATCGTCGAGGGTGGCACGGCACTTGCCCAAGGCCTCACTGAGGCCGCCGCGGCCGATCTCGGCCTGCTGCCGGGAACGCCGGTTGCGGCCGGCCTGATCGATGCCCATGCCGGCGGCGTCGGCACGGTTGGCGGGCAGGGCTCGGTCGGCACCTTGCAGTCGCGCATGGCCTATGTGTTCGGCACTTCGGCCTGCACCATGGCCAGCACCAGCGAGCCGGCCTTCGTGCCCGGCGTCTGGGGTCCGTATTTTTCCTCGATGGTGCCGGGGCTTTGGCTCAATGAAGGCGGGCAATCGGCGGCGGGTGCTGCAATCGACCACCTCGTCGCTTTCCATCCGGCCACGGCTGAGGCATCCGCAAAAGCCAAGGCGGAAGGTCTCGGCCTGACCGCTTGGCTTGGTCAGCAGGCGGCGAAGCAGTCCGCCGACCTGTCCGCCGTAGCGCACCTGGCCGGGAGACTGCATGTCGTGCCGGAATTCCTCGGCAACCGCTCGCCCTTCGCCGATCCCGAGTCCAAGGCCCTGATCGCCGGGCTTGGCATGGACACGTCCCTCGACAGTCTGGTCGCCCTCTATGTCGGCGGCCTGCTGGGCATCGGCTACGGCGTTCGCCAGATCCTGGCGGCGATGGCCAAAAAAGGCATTGCCATCGACACTATCGTCGTCAGCGGCGGTGCGGCGCAAAGCGAGCTGGTACGTCAGCTTTTGGCCGACACGACGGGGCTGACCGTCGCCGGTTCGACCTCGCCCGAACCGGTGCTGCTCGGCTCGGCCATATTGGCGGCGGTGGCGGCGCAAAAATATCCCGATGTGATCGCGGCGATGACCGGCATGTCGCGCATCGGCGACATCTATCGCCCGGCCGGTGGCGACCTCGTGCCCTGGCACGACAAGCGCTTCGCCGCCTTCGAATTGCTGCAGCAGGCAGGCCGCGCCATCCGCGATTGAACGGCTTGGCTCACGTCCAGAAATAGCGGACGATGTGGAAGAACACCGGTGCGGCGAAGACCAGGCTGTCGGCGCGGTCCATCATGCCGCCGTGACCCTCGATCAGGTGACCCCAGTCCTTGACGCCCTGGTCGCGCTTGATCGCCGACGCCACCAGCCCGCCGAGGAACCCCATCAGGCAGGCGATGAAGGCGACGCCTGCCGCCGCGAGCGGCGAGAACGGCGTCAGGAACGACAGCAGCGCGCCGAGCAGGCTCGATGACACCAGCCCGCCGATCAGCCCTTCCCAAGTCTTTGATGGCGAAACGGACGGCGACAGAAGATGCCGGCCGAACAGCTTGCCGAAAATGTATTGCAGCACGTCGCTGCCTTGCACGGTGATGATCAGGAAGGCGATGAGCAGGAGGTTGCGGCCCTCGAAACCGGGCACGTTGAGCGTCAGCAGCGCCGGCACATGGCTGACGCAGTAGACCGAGATCATGACCGCCCATTGCTGCGCCGACACCCGCTCGAGGAAGCGCTCGGTGTCGCCGTTGAGCGCGGTGATCGCCGGCATCAAGAGGAAGCAGTAGACGGGGATGAAAATGGTGAAGAGCCCGTACCAGGCGGTCCACACCAGCCAGTACTGGAAGGGAATGATGATGCCGAACATGCCGAGCAGCACCCAGTGGTCGCTGCGCCGGCTGTGCGTCAGCGTCACGAACTCGCGCAGCGCGGCAAACGAGATCAGCGCAAACAGGATGGTCATGCCGGTGCGGCCGAAGAAGAACGCGACGGTGATCGCCAGCACCATCACCCACCAGGCGTTGATGCGCTGGTTCAAGTTGACGAGCGTCGAGGGCAGCGGCTTCGGCGCCCGCCATGAGAGGATACCGGCAACGATGCTCGCCATGGTCAGCACGCAGATCAGGCCGGCCAGCAGGATGACGGTTTCATGCATTGGCGGCAGTGTCATACGAAGTCTCTTTGCCTGGTCATGCTAGTGGTCCCGATCGGGACGCGGGTTGAGCGACAGCAGCGTCTGGCGCGCGCGCTCGAGGAAGGTGCGGCGTTCTTCGCCGGGCGCGATCGCCACCGGCGGACCGAAGACGACGCGGCACAAAAGCGGCACCGGTAGGAACTGGCCCTTGGGCAGCACGCGCGACATGTTCTCGATCCAGCACGGGATGAGTTCGACATCCGGCCGCGCCATCGACAGATTGTAGAGGCCGGAGCGGAACGGCAGCAGATCCGCCTCCGTCGTGTTGCGAGTGCCTTCGGGAAACAGGATCAGCGAGTGGCCGTCGTCGAGCACCGACAGCATGATCGAGATCGGGTGTTGCGTTTCGTCGGTCCACTGCCGGTGGATGAGCACGGACGACAGCATGTCCTGCGCGATGAAGCGGCGCAGCCGCGACTTGCCCCAATATTCGGCCGCCGCGATCGCATGGGTGCGGGCGCGCACTTTCTCGCTCAGACAAGCCGACAGCAGGATGAAATCACCATGGCTGGCATGGTTGGCGAAGTAGATGCGCTGCCGCTCCGACGGCTGGCTGCCGTTCCAGATTGGTCTGACGCCGGTTACCACCCAGGCCGCCGCCGACAGGCCGACCGACGTCACCGTCTGCAGCAAGGTGAAGGTGTTGGCGCGCAGGTGAAGTTTTGTCATGGCTCAAACAAATGCTGCGAAAAGGGATGCCGCAGCAAACATGGCGAGCGCAATGCGCTGCCTTGTCAGCAGGCGGCGCGTGCCTGCCATGCGACGGTCGAGCGAGCGGCCGCCGGCAGCGGTGGGCTTCAGGCGCATGCGCGTCAGGACGTCGTCGACCGCGGCACCGCCGGCGGCCTCGCTGGCGTGGCCTGCCATCAGCCGGAACAGCAGCGCGTCGAACAAAAGCAAGGCCGAAAGAACCAGCGTGGCCACGGCGCTCGCCGCCGCGACCAGCCAGGCCGCCGCCGACGGCGCTGTCGTCTGCGGCGCGGCCACCAGGCCGATGACCGGCGCTGCCATCACAGCCGCCACCACGAGCAGAATCGGCCACACCGCCTGCACCATCAGCCCGGCGGCGAATATTTCGGCCTTCTCGGGAAAATTGTCGCCACTCATGCCGGCCAACTCATGTCGGTTCTTCCAGCCCCGGTTCTTTCAGCCCCGGTTCATCCAGCCCGATCTGAAGGTGCACGGGCCTGCCCGACGCGGCGAGTTTCTTGCGCGCCTGTGCAGCTGTGTGTGAGCGCCCCGTCACCACCAGCCAGTCGGCGACGATGGCCGAACTGCGCTGGAAGCCGAGCGCGCAGCAGACCAGGACGGTGCCGCGCCGGCGCGCCAGCTCGATCGCCGCCACCGCTCGCTCCAGCCTGTCGTGAGGCGGCGCCACGAGGTCGAGCATCGCGTAGCTGATCCAGCGGCAGGTCACGCCGCGCGGCCGTTCCATCTCGCCGGCAAGGTCGATCACTGTGCCGAAGCGGTTGGCCTCGTCGTCACTCGGAAACCGGCCGAGGAAAACACCGTCGGTGATCTCCACTTGCGGCGCCAGTTGGCGGGTCCATACCCACACATTGATCCGGGCGCCAAGCCGGTAGGGCAGGAGCAGGATACGGTTGGCCAGTGAGACGCTACCATCGGCTGCCTTCTGGAACACTTTGGCGCCGGCTCCAGCATAGCCGAAGGCGACGATGGCCAGCGCCAATGCCGGCCACAACAGGATGAGAAAATCGGCGGAGACCAACGCGCCCTCGGCAGCGCCGGCCAGGGCAAGGGCCGCCCCCAGCCCGTAATAACCCGCCAGCCGCCGCGCCCTTGGGTCGGCGGTCAACCGAAAACCCCAGAATGGCAGCTCGCCCTTGGACGGAAACAGCCACAGCGCAAACAGGCCGAGCAGGGCGCCGGTCGGAATGTCGATGAAATGATGCTGCCAGGTCGTCAGCACCGAGGCGCCGATGAGAAAACACCAGACGTGCCAGACCGGGCGGAGAATGCCGCCGAGACGGTGACGTGCCAGAACGTGACGCCAATGGTCCCAGATGATCACCAGGAGTGCGATGTGCAGGGATGGCGCCTGGTTGAACGGCTTGTCGAAACCACCGAGCACCGCAAACAGGAAACCCGGCAGGCCGGTGGTTTCCGGCCGCACGAAGGTCGCCGTCAGCGGGAACGCGATGAAGCAGGCGACGGCAATGATCTGCGCCGAGAGATAGCGGCCGGCGAGCCGGTCGACGCCGCGCCTGGTCGTGTTGAGCAGCAGCGATAGGCCGTAGAACAGATTGATCGACCAATAGGGCACGATCGTCCAGGCGACGAACGGGATGGCGTATTCCCAGGCAAACACGATGCTGCCGACATGGTCGCGCCGCGACGCCAGCCAGTTGGCAAAGCCATAGGTCGAATAGAAGAATGGCGCCAGCAGCGCCAGCCAAAGGGCTGCCCTCAGCACGATGCCCAAATAGGGTTCCCGCGCCGGGGCAGGGTCAGCGACAGGCAGGGCCATGGTCTCAGACGCGCCGTGCGACCGAGACGGTGAAGATGCCCCATTGGTCGATGCGCTGGTCGATCTTTTCGAAACCGGCAGCCGTCACCAACTGGTCCATCTCGCCCTGCGTGCGCCGCCGCATCACCCAGGCCTGGCCGCCGCGATGCGAGGTCAGGCTGCGCGCGATCATCTCCAGCTGCGGATGCCATGGCTGGTTGGTGTAGACGAGCAGGCTGCCGGACTGCATGGCGCTGGCCAGCCCGCCGAGCGAGCGGGAAATCATCGTGTTGTCGGCGAACAATTCGTAAAGCCCGGAGACGATGGCGAGGTCCGGCGCCGGCTTTTGCCCGGCCAGCATGTCGGCATCGAAGGCGTCGGCCTGGTGGAAGCTGACGCTGGTCGGCAGACGCCGCTCGGCGATCAGCTTCGAACCCAACCCGACATTGAGCTCGGAATAATCCTGCAGCCGCACGCTTGCTGGTGGTTCAGTGCATTTGGCGACGGCATCGAGCACATAGCGGCCGTGACCGGCGGCGATGTCGAGCATGTGGACGGGACGGCCGGCTGCCTTCAGGCTGGCGGCGGCGTTGCCGATCAGCTCTTCCAGATGCAGCTTGCGCTGGCGGATGCCGCGCCAGCCGATGGCGTCGAGGAAGGTGCGGTCGACCATGCGGCCGATGAAGCCGGTGCCGCGCGCATCGTTCTCGTAGACATAGTCGAGCGTCGAGCCGGAATCGAAGCCGGTGGCGATGCCGATCTTCATGCCCGAAGACAGCCAGGCGCCCATGCGGATCGAGGCGCGACTCATCGCCCAGAAAATACCCTTGGGCGACAGCAGCGTCAGCGGCGAGGCGAGCCTCTCGGCCTCGTCGCGGGTGTAGCCGGCGCGGTCGGCCTGAAGCAAGTCGATGGTTCTCCCCGGCGTGGCAAATTGCTTTTCGAGGAATGGCCGGATCAGGTCCAGCGCCTGCTGGCGATCGCGCTCGCCCAGCGTGTCGTGGAAGAAGCCGGGCAGCACATGCCGCTCCTTGGCGCTGCTGCCGAGATTGACGAAGAACTCGTGCTGCGGTCCATGCCGCACCACCCAATCGCTGCCGGAGATCAAGAGCTGCGTCGGCGCGGTGATGGCGCGCGCGTCCGAGACGATGCGGGCAGCGTGGTCGTAAAGCTCGACCAGGATGTTGGAGGCGATCGGTCGCGTGATCAGCGGATCGGCGTCGAAGGAAGCGATGCGCTCGGCATCATGCGTCAGGAACTTCGCCTTGACGTAGGAATTGACGAAGAAGCGGCCCTTGAGCTTCTGCCACAGCGCAATGCCCTCCTTGGCGAAGGGCACGTAGAGCTTGACCGAAAAGGCCGGTGAAGCCACCACCAGCGCGCGGATGTCGGGCGCATAGTCATGCACCCAGGCAGCAGCCAGCACGGCGCCGAAGGACTGCGCGATCAGCGCGATGTCGCGCTGGCCAAAACCATCCCGGCCGATCTCGCGCACCAGGCAGTCGATATCACGCACCAGGGCGGCAAAGGACGGCGCATAGCCGCGCTCGCCGGCCGATCGGCCATTGCCGCGGGCGTCCCAGGCGTAGAAGGCATGGTCGGGCATGGCGAGCTCGTCGACCAGATGCGCCATGCGGCCGCCATGCTCGTGGCCGCGATGGAACAGCAGGATCGCACCCTTTGGCGCCGACCCGGCGGCCGGCCAGTAGCGGTAGAAGATCTCGGTGCCGTCATGGCTCTTGAACGTGCGCTCCTGCGCGATGCGCTCGAGGCTTGCCGGTGCTAGGGCGGCGATGGTCTGGTGGATCATGGTTTCCCTCTGGCGGTCGGGTGCCTGACGCTTTGGCATCAGGTGCCGCCCGCTCTAAGGCCGCTGCGTATCCGGTTGATGGCGGTTATCCCCGACAGTGTAGCCATGATCGGAAACACAAATGGCGCGATCCCCGCCACCCACAGGCCGCAAGCGAGGAGAAAGCCGATGACGCCGAGCACCAGGGCTCGGTCGCTCTTGCCGAACGGCCCGGCATAGTTGCGCCCGCTGCCTGCGGCAACGCCAAGCACGCCGGCGAACTCGACAAGCATGGCGGTAATAGCGAAGGCGACGACACCCCAGGCCGGGAACAAGGTGGCAAAGGCCAGGATCAGCGCCAGGTCCGAGACGACGTCGCAGAGTTCGTTGAGAAACATGCCGAGTTTTGATGCTTGCCCATGTTCCCTGGCCAGCATCCCGTCAATGGCGTTGAGCGCCATGCGCACGAACAGCACCACCGGCATCAACAGGAAAACCAGGGGATGGTAGGCAAAGGCCGCGACCACCAGGCCGGTGGCGATGGAGAGCGCGGCGGCGAGAAGCGTGATCTGGTTGGCGGTGACGCCGGCATCGGCCAGCCGGTCGGCCAGCGGCCGCAGCCTGGCCTGAAAGGCCGGTTTCAGTTGATAAAGCGTTGGCATGTGCGATCCCCCAACCGCGGCTCATGACAGTGTCGGCGAGATTGGTCAATCGGCAGGCAGGGCGCAAGGGCTTGCACCAGCATCCGCACCGTTGCGGGATTCGAAACTCCCGGCATGGATGCAGAGGCGCAGCCGAAGATCTCGGCCAAGCAGGATGTTGCGCGCTACAAACCGCCTCGCAAATGAGAACTTTACAAATATTCGTATTTATATGAAGTAAATCACTGAAAGGTCCATCATGACAAACAGTCGCTTCGCCACCCGCCTGAATTCCTTCGCCTCGCGGCCGCAAGCCGAATGGCCTGATCTTACCGGCAAGCCGTCCATGCTGCAGATGGCAGCCCGCGCGGCCAAGGTCGACGGGCTGACCGACCTTGATCTTAATTTCCCCGACCATGTCAGTGAAAAGCCGGCTGAAATCGCCCGAAAGCTCGGTGATTTCGGGCTTTCCATCAATGGCTTTGCCATGCGTTACTACTCCAATCCGGCCTTCAAGCTCGGCGCCTTCACCAATCCGGACCCGGCGGTGCGCCGCGAAGCCATCGACTTGACCAAGGCCGGTATCGATGCGGTGCGCGCGGCCGGCGCCAGTCTGATGACGCTGTGGCTGGGCCAGGATGGCTTCGACTATGCATTTCAAACTGACTATGCGACGCTCTGGCAGCACGAAATCGAGGGGATTCGTGAAGTTGCCGCGCATGATCCCGGCTGCCAGATCAGCCTGGAGTACAAGCCTAACGAACCGCGCTCCTACTCGCTGATGCCGGATGCGGCGACCACCTTGCTGGCGATCCGCGAGGTCGGCCTACCCACTCTCGGCGTCACGCTCGATTTCGCCCATGTGCTCTATGCCGACGAACAGCCGGCCTTCGCCGCGGCGCTGATCGCTCGCCACAGCAAGCTGCTCGGCGTCCATCTCAACGATGGCTATGCCAAGCGCGACGACGGCCTGATGGTCGGCGCGGTGCACACGCTGCAGACCATCGAACTGCTGCGCCAGATCCGCCGCGACGGCTACGCCGGCGCCATCTACTTCGACACCTTCCCCGACATGACCGGGCTCGATCCGGTGCGCGAATGCGAAGTCAACATCGCCACCGTCAAGCGCCTGCTGCGCGTTGTCGACCGGCTGGAGAAGGATAACCGCCTGTCCGCCGCCATGGACAGCCAGGACGCCGTGACGTCGCAGGCTATCGTCCAGGAAGCCATGCTCGGGTCGTGACGAGGGGACGTGGATGACGTTGAGCAATCTCGATCTGAAAGCCGTGGGGCCGCGCATCCGCATGATGATGCCGCATCTCACCCCGCTTGAGGCCAAGGTGGTGGAAACCGTCTTCGGCCGGCGCGGTTTCGACGAGACCATTCCGCTCAAGCAGATCGCCGAGGAGGCCGGCGTGTCGGAGGCGATGGTGGTCAAGATCGCCAAGAAACTCGGCTTCTCCGGCTACCGCGACTTCCGCACCGCCGTCTATGAATACAGCCGCCTCCCGACCGCCGAGATGCACCAGGAACTGTCGGTCGACGACAGCTCGGCCGAGATCGTGCAGAAAGTGTTCCGCACCTCGATCCAGGCGCTGGAGGAGACGCTCGCGATCCTCGACATGGACGATTTCGACCGTGCCGCCGATCTGCTCTACCGCGCCAGGAACCGCGATTTCTATGGTGTCGGCGGCTCCGCCCAGATCGCCCGCGACGTCTCGCACAAATTCCTGCGCATCGGCATCCGCGCGTCTGTCTATGACGACTCGCACATGATGCTGATGTCGGCCTCGCTGCTCGGCGCCGACGACATCGCCGTCGGCTTTTCGCATTCCGGCAACACGTCGGCCGTCATCGACGCCATCCATCTTGCCCGCAAGAGCGGCGCCCGCACGCTGGCCATCACCAACTACGACAACTCGCCGCTGGCCCGGATTGCCGACATCGTGCTGTGCTCGACCGCGCAAGGCTCGCCGCTGATGGGCGAAAACGCAGCGGCGCGCATCGCGCAACTCAACATCCTCGACGCTTTGTTCGTGGCGGTGGCGCAGCGCGACTACCAGGCGGCGGAGCGCAATCTCGGCCGCACCATGTCGGCGGTCACCTCGAAACGAAAAGACCGGGGCACATGACGGTTCCGCTGGTCACCGTCTTCGGCAGCCTGCACTACGACATCATGGTCGACGCGCCCGACCGTCCGCGCAAGGGCGAGACTGTGACCGGCCATGCCTGGCAGCCGAAATGCGGCGGCAAGGGCGGCAACCAGGCGGTCTCGGCGGCACGCGCCGGCGTGCGTGCGGCGATGATCGGCGCCGTCGGCGACGACGATTTCGGCACGGCGCTGCTGGCCAATCTCGATCGCGCCGGCGTTGATCGCCGCTTCGTGCGCGTGGCGGCAGGCGCAGGCTCCGGCATCAGCGTGGCGATCTTCGACAGCGATGGCGACTATGGTGCGGTGATCGTCTCCGGCAGCAATCTCACCCTGGGCAGTGATGACATCGCGGCTGCGGGCGAGGTGGTGGTACAGACGGCAGTGCTGTTGCTGCAGAACGAAGTGCCCGATGCCGCCAACATCGCTGCCGCGCGCGCGGTGAGGGCATCCGGAGGCCGCGTCGTGCTCAACGCCGCACCGGCGCGAACACTGTCGGCCGAATTGACCGCGCTGATAGACATCGTCATCGTCAACGCCATCGAAGCGGAATTTTTGGCCGGCGTTCCGGTCGTCGATACGCTCGCCGGCGCAACCGAAGCCGCGCGGCGGCTGATCGATACCTACCCCTCGGCGATCGTCACCGCCGGCGGCGAAGGTGTCGCCTATTGCGACCGGATCGGCGCGGCCTTCGCGCTGGCGGCCATTCCGGTAAAAGTCGTCAGCACCCATGGCGCCGGCGACGAATTCGTCGGCGCCTTCGCGGCAGGCCTCGCGCGTGGCCATCCGGTGGAAGCGGCGATTGCCACCGCCAATGCCGCCGCCGCCTCGCTGGTGGCGACTCCGGAGGGAGAGCGCAGCTCGCGTTGAAAACTCAGGCCGCATGTTGCGCCTCCAAAACCCGTGCCCCCGTCGATGAGCGAAACGGCAAACCGGGCGCGGCGAGAACCTGCTTGGCTTTGCCCTGACGGAGGCGGGGACCAAGCTGCGTGGTCGAAAGTAGGGAGCTTCAGTCCGCGTCGCCGGCCGAACCTTTGCCGCACTGCGTCAGCACCTTGCCGATGGCCGCGCTCGAGCCGGTCAGCGGAAAGCTGTTCCCGCCATATTTGTCGGCCGTAACCGTGACGTCGCCCTTGCCGCGCAACAGGCCGAGCAGTGGATCGTCTTTGCTCAGCTCAGCCGTGAAGTAATTATACATGGCCTCGAGGTCGAGCTTTTTGGTCACGCTCTTGTCACCGCCCTTGAAGGTGAAGGAAGCGCTGATGCCGGGCTCCAGCTGCTGGCCGGCCGCACCCAGATCGTAGCTCAGCACCGGCTTGTCGAAACAGACGAGCATCAGATGCGCATCGGCCTTCGGTCCGCCGCACACCGAAGCCGTCAGCACGCTGCCGCCTTCGTCTTCTTCCATCTTGGCGCTCCAGTTGCAGGACGCGGCAAAAGCCGGCTGCGCGGCTTGCAGCGCGGCCAGAACGGAACTTGCCATGATGAACTTCGCCAATGCACTTTGCATGATCCCCTCCCAAGCTACATCAACGAGATCATACAGGACAAAGGGCCTGGTGACAGCGGCATGCCGTCTTAGCCCCCGGCGCGCCCCATTGAGCAAGCCTTTGAGACCGGCCTCGACGTCCAGGGCGGCTCCGGCGCGAAGCGCTTACCGATCCAGTCGGCGAAGGCGCGTGTCTTGGCGGCTTGTCCCCTGGCCGAGGGCATGACGACATAGACAGCGCCTTCGTCGGCCAGCGTCCAGTCCTCCAGCAACGGCACCAGCCGTCCGTCGGCGAGTTCGCGCCCGACCAGCCAATCGGTGCTCATCATCAGGCCGAGGCCTTGCACCGCGGCTTCGACCAGCACTTCGGCATCGTCGCAAACCATCGGCCCCGAGACTTCGACGTTAACGCGGCGGCCCGAACTGTCGGTCATCTCCCAGGTGGGAAAGGTCTGGAAGCCGGAGAAGCCGAGGCAGGCGTGTTCGGTCAGCGCTTCCGGCGCTTCCGGCGCGCCCCTGCGGGCGAGGTAGGAGGGAGCAGCGCACAGCAACCGCCGCCGTGTCGCGATCTTGCGCGCCACCAGGCGCGAGTCCTCCAGCGCGCCGAGACGGACGGCGACATCGAAGTTCTCTGCAACGAGATCGACGAACCGGTTGGAGAACTCGGCCTCGATGCGGACATCCGGGAACGTCGCTAGAAAGTGCGGCAACAGCGGCCCGATCCACATACGCCCAAAGGTTCCCGGCAGCGCCAGCCGCAGCAAGCCGCGCGGCGTCCCGCTGGCATGCGCGGAAGCAGCAGCCTCGGCTTCGTCCACCGAGGCCAGGATGGCGCGGACGCGTACCAGGAACTCCGCTCCCGCCTCCGTCAACGATACGCTTCGGGTGGTCCGGTGCAGCAGCCGCACGCCGAGCCGCTGCTCCAGCGATTGCAGGCGGCGTGACAGAACCGTCGAGTCGCGCCCGACGCGCAACGCTGCCTTGGTGAAGGAGCGCGCTTCGGTGATGGCCGCAAAGGCGGCCATTTCGGCAAGGCTGGCGGGGTCGTGTGATTGCTGCATAAAGCACAGGACTCAAATGTAAAAATTCCGGATTATCTGCTTGTAGCGCAGCAGATAGCTTCACTCAATCCTGACGATTGACCCCTTAAACAGGAATGCGTGAGCCATGAAAGCCATCGAACTGACCGCCGCCAAACTGGACGCCTTTCGCGCCACCACCATTGCCACGCCTGAACCGCAGCGCGGCGAAGTGCTGATCCGCCAGCGCGCCGCGAGCCTGAATTTCGTCGATGTGGCGGTGGCCAGCGGCAATTATCGCGTGCCCGGCTTTCCGCTCATTCCCGTCGCCGACGGCGCCGGCGAGATCGTCGCGCTGGGGGAGGGCGTTACGGATTTCGCCGTCGGCGATCGCGTCGTTGCCCATGCCAAGCCGCGCTGGATCGGCGGTCCGCCCCGGCCTAACGAGATGACACAGATGCGCGGAATTTCGCTGCCGGGGTCGCTCGCCGAATATGTCGCGCTGCCGGCCAACTCGCTCGTGCCGGTACCGGCTCGTCTCTCCTTCGAGGCGGCGTCGACGCTGCCGATCGCCGGGACCCCCGCCTGGAACGCCGTCCGCGCCGCCGAAGTCGGGCCGGGCTCGGTCGTCGTGCTGCTCGGCACCGGCGGCGTCTCCATCTTCACCCTGCAGCTGGCGAAAGCCGCCGGCGCCACCGTCATCATCACTTCTTCGTCTGACAAGAAGCTGGGGCGGGCGAAGGCACTCGGCGCCGATCATCTCATCAACTACCGCGCGACACCCGACTGGGACGGCAAGGTGCTGGAACTGACCGGCGGCCTCGGCGCCGACCTCGTCGTCGAGACCGCCGGCACCGCCACCTTCGCCCGCGCCGTCAACGCCACCGCGCCTGGCGGCACGCTGTTCACCATCGGTTTCGTCACCGGCGCCGAGGCCACGGTCGACCTGCTGCCGATCATCATCAAGGCGCTGAAGGTGGTCGGCAATAACACCGGGTCGGTATCTGACCTTCGCGCCGCCGTCCGCGCCATCGCCGCCGCCCGCATCGACCCGGTCGTCGACAAGGTGTTCAGCCAGGAGCAGGCGGCCGAAGCCTACGCGCACATGGCGGCAGGCGGGCAGCATTTCGGCAAGCTTGCGTTCAAGCTCGACTGGTAGCCGAGGCGCGCGAGCAGCCAATCTCCCCCCTTGAGGGGGAGATGCCCGGCAGGGCAGAGGGGGTCGGTCCGACCGGGCTCGACCTACTGCGGCGGAAGGAGGTGGGCGCGCTACGAGAGGCGACCCCCTCTGTCGCCTTCGGCGACATCTCCCCCTCAAGGGGGGAGATTACGCACGCCGCTTCCTAGATCAACTTCTCCAGCGTGATCGGCAAATCCCGCACTCTTTTTCCCGTCGCATGGAACACCGCATTGGCGATCGCTGGCGCTACGCCGACGATGGCCAGTTCGCCGACACCCTTGCCGCCGAGCACCGAAGAGTGCAGGTCGGGAATGCCGACCGAGATGACCTCGATATCGGGGATGTCGGCATTGGTCGGCACCAGATAGTCGCCGAGATTGTTGTTGACGATGCGGCCATGCCTGCGGTCGACGATGCCTTCTTCGAGCAGCGCCTGGCCGATGCCCATGATGATGCCGCCCTTCCACTGGCTTTCGGCGAGTTTCGGGTTGTAGAGCCGGCCCGAATCCAGCGCCGACACCACGCGCGATACGCGCACCGTGCCGAAATCCTCGTCGACGCGCACCTCGATGAAATGCGCGCACCAGGAGTGGCGCGAATAGTCGCCCTCGGTGTGCGGCAATGCCGCCGCGATGGTGGTGTAGTTCTTGTAGCGATCGGCGGCCGTCGAGTTCGCCGGCATGGTGTCGCCTGTGGCCTCGATGCGGTCGCGGCCGACGCTGGCCAGCAGGTCGGCGATCGAGACATCGGGACCATCGCCGCGCGGCGACCTGATGCGGCCGTTGGCGACGACCAGCGTGTTGGCCTGCAGCGCGTGGAAGGGCGAGCGCGAATCGCTGATCGCCAGACCGACCAGCTGGTCGAGCGCCGATGTCGCCGCCTTGTAGACCGCGCCCGTCATCACGCCGGCCAGCCGCGACCCGCCGGCGACGCCGGCGCGGGGATACCGGGAATCACCGAGCTTCACCACGACATGGTCGGCCGCCACGCCTACCGTTTCGGCCGCCGTCTGCGCCAGGATCGTGTAGGTGCCCTGGCCCATGTCGATCGAGGAGCTTTCGACCTCGACCGAGCCGTTGGCAAGGATACGCACGATGGCCTCGCCATAAGCGCGCCGCACCGGGTAGGTGCCGGCGGCGACGCCCCAGCCGATCAGCTGGTTGCCGTCGCGCATCGAACGCGGTTTGGACGTGCGCTGGGCCCAGCCGAAGCGTTCGGCGCCAGCCGCGAAAGCCTCGCGCAACTGCCGCGTCGACCAGGCCTTTTTTGCGTGCGGATCCTGCTCGGCGTAATTCCTCAGCCGGATCTCCAGCGGATCGATGCCGACCTCGTAGGCGAGCTCGTCAATGGCGCTTTCGATGCCGAAGGCGCTAGGGTTTTCGCCCGGCGCGCGCATGGCGCCGGGCACCACCGAATTCACCCGCACGACATTCTGCTTCGAGGAGAAGTTGGGCGTCGCATACATGATCGAGGTGACCACGCCCAACGGCTCGACCCACATGCCGTCGATCGACGTTTCATTGACGCCGCGATGCACGATCGACTGGATTTTTCCGTCACGGTCGGCGCCGATCGTCACCGTCTGGCGGGTCGCGGCGCGGCCGCCATAGCCGGTAAAAGTCTGCGGCCGAGTCATGACCACCCTCACGGGCCGTCCCAGCATCTTGGCTGCGGCAGCCGCTACCGCGCCGTGGCCGAGCGCCAGCGCCTTGGAGCCGAAGCCGCCACCGATATAGGGCGAGACCAGCCGTACATTTTCGAACGGCACGCCGAACCATTCGGCATAGGTGCGGGCCATACCGTCGAGCCACTGGCTCGGTTCCCACACGGTCAGCCGGTCGCCCTCCCAGCGGGCGATGAGGCCATGCGGCTCCATCGGCGCCTGGTATTCGCGCGGCGTGTTATAGGCGCCGCAGACGCGCACCGGGGCAGCGGCGAAAGCGGCCTGCGCATCGCCCCATTCCTTGGTCATGGCGGCGATCGGAATGCCGTCGCCCGCCTTGGCGTCGCTGAGGTCGACGATGGCCGGCGTCTCGTCATAGCTGACCTTGACCATCGCCGCTGCCGCAACGGCCTGCTCGAAGGTCTCCGCGATGACCGCGGCGACATGCTGGCCCGAAAAGGTGATATCGCGCGCCAGCGGGCAGTAGGGCTTGTCCGGCGGCGGCGTGCCGAACCAGTCCGATGCAGTCTTCAGCGGCATGATGGTGTCCGGCGTCAGCACCTTGAGCACACCAGGTGCCGCCTCGGCGGCTGACGTGTCGATCGAGCGCACCTTGCCTGATGCGATCGTGCTTTCGACCAGGACGCCGTAGGTTAGCCCGTCGAGCTGCTGCTCGACGGCATATTTTGCCGCACCGGTAATCTTGGCCGGGCCGTCGACGCGCGACAGCCGCCCGCCAACCTGATCGGCAGTGCCGTCCGAAGCGTCGCCGTGCCGTGTCCTCGGGTCGTGAATGGTCATGACATGGCTCCCGTGTTGAGGATGGCGCGGGCAACGACGCGCGGCGCCAGTTCGATCTTGTAGTGGTTAGCGCCGTGGTCGATCGCCCCTTCCATGGCGAGCAAGCTGGCTGCCCGCACCCTGTCTTCGCTGAGCACCTTGCCCGTCAACGCCGCTTCCACGGCGTGCGCCCGCCACGGCTTCGTCGCGACGCCGCCCAGCGCGACGCGCAGGTCGCGAATGGTGCGGCCATCGGCTTCGAAGTCGATGCCGACTGCGGCACTTGCAGCCGCGAACTCATACGACTGCCGGTCGCGGATCTTGAGATAGGTCGAACGCCGGGCCGTGCCGGAAGCCGGTATGCTGATGGCGGTGATCATCTCGCCCGGTTGGATGGCATGTTCCCTGTCGGGCGTGGCGCCGGGCAGGAGAAAGAAGTCGTCGACGGCAACCTGGCGTTCGCCAAGATGAACCACGGCGTCGAAGGCGACCAGCGCGGTGGCGAGATCGCCGGGATACATGGCGATGCAGGCGTCGCTGGTGCCGAGCACGGCATGGCCGCGGGTGACGCCGCCGATCGCCGAGCAGCCGCTGCCGGCCGAGCGCTTGTTGCAGGCGGAAAAATTCGCGGGATCGCGGAAATAGGGGCAGCGCGTGCGCTGCATCAGATTGCCGCCGATGGTCGCCATGTTGCGCAGTTGCGCGGAAGCCGCCTGCCACAGCGCTTCGGAGACCGCGGGAAAGCGGCTCTTGATCTCGGCATGGTCGGCGACGTGGCTCATCTTGGCCAGCGCGCCGATGATGGCACTGTCAGCGTCGACCTTGATGGCGTCGAGCCCTTTGAGATGGGTGATGTCGACAAGGCTGTCGGGTTCGGCAACGCCGCATTTGGCGAGATCGACCAGCGTCGTGCCGCCGGCAAGCAGCATGGCGCCGGGCAGGGCGGCAGCTTGGCGTGCGGCGTCGATGCTATGGGCGCGAACGTAGGAAAAATCCCTCATGACGCGACCTCCAGTGCCGCCTGGCGCACGGCGGCAACGATGTGCGGATAGGCGCCGCAGCGGCACAGATTGCCCGCCATGTATTCGCGGATCTCGTCATCCGAGCCGGCATGGCCCTCGCGGATGCAGGCGACCGCCGACATGATCTGTCCCGGCGTGCAGTAGCCGCACTGGAAAGCATCCTGGTCGAGGAAAGCAGCCTGAACCGCGTTGAGCGTGCCGTCATCGCCGGCCAATCCTTCGATGGTGGTGATCTCGCGGCCTTCGACCTGTGCTGCAAGCGTCAGGCAGGACAGCACGCGCTGGCCGTCGACATGCACCGTGCAGGCGCCGCACTGGCCCTGGTCGCAACCCTTCTTGGTGCCGGTCAGGTCGAGGCGATCACGCAATGCATCGAGCAGCGTGACGCGCGGCTCGACCTGCAGTTCGTGACTGTGTCCGTTGATGGTGAGACGGATTGGGATAGTGGTGGATTTGGTTTGGTCGGTCATGAGGCGTCTGGCTCCAGTTGCTTGACGCTAGGGGATTGAGATGGCGTCCGAGTGGGAGAGGACAAGGGAAGAGGCGACGGTGCGCCTAATCTCCCCCCTTGTGGGGGAGATGCCCGGCAGGGCAGAGGGGGGCGCGAAGGAATGCGACGTTCCCGATTTACATGCGTCGAAATAGACCTTTTCCAAGCGGGTGTTGGTCAGGCCTTGATAGGCTGGCGGGACAGCGCCCCCCTCTGTCCTGCCGGACATCTCCCCCACGAGGGGGAAGATTGGCAGCTCTGCCGCCCCGACTCTCCAGCCGGCAGGGGACGCTTCAGTCTTCACAATCTCAACACGTGACATACCGGCTCCCCTGATTATATGATAAGACTGCTCCACTAAAACGGAGGCGCCTCCGTTTATTCAGTTGGGGGCTTACCCCTTTGGGTTCAAGCCCCCATATTTCGACAGTGGAGAAAAAAATTGACCGAGCAGTCGCAAGCAATTGCCGACGAGAGGCGCGAAGCCGCAGCGCCAAGGCCGCTGCGCGCCGATGCGCAGCGCAACCGCGACCGGCTGGTCGAGGTTGCGGCAGCGGCCTTTGCCGAGCACGGCGTCGATGCCTCGCTGGAGGAGATCGCGCGCCAGGCGGGCGTCGGCATCGGCACGCTCTACCGGCATTTTCCAACCCGCGAGCATCTGGTCGAGGTGGTCTATCGGCGTGAAGTCGAGGCGCTCTGCGCGGCGGCCGATGATCTCGCCAGCCACCATTCGGCCGATGTGGCGCTGGAGCAATGGATGCAGCGCTTCGTCGACTACATCGCCACCAAGCGCGGCCTTGCGGCCAGCCTGCGCATCCTGTTCAACACCAATTCCGCCGTGTTCTCCGACATGTCGGGCCGGGTGTCGCTGGCCTTGCGGCAACTGGTCGAGGCGGCAGTGGCGGAAGGCTCGATCCGCAGCGACGTCGACGCCTCCGATGTGCTGCATGCACTCGGCGGCATCTATTCAGCGCCCGACACCAAGGAATGGCGCGACCGCTCGCGCCGGCTGGTCAAACTGCTGATGGACGGGTTGCGGTTCGGGGCTGCCAAGGCGAGGTGAGGGACGGTCCCGCCACCTCGGCCCAGGCAATCATCTCCAACCCGATGCGGTGGCTACAACCAGAGCCGCCGTCGATCAGGCGCTGCAGGAACATTTCGCGGCGTTTGACGCTTCAAGCCAAAAAACCTGGAAAAAAACTGCCGGTTCTGACAAGAACCCGGAGCCGGCTACCCCTTCGTGCCGGTTAGGGAGGACAGACGCGCCACCTCGTACCTGACGACTTTCGGCTCCTGCGACCGGCGGAACCTCAAGCGCCGGCAAGACGCGCTGGGCCGCTGGGCGGGCGTCGCCCCTTGATTGACGATAGTAGCGTCACCAACTGTTGCCGCCACTGCCCGTGCCTCCGCCAGCGCCGCCGCTGCCACCGAGGGCGGGAATCACCGGTGGCTTTTGCGGTGTCTCCTCGGCCGGCGTCACCACTTTGCGGGCGGCCGCCTTCTTGTATCTGACCACCTTTGGCTGAGGCGTCATGCGAACCACTTTGCGATGCTTCACCGGTGGCGCCGGCTCAAACATCGGCGACACCGAGGTGCAGCCCATGAGCCCGGCCAGAACCCCGGATAAAATTGTCCCGATGAATATCTGCCCGATGAATGTCTGCTTGAATGCCTTGCCCACCATGGCCTCCTTTGTTCAGAACAAATCCCGACGCGGATTGGCTTCTTCCCAGACCCCCCGGGCCGCATTGACCAGTTGCGTGTCCAGCGAACCGGACGGGGGGATCTTCGACTTGAGCTCTTGACGCAGCGCGTCCAAAGCTGCCGTTTTCGGCTTCGTCCCGAACTGCGCCAGGCCCTTTTTGGCGTCCGGAAGCTCCTTGCGTAGATCGAGCGCGACGGCGAATGCCAGGAAGCGCACCGCGACAGCCTGATCGGCCTTGTCGCCTTTCGCCATTTCGAGTGCCGCGCGGTCATAGGCGCTCGACGGATCGCCGCGCGTGGTCGCCAGTTCGAACAGCCTTTGCGCTTCCGCCGGGTCCTGGCGCACACCGGCGCCATCCCTGTACATGCGCGCGAGGCTGCCCGGCGCGTAGGGCTGGCCGAGATCGGTGGCCTGCTGGAACAGCGCCTGCGCCGTCTTCGGGTCCTTCTCGACGCCTTGCCCGTTGAGGTAATTGCGGCCGAGCAGGTTCATCGAATACATGTCCTGCCGCTGCACGCCGGCCTCCAGGAAGGCAACGGCGCGGGCTGCATCGGCTGTCACGCCGTTGCGGCCCTGGGTGAAGATCGAGGCGAGTTCATTCATGGCATAGGTGTGGCCCATCGCCGCTGCCTTGAGCAGCAGGTCCAAGCCCTGACCGGTATCGGGCTTGACGCCGTAGCCGTTGAACAGAGCGCGGCCCCACGCCATCATCCCGTAGGGATCGCCCTTGTCGGCCGCTGCCTTGTAGAGGGCGTTGGCTTGCGTGTGATCGACGCCTGTTCCAACGCCAGTTGCGTAGAGATAGCCGAGTTCGAAGACGGCGCGCACATGGCCTTTCTTGGCGGCGTTCTCGATGGCTGTCCTGGCCTCGCCGACCTTGCCGGCCGCAAGCAGTGCGCGGCCGAGTTCGTAGCGGAAGCGGGCGACATCGGGATAGGTTTTCACCGCGGCCTCGCAGGCCGCCACCGCACCGGCGCCGATCTCGTTCGGCAGCAGGCCGGGCACCACACCTTGCAGGTCGAGAGGCTCGCCGGCGGCGGTATCGCAAGCATCGACCGTCGGCGACAGCTTCATCGTCGCGGGCTTGGCCGAGCTGCTGTCGGCGCGGATTTCGAAGCCGACCTCGACCGGCGCGCCGGCGCCGATCTGCGGCTCGTAACGGAGATGGTCGACTTCACCGGCCAGAAGGCTGGATTGCGGCGACAAGGTTCGATCAGGCAACGACAGCGTTCCCGTTGCCGGATACCCCGAGACCTTCAGGCTGACCGCCGGATCGTCGGTGGGGAAATCCAGATTGAGCGCGACCGGGCCGACGCCGACGGGAATATCAAGCTTGCGGTTCTCGATCGCTTCGGCAGCGCCGGTGATGTGGATGCCGCGATCCAGCACCTGCTGCTTCTGCTCTGCCTCGAGCGAAGCCATGATCTGCTGACCCGCCGCACCTTCGCCGCTCTTGACGCGGAACACGAGTATGCCCTGGCTCCCGCCGCCCCAATTGTCATGCGTGGCATAGGCCAGCATATCCACCTCGTCCTGCGTGGCGGCCCCTTTGGGGACATCCATTTGCAGGCGCGGCAGGTCCTTGCCGGCGATCGGTTCGCCCACCGCGACGTCTTTGCCGTCCAGCACCAGACGGCCCATTGCTGGCGGACGTTCGATGCTGACGCTGATAGCGCCGCCATCGACATCGACCGGCTCCGGCAGGCCGAGAGCGACAGGACCGACCCCCGACAGCACTACCTTCTCCAGCACTGGCGGCAGCGAAGGCCGGTTGTTTCGGCGCACCAGCACCACGTCATCGATCAGCGACGAATTTTCCCAGGGCACCTGCATGCCGTTGGTGGCCTGCACGACATCGCGGCGCACCGCTGACATGACCGTGCGGATCTCCTGGTTCGGCGCCAGCGCGCGCCGCGAAAACGCCGATGAAAACGGGCTCAGGTCGCCGCTGCCGTCATAGGCGACCGCACCTGGTTCGGTGGCGAAGGCAATCAGCGTGTTGAGCGAGCTTCGCACCTGCGCCAGCCCGGTATTGCCGGCGGTGACAAGCTGGTCGCGCAGCCAGTAATTGTTGCGCGGGAAGGGATTGTTGCGGCAGGCATCGAGGATGATCACCTGGATCTTCGACTTCGAGCGCAGCTGCTCCAGCACGTCGTTGAGCTTGATGGCCTGGACCTCGATATCGGCCGCCTTCTTCAACGAGGCGTCGACCGGTATCAGGAAATTCTCGCCGCCGATCTGAAAGCCGTGCCCGGAATAGTAGACGACGGCGAGATCGGCGCCGTCGGCGGCGGCCAGATAGTCCCGGAACTGGCCTTCGAACTGCTGCTTGGTGAGATTCTCGGCGACGAAAACCTCGAAGCCCGCCAGCCGGAACGTGGCTGATACGTCCTGGGCATCCTTGGCCGGGTTCTTCAGCGCCGGAATGTCGCGATAATCGGAATTGCCGATGACGAGCGCGACCCTTCGATCGGCGCAGGCCTCAAAGCTTGTGAGGCCGGCAAGGATGAAGGCCGCGATGAATCCGCAAAGTCGGAGCATGACAAAACTCCTGGTCGCGGCCTGACGCCGACGAGAACACCGCTTGCGGCATCAAGGTCCGTTGAGAGTATGCAACCTGCCACAGCATAAAGTGAAAGGCCCGTCACCGCCAGACCATGGCAGGCGATTTCTTTCGGCGTCGACCGACCGCAGAGTGCAAGTAGCACGCGCTTCACGAGCAGGTATGTGACAAGTCTCACAGTTCGCTGTTTTGGGGAAATGCCTGGTGCCGGCGGCTGCGCGCCTATTCCTTGAAGAGCAATTCCTTGTCGTTCGAATATTTCACCAGCAACGGAATGCTGGCGCCGCCGATAACGGGGCCGAGATGGCCAAACGTCCCCTCGATGACGGAGAACGGCTCGGGGCGATCGACAAGGATCCGTGCCAGCTTTCTGCGCATGGCCTTGGCGATCTCCTTGCGCACGCCATTCGGTATGGCGCCGTCGATCACCACATTGTCGATGTCGAGCAAGGCAACGGCACTGCGGGCGGCATAGGCAAGCCCGTCCGAAACCTCATCGATCCACGCGGTGAGCGGCTCTCCAAGGTCGCCCCAATCGTCGGGCGACGACCAGATGCGGCCGGCGTCCTCGCCCCCATTGTCCTGGACGTTGAGCTTGCCGGCCAGCGAATGCAGCGAAGCGACGCGCAGCAACGGCGTCATCCGGTCGCCCTTGCGCCCCGGCGCGGGCACCGACATGTCGCCCAGCGCCCCGGCCAGCTTGTTGCGGCCGGGGAACAAGTGATGATCGAGCACCAGGCCGCCGCCGATGAAGTGCCCGACATAGGCGTAGAGAAAGTCGGCGCGGGATCCGCCGGCGCCAAACATCAGTTCGGCCGCGGCCGACACCGTGGCGTCATTGTAGAGGAACACCGGCCAGTCGAACGCCCGGTCCAGTTCGGCGCGAATATCGATTTCCTTCCAGGCATCCAGCCTGCTCGCCGGCACCGCGCCCTCTTCGCTCAGGTTCCACTGATGGAATGGCGAGGCGATGCCAAGACCCGCGATGCGGTCTTTCTCTATCGATTTGTGCTTGCGGCACATGCGCGCGATGGCGCCCCTGGCGAATTTCATCACCTCGACGGGCGTCGGATAGTCGAACAGCGTGCGTTCGAACGCGATCACGTCGCCGACGAAATTGACCAGCGCGACATCGGCGCTGCGATGATCGACCTTGAGGCCGAAGGCATAGGCGGCTTTCGGGTTCAACGCAAAGGGAATCGAGGGTTGCCCCAGCCGTCCGCGCAAAGGCTCCAGGCGCAGCAGCAGCTTGTTGTCGGCGGCGCGGTTGACGATGGTGGTGATAGTTTGCGCGGCCAGCCCGGTCAGCCGCGTCAAATCGGTCTTTGCCAGCTGGCCGTGCCGGCGGATCAGCGAGACGATCAGGCGTTCGTTGTAGACGCGGCTCTCGGCCTGCGTGGTTCCGCCGCTGCGGCCTTCGGCGATCTTTTCGAGACTGAAGAAGCTGGTGCCGGTCACGCTTTCCCCTGCGCAAGGAGGTTGGCCGCAAGGCGAGCCGATCAAAGCGCTGACGTAGCAATGCGGGCACGGCAAGGCAACACTTAAATCCACCCGATGGAAAAATGTAGTTGACGCCGGCCGGCCTGCTGTCGTTCAAAGTATGCAAGCCTGGAGGAGCAATGCCGTGACGCAGACCCGGACAATCATGTGCTTTGGCGATTCCAATACCTATGGCGCCATTCCCACCCTGGCCCGCGTCGGACGGCGCCGCTTCACGCCCGACCGGCGCTGGCCGGGCATCATGCGCCGCCAGCTCGGCAGCGGATGGGATGTGATCGAAGAAGGGCAGGGCGGGCGCACCACCGTGCACGACGATCCGATCGAAGGTCTCCACAAGAACGGGCTCAAATCGCTCCCGGTGTGCCTGGAAACGCATATGCCGCTCGACCTCGTCATCCTGATGCTCGGCACCAACGATCTCAAGCATAGGTTCTCGGTAACGCCGAACGACGTCGCTGATTCCGTTGAGATTTTGGCCAGAATTGTCCTGCGCAGCGAAGCTGGCCCTGCGGGCGTGGCGCCCGCGGTCCTGATTGTTGCGCCGCCGCAGATGCTGGAGGTCGACTGGTTCGGCCAGATGTTCCTGGGCGGCGCCGCAAAGTCGATGCACTTTGCCGGCCTGTTCCGCGATGCGGCCCGGCGCGCCGGCGCCGCGTTCTTCAACGCCGGCGACGTCGTCGAATCGAGCGCGGTAGACGGCATTCACCTCGACAGCGACGCGCATCGCGTGCTCGGCACGGAATTGGCCAAAGCCGTCCAGTCGCTGATCGGCAAGGCGTGATCGCGTGGGCGAGCCACCCGACCATCTCTGATTAAATAATTCCACTGGAAAAAGTTTTGACTTGCGAGCGGGAAGGTGGGTATCTGGTGAGACTGGGAAGAGTAGCGACCGCGAGGCATTCGGATGCGCGGCAACAATCAACGACAGGGAGGAAGTGAAATGCGATCTGACAGGAACATGATGCTGGCGACGCTGCTCGGCGTTGCCGGTGTGCTCGCGGGCGGTACCGTCCTGGCAAGCGCGCAGGACGGTCCGGCCGGGCTCACAAAGCCGGCGGTATTTGCGCCGTTCGACCCGAAGGCGCCGGCCTGCAGCCCACCGCCCGGCCTGAACAAGGTGCTGGCCTTCGCGCAGGACAACGAGCGTGAATTCATGCAGGGTGTCGATCGCGGCCTGGCCGCCGCCGCCAAGGATCGCGGCCTGGAATATCGCCGCGCGCTTGCCAACAATGACGCCGCCAAGGGGGTCGAGCAGGTGCAATTGTTTCTCGCCTCCAAGGTCGGCGGTCTGGTCGCAGCCCCCGTGGACCCGGCCTCGATGAGCCGCAGCCTGCAGGAGCTTATTTGGTCGGGCGCCTATGTCGGCACCATCGTGCCGCCGCCCGCGACGTCGCTGCTCAACGCGCCGCAATATGAGACTGGCAAGGTGCTGGCCGAAGCGGCCGCGGCCTACATAAAGGACAAGCTCGGTGGCAAGGCCAATGTCGTCATCCTGTCGCATGACAGCATGGAATTCCTGGCGCCGCGCTTTGCCGCCATGCGCGACATCTTCAAGGCCATGCCAGGCGTCACCATTGTCGCCGACATCTCGCCCAATCCCGTCAACAAGGAAGGCGGCTTTGCCACGATGAGCACCATTCTCCAGGCCCATCCCGACGTCGATGTCGTGCTCGGCGCCGACACCGTCGTGCTCGGCGCGCTGGCTGCGCTGGAAGCGGCGGGCAAGGCGCGGCCGGACCAGTTCCTTGGCGGCATCGACGGCGAGCCGGAGGCGGTCGCCGCGATCAAGAAAGGCGGCGGTCCCTACAAGGCAAGCATCAGCCTGGCGTCGCCGGTCTTCGCTTATGCCATGGGCCAGCACGCGGCCGACTGGCTGGAGGGCAAGAGCATCCCGCAGGCGATGGATATCCTGCCAGTGGCGCTGACCAGCGACTACATGGCCCAGTACGAGGCCGACGTCGCCGACCCGGCCGCGGTCTACAAGGACCCGAAGCGCCGCGACATCTATCTCAGGATGTACGGCAACATTTGCTACGATACGCGCGACCAGTATGTGAATTTCCCCTGGTCATCCGAGGCAAAGTAGCGCCTGTTTTTCCCGCGCGATACGGGCGGGTCAGCCTGACCTGAAACCGCCCGCTTCAGTCAGAGGCAAGCATGAGCACAGACAGCCTTCGAACGGGGACGACACCGCTGCAAACGGGCCGGTTTTCATCCTTGCTGCCGGGCGTCAAGGCGCCGGGCGAAGCGTCTGGCCGCATCGGGCTGGCGCTGGTCGCGCTGGGCTTGATCATCGCCTTCTCGCTGTTGAACAAATCGTTCTTCAGCCTCGACAATTTCGTCGTCATCGGCGTCAACTCGACCTCGATCCTGATCGCCGTGCTCGGCACCTCCGCGCTGCTGATCGCCGGCTATGTCGACCTCTCCATCGGCAGCATGGTCGCCTTGATCGGCATCATCACTGCCAAGGTTGCGGTGGCGACGCAGAGCGCGCTGCTGGCAATCTGCGTCGGCCTGGGTCTGGGCCTTTTGCTCGGTCTGCTCAACGGTCTGCTGGTGCGCAGGCTGAGCATCTCGCCGTTGATCGTCACGCTGGCGATGCTGGCGCTCTATGGCGGCCTTGCCTTCGTCGTCTCCAGCACCGCGGTCTATGGTTTTCCCGAGGCTCTGCTCGAATTGGGGCGGGGCAAGATCTTCGGCATCCAGTACACCGTGATCATCGCCGCGCTGGTCTTTGTGATCGGAGCCTTTGTCTTGACCAGCACGGTCACCGGCTTGAGGCTCTACGCCATAGGCGGCGACCCGCGCGCGGCCGAACTCTGCGGCATTCCTGTGGGGCGCACGGTGGTTGGCCTCTACGCCGCCAATGGCTTGCTGATCGGCCTGGTCTCGGTGCTGATCGCCGGCCGTCTCGGCAGCATCACGCCGACCATCGGCGTTCGCTTCGAGCTCGACGTGCTCACCGCTGCAATTCTCGGCGGCGTTGCGTTTTCCGGCGGCTCCGGCAGGCCGCTCGGCATCGCCATCGGTGTTGCCACCATCGGCATCCTAAATGCAGGATTGATCTTCGTCGGCCTGCAATCATGGTGGCAATCCATTTCGGTGGGAAGCATGCTGTTGCTGGCGTTGGTGGCCGACCAGGCTGCGATCGGTTTTCGCGGCCGGCGCGCTCGGGCCGCCGCGACCAACTTCACGGTGGCGGACAATGGTGCCGTTGCCTCGGCCGGCCCTGCCGTGACGGCGGGCAATGCAGAAGCCCCGCAAGGTCCGGCATTCTCGATTGCCGGCGCCCGCAAATCCTACGGCGCGCTGACGGCATTGGAAGAGGCGAGTTTCACGGTCGGCAAAGGCGAGATCGTCTGTCTGCTCGGCGACAATGGCGCCGGCAAGTCGACGCTGGTGAAGATTATTTCGGGCGCCATCCAGCCCGATGCCGGCGCGATGACCCTCGAGGGCCAGCCGATTTCCTTCAGGAGCCCGCAGGATGCACGCGGCGCCGGCCTGGAGACCGTCTATCAGGATTTGGCGCTCTGCCCGAACCTCAGCGTCGCCCACAATATGATCCTCGGGCGTGAGGAAACGCGGCGTTGGCTCGGTGTCTTCCCGGTTCGCGACGACCGAAAGGCCGCCGAGCAGTGTCGTGCCCGGCTTGCCGCGCTGGGCGTCACGCTTCGCGACGAAAACGTTCTGGTGCGCTCGCTGTCGGGCGGCCAGCGGCAGTCCATCGCCATTGCCCGCGCGCTTGCCGATCACGTCAAGCTGATCTGCCTCGACGAGCCTACCGCCGCGCTCGGCGTCAAGCAGACCGCGCAGGTCGTCAAGCTGATCCGTTCGATCGCCGCCAGCGGCACCGGCGTCATCCTCGTCACGCACGACCTGTCGACGGTCAGGGCGCTGGCCGACAGGATCGTCGTGCTCAGCCTCGGCCGGGTGGCTTACGACGGCTCGGCCAAACAGCTGACTGCCGATCAGCTCTGGGGCCTGATGGCAAGCGGGACGCTGGCGCCGGCCGCTGGGTAGGAATGCCGATCGCAGGATCTAAAGCTCGAGGCAGACCTTGCCGAAATGCCTTTGCGCTTCGGAGTGCCTGAAGGCGGCGGCGATATCCTGCAGTGGAAAGCTGCTGTCGATGACAGGCTTCAGGCGGTTGACCTCTATCGCACGGATCATGTCCTGCTGGTCGGCTTTGCTGCCGATGGAAATTCCGCTGATGCGGATCTGGTTTAAAAACAGCGCCGGGATGAAACTTCTGCTGCAAAGCCGGTCAGGACGCCGATGAGTGCGATATGCCCGCCTGTCCGGCAGGCCGCTATCGACTGCGCCAGCGTCGCCGGTCCGCCGACCTCGATCACATGATCGACGCCGCGTCCGTCCGTCAGTTCCCTGGCCCTGCCGCCCCACTGCGGCACCGCCTTGTAGTTGATGACGCTGTCGGCCCCGAGTCGTCTGAGCTTCTCCAGCTTCCCTTCATCGGACGAGGTGGCGATGACCCTTGCGCCGGCGGCCTTGGCAAATTGCAGCGCAAACAATGACACGCTGCCGGTGCCAAGGATCAGCACCGTGTCGCCGGGCTTTACCTTGCCGCATGTCACCAGCCCGCGCCAGGCGGTGACGCCCGTGCAGGTCAGCGTTGCCGCCTCGAGATGCGTATAGCCCGCCGGCGCCTTGGTGAAGGCCTGCGCCGGCATGCACACATACTCGCTGGCGAAGCCGTCGAAACTGTCTCCGGGAATGTCGCGGCTTGTATCGGATCTCATGTCGCCGGCCAGCCACCAGGGGTAGAAAACACTGACGACGCTGTCGCCCGGCTTGAACGTGTCGACGCCGTCACCGATCGCGATCACCTCGCCGGCGCCATCCGACAGCGGCACGCGGCCTTCGGCGAGCGGCACCTTGCCTTGTACGGCGAAATCGTCGCGCATGTTTAGCGCGCAGGCGCGAATCCTGACCAGCATTTCGCCCGGCCCAGGCCGGGGCTGATCCTCCTCGACCAGGTCGAGCTTGTCCAACCCGCCCGGCGCTCTCAGCCTGACCAGCTTCATTGTCTCTCTCCGACGTAACGAGCGTTACCATGGCGGCGGCGGTCCAGCCTATCGCCGGACGGGCCGGCCGGAAATCACGCGCAGCCAGGGCGCCAGATGGACGGCGCTCATCAAGAGATACATCACCGGCATGCCGGTGAGCGGGGAGGCATCGGCCCCCAGGCACGACATGACGCCGTCGCCAGCGTGAATGCAGGTAAGCAGCGCCATCACGGCGAAAACAGGGGCCGCGGCGAGGCACAGCCAGTCGGCGGTGCGGAGAGAAACTGCATCGGAGCGTTGAGGGACCTCACTGCCGGTGCCTGTGCCGATATCGCTCATGGTCGTAATCCCTTGATGATCAATGCCCGGGTTTCCTGTCCCGTGAGGCACAGGAAACCAAGCTGGATGGGCGCCGCTCCAGGTCCTTACTTGCCGTCCTTGTTGCGGAACGCGGCTTCGCCGGCCGCCGACACTTCCTCCCACGTCTTGTCGGGTGCGGCGTCGTAATTGTCGTGCCAGTTCCACCAGCTGTAGAGCTCGGTCTGCGGATAGCCTTCGGGCGAATCCTCCCAGATTTCCTGGCGGCCGAGCGGCGTTGCGTCGAGGTAGCTCCAGACCGTGCCCATCTGCTCGTCGCCGCGGTTGTTGATGAAGTAGGTGCGATACACTTTCTTGCCGTCCTGGATGAACACGTTGTGGCCGTGCCATTCGTCGACGCCGAAATCCTTGTCGAAACTGTCGGTGATTGTGTACCAGGGCATCTCCCAACCCATCCGCTGCTTCAAGCTGGCAATGTCGGCCTGCGGCGCGCGGGAGG
Organism: Mesorhizobium sp. M0317; assembly: GCF_040321555.1. Taxonomy (NCBI): domain Bacteria; kingdom Pseudomonadati; phylum Pseudomonadota; class Alphaproteobacteria; order Hyphomicrobiales; family Phyllobacteriaceae; genus Mesorhizobium; species Mesorhizobium sp. M0317. The sequence continues at coordinate 60,508 of NZ_JAMYRV010000012.1, read as the reverse complement.
CATAGGCAAGCGTGGTGTTGCGGGCGTTCAGATGGGCGAGATGGCCGACCTGGTCGGCGCCGAGCGAACAGCCGCGGCAGGCATGTTCGGGCCAGCCGTGGACGCCGGGTTCGTAGAAGGCGCGGTAGACGATCAACTGCCGCCGGCCCTCGAACAAATCGAGCAGGCTCGCTTTGCCGTTGGGACCCTCAAACACATAGGCCTTGTCTACTTCCATCCATGGCATGCGCCGGCGCTCGGCCGACAGCGCGTCCCTGGCGCGCATCGTTGCCTTTTCCTTCACCAGCATCTTTTCGCGCTCGGCTTCCCATTCCTGCCTTGAAACGACCGGTGGGGTCTTCATTGCCACGTGCTTGGTCATTGCTTGTTTCCTTTGCCAGTTGTTGAGCCGTTGTGGCTTGTCGTTGCCTGTTGATCGTAAGGCAGGCTAGGGCCGCGAGGCGGCGAGGGCGGAGTTACAAATGTGACGGCATTTGCAGGCGGGCCACCGCAGCAGGGGTGGCGAGGCCGCACGGTGGGCTCGAAGTCCTCGGAAGCAGGCATGGTCGGTTTTTCCTTATTGAGAAGCTTAACGCGACTGTCTGAGATGCTCAGGCTAGCGAATGCGAATATTGCCGTCAACGCAGGCCTGGGCGTCTTCAACCAGTCCAGATGGCTAGGTCGCCGTCCGCGGCTTGCTGCTTGGCGGTGGTGACTTAAGTTAGGGCCGGTAAGGGGAGCGGTGGGAGTTACAAATGTGACGGGATTTGCATGGACTCGCTGATCACCGCGGCAGGGCTGGCGCTGGCGGCGGGCAACCCGCTGGCGGCACTCGACCGCGTCGCCTTGCGCGAGGATGCCCCGGCGCTGGCGTTGCGCGGCATTGCCATGGCGCAGCTCGGCGATTTCCATCGCGCCAAAGTACTGTTGCGTAGGGCCGGCCGTGCCTTCGGTCCAAAGGAGGCGGTGGCGCGCGCCAAGTGCGTTGTCGCCGAAGCCGAGATCGCGCTTGTTTCGCGTGATCTCAGCTGGCCGTCCAAGGCGCTCGACGCGGCGCGGTCGACATTGGAAAAGCATGGCGACCGGCTGAACGCGGCGCATGCCGGGCATCTCAAAGTGCGCCGCCTGCTGCTGATCGGCCGCCTCGACGAAGCTGAAGACGTGCTGGCTGGGCTCGATCCGTCGCCGCTTCCGCCGGCCTCACGCGCCGCGCATGAACTCGCGGTTGCCGGCATCGCCATGCGGCGCCTGAAGACGAAGGCCGCGCGCGCAGCCCTTGAGTGGGCGCGCCATGCCGCCCGCCGGGCCGGCATTCCGGGTCTCATGGCGGAGGTCGACAGCGCCTTCCTGGCGCTGGAGACGCCGGCGGCGCGCTGATCGCAGGCGGCGAGGAGCATCCGCTGTTGCTCGAAGAGGTCGAGGCGCTGCAGGCGTCGCGCGCGCTGGTCGTCGATACGTTCCGCTATATCGTGCACAAGCAGGAATCAACGATCTCGCTGGCAACGCGGCCGGTGCTGTTTGCGCTGGCGCGCGCGCTTGCCGAAGCCTGGCCGGCGGATGTGCCGAGGGCGACGCTGATTGCCCGCGCCTTTGGCGGCCGGCATGCCGATGAATCGCATCGCGCCAGGCTGCGGGTCGAGATCGGCCGGCTGCGCGCCGAATTGCGGCCGCTGGCGGGCATCGGCGCGACCAGCCAGGGCTTTGCGCTGAAGCCGCGCGAAGCAGGCTCCGTGGCGGTGCTGGCGCGGCCGATCGAGGAGCGGCACGCCGCGGTGCTGGCCTTCCTGGCCGATGGTGAATCCTGGGCCAGCTCGGCGTTGGCGCTGGCGCTGGGCGCCGGACAGCGCAGCGTACAGCGGGCGCTCGAGCAGTTGGCCGAGACCGGCAAGGTGCAGTCCTTCGGCCACGGCCGGGCGCGGCGCTGGATGACGCCACCGGTCGCTGGTTTCACGACCACCTTGTTACTCCCGTCGCCGCTGCCGAACGGCTAGGAAAGGTGACCATGATCGAGGACCAGGACATGAAACATTCAGCAGCGGAAATCCTGCGCGAATACGGGCCCTTTCCTGATGTCGACACCGTGCACGGCGTGAGCTTCGACGGACAGAATGTCTGGTTTGCGACGGGCGAGCGGCTGACCGCCTTCGATCCGGCAAGCGGTGAGACGCTGCGCTCGATCGATGTCGCCGCCCATGCCGGCACCGCCTATGACGGCCGACATCTGTTTCAGCTCGCCGGGGACCGCATCCAGAAGATCGACCCGGATACCGGCAAGGTGCTCTCCACCATCCCGGCGCCCGGCGGCGGCCGCGATTCCGGCATGACCTGGGCCGAGGGCACGCTCTGGGTGGGGCAAAACCGGGAGCGCAAGATCCACCAGATCGATCCCGAGACCGGGAAAATCCTGCGCACCATCGACTCAAACCGCTTCGTCACCGGAGTGACCTGGGTCGATGGCGAGCTCTGGCACGGCACCTGGGAAGGCGACCAGAGCGATGTCCGGCGCGTCGATCCGCAAACTGGCAAGGTGCTGGAACGGCTCGACATGCCGGCGGGGGTGGGCGTTTCCGGGCTCGAATCCGACGGCGGCGACCGCTTCTTTTGCGGCAGCGGCCCCGGCGGCATGGGGCGATCGGTGCGTCGGCCGAAGTAAGGCCGTCAAGTATTGGGCCGGCAGCGTATTTCCTACGGTCATCCCGCCGAGATCATATCCCGGAGCCGTCGAGCAGCGGGACGTCTTCGCCTTGCCACGGACTTGGCATTGAAGCCCGGCTCAGATTGGCCGTCGGCAGCGGCATCCAGCATTTCAACTCCGGTTCGGGGTATTCGATCACCCGTCCTGGCGACGAATCGGAAGAGCGCCAGCCCTCCGTGCCGAACTGGTCGGCGCGCGACCAGTAAGCGAGGTCGACCTCGGCCGGCCCCTGTTCCGATGGCCTGACCGTGACCAGGATGCGGCTGCCGTCCTTGGGGGCGCTCGCCATGTGCCGCCAGCGATCGGGTTCGTCCATTCTCATGTCCTCCTGCACGTTGCAGGGATAGTCGCCGCGCGCTTGGCAGCGGTCAACCCGAACTTTGCCCAAGCACGAGATCTGTTTAGTACTCCCGCGCCGTCGGCCGAAACAAGATCTGGTTCATGTCGACCTCGTCGGGCTGGCTCACGGCGAACCCCCCCATGGCGAAAGAGTCCGGATGCCGGGCCGCAACAGGAAAATCGAAACCGGCATGTGAACGGGCTCACATGCCGCCACTGCAAGGAACGCTATGGGACGTCGGCCATGACAGGGGTTTCGGATGACACTTGCTGATCTGTCTTTTTATCTTTTCACTATTTTCAATGGCTTGCGGGTGGTGTCCTACCTGCCGCAGATCATGCGGGTGGCCCGGGACAGGCACGGGGCGTCGGCGATTTCCTACGCGACCTGGCTGTTGTGGACAGGCGCCAACGCCACGACGGGACTCTACGCCCACATCAATCTGAACGATCCCGCTCTGGCGGCGATCAACTGGCTGAACGCCGTATGCTGCGTGCTGGTCATCGCGCTCACCGCCTACAAGCGCCATCGCGCACGGCTTCCGGTTGAGGAAGCCGCAAGCCGGTCGGAAGCGACCGCTCTGATGGTCGACAATGTCTGCTGAAGATCACCGCGGCAGATTGCGCTTTTCGAGGCCGCTCTCAGACATGCACGGTGCCATGCGAAAGCTCGCCCTCGTCGCGTGAGATGAGGAAAGCGGCTGCGAGTAGGCCGACATAGAACAGCCCGACCATGCACACGACATAGATGCCTGGAACCGGGCCGAGCTGCGCCACGCGCGCGGCGTCGAGAAATGACGCGCCCAAGCCTATCGGCGACCCTTCGCGCTGCAGACTGGGCGTCGTGATCTTCAGCACCCACGCCAGCATCAGGATCGTGTACATGAAAATGTAGTTGCGGCGCAGCCGGCGCACCAACGCCGCGCGTTGCGAGATCAGGAAGCGCGGCGAACGCAGGCCTTCGCCGACGATGGCCAGCCAGTTGGAGGCGTAGTCGGGCTGCGGCGAGAAGATCTGCGCGAAATAATAGCGCTCGAACTGGCGCACCCTGGCCCGGTAGACGTCGAAGAAACGATAGCGCCGCGCCTCGATCCATAGCAGCAGCGTGGTCAGCAGCATGGCAAAGAGCAGCACCCCGTGATGGGCGCTGGGCGTCGAGAGTGAGACTGAGAGCATGGCGGCGACGACAGTAATCGCCCAGTTGCTGGTACGGTCCAGCCGGTCGCGCCAGCCGGCCATGCGGGCTATTTCGGCGCGGTGGAAATGCGACATGGTGGCCACGAATTCCGATGAGGTGAGCTTCAGCGCGAACGCATCAGAGGCCCGCGGCGCTGCAGCCGCTTCGTCGGTTTTCACGGTCTTGACCTGGGACATCCCTTGCCACGCGCCTCCCAACGCCATGGCCGGCCGAAACGACGCCGGTCATCCCCATCCGCGCAACGCGCAATCGGTTGAAAATGTTCCGTCGCCGGCCCGGGTCTCGGCGGTTTATCCGCAGTCAGATAGGCCCGTTATGCGATTCAGGTAAGGAGGAACCTGCGGCGCGCCAAGGGAGCGTGGCGTGCAACCGATCTCGCCCTCAAAACGTTATACCGGGCACAATGAGGGGGTGCATGTCCTTCGTGGTCAACCTGCGCCGGTCGGTCGCGCTTGCCGCGGCAGCTTTCGCATTCATGCCGGCCGCATCGTTGGCAGCCGAAAAGACCGGCATGTCCAGCGAGGGCATTTTCGTTCTCGAAATCCTCCTTCTGCTTCTCGTCGGCCGCGGCATCGGCGAGTTGCTGGAGCGTCTCGGCCAGCCGGCGGTGATGGGTCAGCTCATCGGCGGCATCCTGCTCGGGCCATCGCTGCTCGGCTGGCTATTGCCGGAAGCAGAACGCGTGATCTTTTCAGGCGACGCCACCCAAAAGAGCATGATCAGCGCCATCGCCCAGCTCGGCGTGTTGATGCTTCTGTTGCTCACCGGGATGGAGACGGATCTGCGGCTGGTGCGCAGGGTCGGCCGTGCGTGCTTTTCCATCTCCGCCGCGGGCGTCACCGTGCCTTTCGCGCTCGGCTTCACCGCCGCGCAGTTCATGCCGGCCTCGCTGCTGGCCGACGGAACCGAGCGCATTGTCGCCGGTCTCTTCCTCGGCACGGCGCTGTCGATCTCCTCGGTCAAGATCGTCGCCATGGTGGTGCGCGAGATGAACTTCATGCGCCGCGATCTCGGTCAGACCATCGTCTCGTCGGCCATCATCGAGGACACGATCGGCTGGGTGATCATCGCCATCACCATCGGCATCGCCACCAAGGGGCGCATCGAGCTCGGCAGCCTTGCCTTCACCATTGTCGGCGTCGCCGCCTTCATGGGGTTTTCCTTCACGATTGGCCGCCGCATCGTCTTCGACGCCATCCGCTGGACCAACGATACGTTCCGCAGCGAATACGCCGTCGTCACCGTCATTCTCGCCATCATGGGCGCAATGGCGCTGATCACCGATCTGATCGGCGTCCACACCGTGCTCGGCGCCTTCGTCGCCGGCATACTGGTTGGGGAATCGCCGATCCTGTCGCGTCATATCGAAGGGCAATTGCGCGGCGTCATCATGGCGCTGTTCATGCCGGTTTTCTTCGGCGTCGCCGGCCTTTCGGCGGATCTCACCGTGCTTGTCGACCACGAGCTTGCGCTACTCACGGCCGCTTTGGTGCTGATCGCCAGCTTCGGCAAATTCGCCGGCGCCTTCATCGGCGCCGAGCTTGCCGGCATGAGCCGCAAGGAAGGCATCGCCGTCGGTTGCGGCATGAACGCGCGCGGCTCGACCGAAGTCATCGTCGCCTCTATTGGCCTGTCGATCGGCGTTCTGTCGCACAATCTTTTCACCATGATCGTGACCATGGCCGTCATCACCACGCTCGCCATGCCGCCGACCTTGCGTTGGGCACTCGGCCGCTTGCCGATGGGCGAGAACGAGAAGAAGCGTCTGGAGCGCGAGGAGATCGACCAACGCGGCTTCATCGCCAATCTGGAACGACTGCTGGTGGTGACCGATGAGGGCGTTGTCGGCCGCTTTGCCGCTTACCTCGCAGGAGTCGTGGGCGCCGGCAGGCCGACGACGGTGCTGCATGCCCGAGGCGAGGGGGAGGAGGCCGAGCCCGGCACGGATGCGAAGCTCGAGCCGATCGAAAAGGGTGCCGAGGACAGCCGCGAGGCCGCCAGGAGTTCGGACGAGGAGCTGACCCGCGCGGCGCCTGTCACGCGGCGCCACGAGGCCGAGCTTTCGGCCGAAACGGTTGCCAAGGAGGCGCGCAAAGGCTATGGGCTGCTGCTGATCGGGCTCGGCCGCGCGGTCACGTCGAAAGGTGGGTTTGCCCGCCGCATCAACGAGATCGCCGGCGCCTTCGAGGGCCCGCTATGCCTGGTGCTGAAGGCGCCCGGCGCCGGCCGCCAGATGCCAAGGCTAGGACCTGAAGGCGGGAAGATTCTGGTTCCGGTCAACGGCACCGCGATCGCCCGCCGGGGTGCCGAAATGGCGCTCGCGATTGCAGCGGTCACGGGTGCGCGGGTCAAGATACTTTATGTCGCGCGCGTCGGCCGCGACGAACCGCGCGACACTGTCTCGCATCGCCGCAGGGAGGCGGTGCTGAAGGATACCGTCGCACTAGCCGACCGCTATGGCGTCGAGATCGAGACTGCCATCCGCAGCCGGGCCGCCGCCGCCGATGCCATTGCCCGCCAGGCCGGCAGGGGGGCGGCGCTGATCGTCATGGGCGTGGCGCGGCGCCCTGGCGAGGAACTCTTCTTCGGCGAGACGACCACCGGCGTGCTGCAGCGCTGCCAATGCCCGGTGGTGCTGATCTCGGACGCCAGGCTCAGCCGCGACGACGAGGGCAGAGAAGAGCTGCGCTCAGGAACGGGGACAGGGTGATGAGTATTTCCCCTCGAGGGGAAATTTCGCTCATGCCGCCTGCAGCCTCTCTCGGCCGGGCTGCGGCGGGAAGGCGATGGCGATGCCGGCAGCACCGAGGCCGATCAGCGCCGAGCCGATGAACAGCCAGGAATAGCTGGCATAGGCGTCGAAGATCATGCCGCCGGCGAGCGGGCCGAACGACATGCCGAGGCTGGACAACAGGGTCGCGGCGCCAAGTATCGTGCCGATGATGCGTGGCCCAAAATAGTCGCGCGCCAGAACCGCATAGAGCGGCATGACGCCGCCATATGTGGCGCCGAAGATGATCGCCAGGAGATAGAACTGCTCGAGATTGCCGACGGCGAGATAGGCGGCGATCACCACCGCCTGGATGGCGAGGCCCACGATCAGCACCGGCTTGGCGCCCAACCTGTCGCCGAGCACGCCGTAGAGCACGCGCCCGCCAAGGCCGGCAAGGCCCTCGACGCTGTAGATCGACACGGCTGCCATCGGCGCCACGCCGCACGACATCGCATAGCTCACCATGTGGAAGATCGGCCCCGAATGCGCCGCGCAACAGGCGAAGAAGGTCATGCCCAGCACCAGGAATTGCGGCGAGCGCAGCGCCTGGCCGACTGACATGCCGGGGGCCGCGGCAGGCGCGGGCGCGCTGCCATCCGCTGCCGCGACCGCCGCCGACGGCTGGCGCACCAGGAAGACGGCCGGCAGCAACAGCACCCAGGCCATGATCCCGATGTCGAACATGGCGGTACGCCAGTCATAGGCCGTGATCAGCCAGCGCGCGAAGGGCGAAATGGTCATCGGCGCCACGCCCATGCCGGCCGAGACCAGCGACACGGCCAGGCTGCGATGGGTCTCGAACCAGGCGGTGGTCAGCGCGATCATCGGCGCGAAGAAGGCGCTGGCCGCCAGCCCGACGATGACGCCATAGCTCAGCTGGAAGACCAGCAGCGATTGGGCTCGGCTCGCCACCACCAGCGACAGGCCGAGCAGCACCGCGCCGGCAAAAACCACCGGGCGGGCGCCGACACGGTCATAGATGGCGCCCCAGGCGAAACCGCCTGCACCCATCACTAAGAAATTCAGCGTCATGGCGCTTGAAATGCCGGTTCGCGACCAGTTGGTGTCGAGCGCCATCGGCTCGAGAAAGATCGCCAGCGAAAACATCGCGCCGAGCGCCACACAGGTCATCAGCGCGCCGCACGCGACGATCACCCAACGGTAGGAATTGTTCATGCTCTTCTCCCGAGATCGGTTTCGATGCGGCGCCACTCGCTCCAGCTCCGTTGCGCCGCTTGCGTCCGAAGGACGTTGGCGGGATTTCGAATCCGACAATCCGGTTGCATTTTTTATCCGGTCTGCGTGGAAGTCCATCCGGATATGACAAAAGCAGGGGTGTAAGGCTGCCAAGCGCGCCGACAAGATAGACTGCCGAATTGACGAGCCGCTCCGCGGCACTAGCTTTGTGGTCTCGCGACGGGAGATATCGCTCATGGAACTGCATCGCGGCCGCCTCATCGACCACGTCCAGCTGGTGGTCAGGGACCTCAAGGCGAGCCGGCGCTTCTATGAAGCCGTCTTCAAGGTGCTCGGCATTCCGATCGGCGGCGAGGCCGAGGACTATTTCTGGGCCGACGAGCTGTTCATCTCAAGCCTCGACAGCCGGGCGGCGAGGGGACAGCTGACCGGGCGCCATCATCTGGCCCTCCAGGCCAGGGACAAGGCCATGGTCGATGCGTTCTACAAGGCCGGCCTCGATGCCGGCGGCGCCGACAATGGCGCGCCGGGTGAGCGGCCCTACCACCCCGGCTACTACGCCGCCTTCCTGCTCGACCCCGACGGCAACAACATCGAGGCGGTGTTTCACGGGCCGGCAAAGCGAAGTGCCGCTTCGGTCGAGATCAATTTCTAGCGCAGGTTCACGAGGAGCGGGTTGCGGTGATCCGTCCGGAGTTCTCGTAAAAACAAAGAGTTGAAGCGGTCCACGGATTCAATCGCTGAACTACTTCACATTGCCGGCGCGTAGCGGTTCACCACCATTCCGCAGGCATAGGCTTTAGAGCCAAGCAGGCGCAATTTCAGGAAGCCGCCACAGTCGAAAATCCGCTCGCCGTCGCCCAGCGCGGCCGGATTGATGAACAGCTGGAACTCATCGACCAGTCCCGCTGCAATCAGCGCCGAGGCAAAGCCGGCGCCGCCGAATACCGCCATGTCGCCTTCACCTTCAGCTTTCAGCGCCTTGACCTCGCGCGGCAGGTCGCCGCTGGCAAGCGTCGTGCGCTCCCACCGCGATGCCGCGAGCTTGTCGCTCAGCACCACCTTGCGCGCCTCGACGATGCGCTGCGCAAAGGCGTAGAAGGGATCGCGCGGATAGTTTTTTGCCGCATTGCCCCAATGGGTTAGATAGCCTTCTTCGGCCATCTTGCGGCTGAGCAGAATGGTATCGATGCCGGCGAACACCGCGTTGAAATCCTGCTTCAAGTCGTCGTCCCACGGGCAGTTGGCGCCCCATTCCCAGAGCTGCCAGTGCTCATCGCCGGCCGCGCCGACAAAACCGTCGACCGACATCTGCATCTGCAGGATCAGTTTTCTCATCGTCGTTCTCCTGATTGAGCTCTGGTGTCACCAGCGCCAGGTCAGGCGGCGTTGGTGATTGCTTTACTTTCGGAACCATTGACACGAGAGAAAAATGATGTCAATAGTAAAGTGATTTAGAAATGGAAGCATTGAGAATGTCGACCAGGGAAAGATCCGGCTGCCCCATCAGCCTGTCGCTCGAATTGCTCGGTGACCGCTGGACGCTGCTGATCATCCGCGACATGATTTTCGCGGGAAAAAGGCACTTCCGGGAGTTTCTGCTATCAGGCGAAGGCATCTCGTCGCGCACGCTGGCCGAGCGGCTGCAGACCTTGCAGGATGAGGGCATTGTCACCAGAAGCGACGACCCCACGCACAAGCTCAAGGCGATCTATAAGCTGACCGAGGCGGGCATCGACCTGTTGCCGGTGCTGGCGACGCTCGGCGCCTGGGGGAGCAAATACCGCAACGCCGATGACAAGCTGGCAAGGATCGCCGATGAACTGGCGACGGGCGGCGAGGCAGGCCTGGAGCAGATAAAGAAGAAGCTGCGCGCCGAGCATATCGGCTAGGGAGCAACGCCAGCCCTCCCTTCGGGCCGATGGCGGGCTACATCGACACGACGTCGCGCAGCCTCACCCTTCCCATCCCGCAAATCGCTGTGGCCGGAGCCATGTCTGCTTCGGATTGCCATCGCCCGAACCACGGCCTCTTCCAGCCAGCGCGCGATGGCGGGGGCGGCATGCATGCCGATTGGCCCATGCCGCCATGCACGTAGAGCTCTTCGACCGCGGTGCGGCCGGCGACAGGCAGCCCGTCCGACAGCATGGGCGATTGCCGGGATAGACATTCGTCACCCTGGGTGAGCCGAGACCGGACAGGATGCGTAGCGTGCGCGCCGCGATGCGAAGGCGTCTCGGCGCTAGCGCGCCGATCCACCTTCTCCAACAAGGGGAGAAGGTGAGGCGCGCCTTGTCCCGCCTGCGCTTCTACGCGTAGCCTAAGGAGCTAGCGGGAGGAGAATCGCTTGGACACCACTGTCGTTATTGTCGGCGCCGGGCCTGCCGGCCTTGCGGTCGGTGCCTGCCTGAAGCGGGCAGGAGTGGATTTCATCCTGCTCGAAAAATCGCAGGAGATCGCGCCCGCCTGGCGGCGGCACTATCGGCGGCTGCATCTGCATACGGTGAAGTCGTTCTCGTCGCTGCCGTTCCTGCCATTTCCCAGGGACTATCCGCGCTACGTGCCGCGCGAACTGGTGGTCCGTTACCTCGACGACTATGCGGAAAAATTCGACCTGCGCCCGCGCTTCGGCGTGACGGTGAAAGCCATTCGCCTCGGGGACGGCGGTTTTCTGGTCGAGACAGGATCGGACAACCTCAAGGCGCGCCATGTCGTCATCGCCAGCGGTAACAATGCCGAGCCGATCATCCCCCGGCTCCCTGCTATCGAGGCTTTCAAGGGCGAGGTGCTGCACAGCGCCGACTATACGCAAGCGGCGCCCTTTGCCGGCCGCTCGGTGCTGATCGTCGGCATGGGCAACACCGGCGCCGAGATCGCGCTCGACTTGGCGGAAAGTGGCGCGCGTCCGACCATTTCGGTGCGCAAGGGCGTCCACATCGTGCCGCGCCAGCTGTTCGGCGTGCCGATCCAGATGGTCGGCATCGCCAGCCGGCCGATGCCGCAGGCGCTGAACGACTGGATGTTCCCGATCATCCTCGATTTCGCGCTGGGCAAGCTCGAGAAATACGGCATCGTCAGGCCGAAGCAGGGCATCCTGCAGCAGATCGACGAAGTCGGCCGCATCCCGGTCATCGACGTCGGCACGGTCGACGCCATCACCAAAGGCGCCATCAAGATCGCGCCCGACATAGCGGGCTTCACCGAGCGCGGCGCTGCGTTCACCGACGGCAGGCAGGAAGATTTCGACGCCGTCATCCTCGCCACCGGCTATCGCCCGGGCTACGAAAAGTTTCTGCCCGTGGAATTGCAGCCGGAGCGCAGTGGCGTCAACGCCCGCGCCTCGCAACTCGGCCTCTACCTCGTCGGCTTCTACAATCCGGTCACCGGTCTGCTCAGGGAAATTGGACGCGAGGCGAAGGCAGTGGCGGCCGACATTGCTCGGCGAGGCTGAAAGGGGCGGCGTCGGCCAAGCTGCGGATCTCCCGCCTTGCGGGGAGATCGGCTATCCATCACAGCCGCGCCGCATCGCCCTCATCCAGCAGCCATTGCCGCACGGCTTGCGTCGGTTCTGGGTGCCGTTGCTTGCGCGGCATCACGACATAGAAATCGTGCGTCCCACGCATCTCTGCGTTGATCGGCTGCACCAGCCGGCCGGCGGCAATGTCGGCAGCGACGAGAAACCGGCTGGCCAGCGCGATGCCCTGGCCGGCAATGGCGGCGTCGATCGCGAGGCCTGTCTGGTTGAAGCGCATGCGTTTGGCCTCGGTGGCCATCTTCAGCCGAGCGCTCTCTCCATGAATTCCGGCCACAGATTGTGCGCGTCGTGCAACAGGACATGATGCTGGATATCGGCCGCCGCGATCTCGTTCGCGCCGGTCGGCAGCAGGGCAGGGCTGCAGATGGCGATGATCTGCTGTGGAAACAAAAGATCCACCATCAGGCCGGCGCCGGAGGGCAGGCGGCCTTGCCTGACCGCAATGTCGACGCCATCGGCCTGAAAACTCGACAGGCTTTCGCTGGCCAGGATTCGCAAATCGACCAGCGGGTTGTGCGCGACGAACTCCGGCAGTTTGGGGATCAGCCATTTGGTGGCAAAGCTCGGCGTGACACTGATTGTCAGTCGCGCCGGCTCGGGCCGCAACAGCAGCGTTGCCTCGGAGATCAGCTCGAAGGCGCGGCGAATGTTCGGCACATAGGCGCGGCCCTCATCGGTCAGCGCCAGGCCGCGCGGCAGCCGGTCGAACAGCTTTGTGCCGAGATCGGCCTCCAGCCCGCGTATATGCTGCGCCACCGCCCCTTGCGTCACGTTCAGCTCTTCGGCGGCGATGCGGAAGTTGAGATGACACGCGGCGGCTTCGAAGGCACGCAGCGCATTCAATGGTGGCAGGCTCAGGAAGGCTTCAGGCATGCAGGAGTTTTTCTACAGCTTGATTTCAGGCTTTCTGGTTCGAACCAGATGGCAAAACCGTTTATAGCATTGCTCGAAGGTCGGAAACATGGGCTTCAGAGTCCCGCCAACCCGTGCGAAGGAAAATCGAGATGAGTGTAGAAAAAGTAGCAGTCGTCGTCGCGGGCGGCAGCGGTATGGGCGCGGCGGCGGCCAAGCGGCTGGCGGCGGACGGGTTCAAGGTCGCGATCCTGTCGTCCTCCGGCAAGGGCGAGGCTCTGGCCAAGGCGCTTGGCGGCCTCGGCGTCACCGGCTCCAACCAGTCGAATGACGATCTGCAGCGGCTCGCGGATCTGACGCTCGAGCGCTTCGGCCGCATCGACGTGCTGGTCAACAGCGGCGGCCACGGGCCACGCGCGCCGATCCTCGAAATCACCGACGAGCAGTGGCACACCGGTCTCGACGTCTATCTGATGAACGTCATCCGGCCGGTGCGCATCGTGGCGCCGCAGATGGTCAAGCAGAGGGCCGGCGCCATCATCAACATCTCGACCGCCTGGGTGGTCGAGCCGAGCCCGATGTTCCCGACCTCGGCCGTATTCCGCGCCGGCCTTGCCGCCTACACCAAGATCTTCGCCAACACCTACGCCGCCGACAATGTGCGCATGAACAATGTGCTGCCCGGCTGGATCGACAGCCTGCCGGCCACCGAGGAGCGCCGCGACAGCGTGCCGATGCAGCGCTACGGCACCTCGGAGGAAATTGCCGCGACCATCGCCTTCCTCGCTTCCGAAGGTGCGGGCTACATTACCGGCCAGAACATCCGCGTCGACGGCGGCATCATCGGCGCGATCTGACCGCGCCGGTCGCCTCGCGTGAGCCGGCGCGTCACTCCTTCACCGCGCCGGTCATCGACGAGACATAGTGCTCGACGAAGAACGAATAGAGCACCACCACCGGCAGCGAGCCGATCAGCGCTCCCGCCATCAGCGCCCCCCATTCGTAGACGTCGGAGCGCACCAACTCGGTCAGCACACCCACCGGCACGGTCTTGTTTTCCGAGGACTGGATGAATGTCAGCGCATAGATGAACTCGTTCCATGACAGGGTGAAGGCGAATATGCCGGCGGAGATCAGGCCGGGCACCGACAGCGGCAGCACGATCTTGGTGAGGATCTGCCACCGGCTCGCTCCGTCTATCAGCGCGCATTCTTCCAGTTCGAACGGGATGGAGCGGAAGTAACCCATCAACAGCCACGTGCAGAACGGCACCAGGAAGGTCGGATAGGTAAGGATGAGCGCGAAGGGCGTGTCGTAGAGCCCGAGGTTGAACACCATCACCGACAGCGGAATGAACAGGATCGAGGGCGGCACCAGATAGGCGAGGAAGATGCCGAGGCCGACCTGCCGCGCCCCGGAGAAGCGCAACCGCTCGATCGCATAGGCGGCGAACACCGACGCCAGCAGCGACAGGAACGTGGCGGCGGTCGAGATGATGATCGTGTTGAGCAGCCAGCCCGGATAGGAGGTCTCGAACAGGAGATAGCGGATGTGCTCCAATGTCGGATGCACCACCCAGAACGGATTGAACTGCGCATAGTCGGTCATCTCGAGATTGGGCTTAACCGCCGTGATCGTCATCCAGTAAAACGGAAACAACAGCACGAAGACGAACACCAGCAGCGGCAGATAGACCGTCACCACGCGGCGCGGCAGGCTCTGCAGGTAGCCCATGCCGCCTTCGTCGATATCCCCACGTTTCGCCTTCCTTGTCGCGGCCGTCTTGACCATGTCAGTCTCCGCCGCCTTGTTGCCATTTGCGGCGTTGCAGGCCGAAATAGCTGAACAGGATCGCCGCCAGCAGGAACGGGATCATGGCCACCGCGATGGCCGCGCCCTCGCCAAGCTGGCCGCCGGAAATGCCGCGCTGGAAAGACAATGTCGCCATCAGATGCGTGGCATTCACCGGTCCGCCCCGGGTCAGCACGTAGATCAGCTGGAAATCGGTGAAAGTGAACAGCACCGAGAAGGTCATGGTGATGGCGATGATCGGCGTCAGCAGCGGCAGAGTCACATAACGAAACAACTGCCAGCGACTGGCGCCGTCGAGCGTGGCCGCCTCGTAGAGCGACTGCGGAATGGTCTGCAGGCCGGCGAGCAGCGTGATGGCGACGAAAGGAATGCCGCGCCAGACGTTGGCGGCGATAACCGAAGCGCGCGCATTCTCCGGATCGCCGAGGAAATTGATGCGGTGGTCGATCAGGCCCATTTGCTGCAGCGCCCAGGACAGGATGGAGAACTGCGAATCGTAGATCCACCAGAAGGCGATGGCTGACAGTACGGTGGGCACCACCCAAGGCAGCAGGACTATCGCGCGGAAGAACGATTTGAACGGCAGGTTTTCATTGAGAATGAGCGCCAGCCACAGGCCGAGCACGAACTTCAGGATCGAGGCGCTGACCGTGTAGAGCAAGGTGTTGAAGACGGACAGCCAGAAGACGGCGTCACTCCACAGATACTGATAGTTCTCGGTGCCAATGAAGATGCCGGGGCGGCCGATACGGGCATCGGTGAAGCCGAGCCAGACGCCCAGCCCGAGCGGATAGGTCAGGAAGACCAGCAGCAGCGCCGCCGCCGGCAGCATGAAGCCGAAGCCCAGCGCGTTGCGGCTTTCGGAGATCCGCGAAAGCATCGACGGACGCGGCTGGGCGGCAACGGACGGCACGGCCATGAAGGGCTCCTCATCGGGGAATCAGGTCACGGCGTCAACGGCCGCCATGGGATTGTGCGACGGGCCGGGCAGCGCACTAGACGCTGCCCGGCGGTGCCGTGATCAAACGCGGTAGTAGCGGTTGGCGCGCTTCTCCGCCTCCTCCATCGCCTCCTGCGGCGTCGCCTGGCCGGTCACCGCCTTGGCGAACATGTCGACCAGGACATAGTCGGCCATGGTCGCCGCCGAGGCATAGCCGAGCGGCCCGGCATAGCCGTTGGGGCGCAGCGTCGCCGAGGCCTTGGCATAGGCGGCATTGTTCGGGTCGGCCGTCCACACTGGATTGTTGTCGAAGGCCTTCAGCGTCTGGCAGCAATAGCCCGCCGAGGAGGTGATCCAGTCGGTCATCTGCGGATCCTCGAACATGAACTGCAGATAGGCCTTGGCCGCATTGGGGTAGGGCGTGTAGTTGAAGATGACGGCGGTGGTCACCTGGAACAGTTCGACCGATTTCCCGACGGGACCGATCGGCAGGTTGGTAGTGCGGATGTCCTTGGCGATCTCAGCCAGCTTCGGATCGTTGTCCTTGTTGATCTTGGCCGTATTGTAGGCGGAAATGCCGTTGGCGATGACGCCGAGTTCGCCGGCCAGGAAGGCGCGGTTGTTATTGACGTCGAGCCAGCTTTCGGTCCCGGGAATGAAGGTCTTGTAGAGTTCCTGCGCGTATCCGATCGCCTTTAGCGTCTCGGGGCTGTTGATCGCCACCTTGCCGCTCTCGTCGACCATCTGGCCGCCATGGCTCCACAGCAGCCAGTGCGCGTAATTGTTGCCGTCGCCGACGCCGTGGCCGTGCGTGAAGCCAGCCGGATGTCCCTTCGCCTGCAACGCCTTGCAAAGCTCGAGGAAGCCTGCCGTGTCCTTCGGAAATTCGGAGAAGCCGGCCTGCTTCACCCAGCTTTCGCGATAGACGATGGCATTGCCGATCGTGGCCAGCGGCAGGCCGACGAACTTGCCGTCCCGCGTCGCATATTGCTTTGGTCCGTCGTGCCAGCCGCCATATTTCGAGCCCAGATACTCGCCGAGCTCGGTCACGTCGTGCAGCTTGTCTGGATATTGATGCGGGTCGTCGAACCAGACGAACATGAGGTCCGGGCCGGAACCGACATTGGCGGCGACCGCTGCCTTGGGGCGAATGTCCTCCCAGCTTTCCTTGTCGACACGAACCTCGACACCTGTCGCCTCGGTGAAGCGCTTGGTGTTGGCCAGCCATTGATCCTCATCGCCCTTGACGAAGGGCGACCAGCGCAGCAGCCGCAGCTTTGCGCCTTCCTCGGGCTTGTATTTCAAGCCCTCCTGGGCAAAAGCCGGCGAGCCGACGAACCGGCTTCCCAGAGCTCCCGCCGCGGCACCTGCGGTCGTGCGGATTACATCGCGTCTCGTGAATTTCATGGTCGTCTCCTCCGGTTTATCTTCCTTGCTATGCGGTCCTTACCATCCGTTACGCGTTTCAAATCGTGTTCCAGTCTTGCCGTCAAAGAGATGAATCAGGCCAGGCGCGGCAGAGAGCCGTATGGATTCGCCCGGTGTGAAGGCATGGCGTTCGCGGAAATTGGCGACGATCTCGTCGCCGCCGGCGGTGCGGCCGATGATCTGCACTTCCGACCCGGTCGGCTCGACCACCGCGACGGTGCCTGGAATGCCTTGGTCTGCCGATAGCCGCAAATGCTCGGGCCGTATTCCCAGCACCACCGGATGACCGTTGCCAACGGCCGGCGCGCCGGCCAGCGGCACGGAAATTCCCCCGGCGCCGCGAAAGGACGGAGACCCGTCGGTGACGATCTCGCCCTTGATCAGGTTCATGGCGGGCGAGCCGATGAAACTGGCGACGAAGAGATTGTTGGGCCTGTCGTAGAGCTCCAGCGGCGGTCCGATCTGTTCGACGATGCCGTCATGCATGACGACGATCTTGTCGGCCATGGTCATGGCCTCGATCTGGTCGTGGGTGACATAGACTGTCGTCGTCTTGAGCCGCTGGTGCAGTTCCTTGATCTCGGCGCGCATCTGCACCCTGAGCTTGGCGTCGAGATTGGAGAGCGGTTCGTCGAACAGGAAAACCTGTGGATCGCGCACGATCGCCCGGCCCATGGCGACGCGCTGGCGCTGGCCGCCGGAAAGTTGGCGCGGATATCGCGTCAGCAATGGCACCAGCCCGAGGATTTCGGCGGCGCGCTGAATGCTGGTAGCGCAATCGGCCTTCGAAACACCTTTGAGCATGAGCGAGAACGCCATGTTCTCGGCGACCGTCATGTGCGGGTAGAGCGCGTAGTTCTGGAACACCATGGCAACGTCGCGCTCTTTCGGGGCAACGTTGTTGACGACCCGATCCCCGATGGCGATCTCGCCCCGAGAAATCTTTTCCAGGCCGGCGATCATCCTGAGAAGGGTCGATTTTCCGCAACCCGACGGGCCGACCAGCGTGACGAATTCGCCGTCATCGATATCCACACTGACGCCATGCAGGACCTCGACGGTCCCGAACGATTTGTAAACGTCGCCGATCGCGACAGACGCCATCGATCTCCTCCCGAATGCTTCTTGCGACGCCCCGAAGGAAACCGCTCCTCTCCCGCCTCGCGACCGTCTCCCATTCCCCGAACAGGTCGCGCGACAATCAGACGGTAGCGCTACCAAGCCTGCCTGTAAAGCGGCCATGCGGCCGGTACTCTTGTCGTTCGGAACACTCGGCGCTATGACCGGCACACCGGCAAACTACCTCCCATTCACAAAAGCCAGCACCAGCTTCTGCAGGTTTCCGCCGGGGCCGAATTCGACTCGGTCGAAGTCGCGGCTCGCCTGCCGCTGTGCCAGCGAGATCTGGGCGAGTTGCCTCGTCAGCTCGGTTCTGATCTTGCTGCAGCCGGGGTCATCAGTAACGGTCAGGCCGACGCTCACCGCCTCGATCTTGCGCACCATCTCGGCGATGGCTGCGCCATGCACTCTCTCGTGGGCGGCGAGCCCGGCGATGAACACCGTCCAGTTCTTCTGGACGGAAGCCGGCAACGGTTCGGCCGGCTTCGGCAAGGTGTAGGTGATGATCAGTTTCGGCCGCGCCGACACCAGCTCGCAGGCGTCGCCTTTCGGCCTGTAGTCCCTGGTCCAGGTCAGCTTGAAATTGGTGTGCGCGATGACCCGGCCCTTGCCGAGCAAGGGGCCGGCTTCACCGATCGCGGCATAGAGTTCCGGGCCGGTCCGCCCTGCGATGGCGTAGGTCTCGACCTTTTCGACCGGCTTCCAGTCGGCGCGTGCCGGCGACGCCAGCAGAGAGGCCGCGAACAGGAGAAAGAACATGGCTGGTTTCATGGAAACGTCAGAGACACTGGGCTGAGGCAAAGATCAACCCGGCGCAAATGCACTCAGGTCCCACGGCAGGCCGCGTCATAGTCGGCCAGCACCTGATCGACAGCTTCGAGAAGGATAGCCTCGGGATTGCCCGCCGACCCGAGTTCGGCCGGCAGCGCCGGCAGGAATTGCCGCATCAGCGTTTCGGGAATGGCGACCCCGTCCAGCGCCTTGCGCAGGCGCTCGACGGCCGCGACAGCGGTGGGGTTGCTCCAATAATAGCGGATGCGGTCGCTGTAGCTGTAATGCCGCTGCACATAGAGCTCTGCTTCGTTGCCGTGATAGTGGCTGTGCCAATGGCCGGGTGCTGCCAGCATCGCGCCTTCCATGGTCCGGGCGAGCGACCGGTCGCCATAATCCGTGATCATTTCGGATGCTATCAGGTCGAGCCCGTAAAGCGCCTCGCGCAAGGCGAAGGTCAGGCCGGGGCCGACCTTGAGGATGGGAAAGCCGTTTGCGACCAGCGCGGTCAAAGCCGCACGGCTCTGGTAGTCGGTCGAATGCGCCTCGTAGACGAGCGACGGCTGCTCATCGAGCAAGCCGGTCAGGCCCTTGGATTTCTCGGGCGCGTAGGCGACGACGTTCTGGCTGCCGAATTCCACGCCCGGCTGCACCACCACGGCCATGACGCGGCCGAACGCCTCGGTCAGGCCTTCGCGGGCAAAGATCTCCCGGTGAACCTCGATCGTGCGCCTCGCCGCCGCCGCCTCGGTCGGCTTCAACTCGCTGATCGCATGGTCGACGCCGCCGGGGGCGGGAACTTCGGTGCCGATGATGTAGACCGGCAAGGTGCTGCCTGCGGCGTGCGCGCCCGTTTCGGCCGCCTTTGCCAGCCGCGCCGCCCGGGTGGCGATGGTCTCGTCGTCAAGCGCCGCCGGCTCGCCGGCGCAGCCCATCGATGCGTCGAGATGGATCTTGGTGAAGCCGGCCGCGATATAGGCGCCGACCATGGCCTCGGCCTTGTCCATCGCCTGCGCCGCCGGCTCTGCGCGCCACGGGTTCGGTCCCAGATGGTCGCCGCCGAAGATGATGCGCGAGGCTTCCAGCCCCTCGCGGCAGGCGATCTCAAGCACGAAGGCGACGAACAGCGCCGGGGTCATTCCGGTATAGCCGCCGAACTGGTTGACCTGATTGCAGGTTGCCTCAATCAGCAGGTTTTTCTCCCTGTCGGCAACGGCGCGTCGTATCGCTGTCTGGATCACCAGCGGATGAGCCGAACAGATAGACGTGATGCCGTAGGGCGAGCCGTTTTTGCGCGCGCTGGCGAGGCCTGCAAGCGGGTTGGCGCTCATGTCCGTCTCGCTGTTCCCTTGATGAATTGGTCAAGCGCATCGAAGCCGGCGGTGCCTTCCATCGGGCCGCGCCGGGTGACGTTGCGGGCGCCGGCGGCATTGGCATAAAGCAGCGCCTTGCCGGGCTCCATCCCCTGGCGGCGGCAGGTCAGGTAGGTGGCGCCGAAACAATCGCCGGCGCCCGTCGGGTCGACTTCCTCGACCTGAAAACCGGCGCAGTCGGTCCTGGCGCCCTCGGCGCCGAACCAGGAAGAGCCGTCAGCACCGCGCTTCAGCACGATCTCGCCGACGCCCCTGGCAAACAGCGCCGCCACCGCCTGATGCTCGTCATCGACGCCCGCCGTAGCGAGCAATTCGTCGCCGGACGGCAGCAGCAGGTCGGCATCGTCGATGAGTGCGGAAAACAGTGCGCCGTCGGAGCCGTCGATCAGCTCCTTGCGCACATTCGGGTCGAATGAGGTCGAGCCGCCGCGGGCACGAACCGCCTGCACTGCGTAGCTGACGATCTCCTTCAGCCCTGCCACCGACAGCGTCGATCCCATGATATGCAGATGGCCGGCCCTGTCCGCCAGCAGGCGCGCAGCAGTGGTCAGGTGGATCTGCCCGGCGGCGGATTCGGCGATGTTGTAGACGAAGTCCCTGATACCATCGGGCCGGTAGCGCACGAAGGCGCATCCCGTCGGGAAGCGGTCGCTGATATCGACGGCTGAGACGTCGACGCCGTCGAGCTCCAGCCTGTCCAGGTTGAGCGTGCCGAAATCGTCGCGGCCGACGCAGCCGATAATGCCGGCGCCGCCTCCCAGCCGGGCGACCTGATCGATGAAGATCGCCGGCGCACCGCTGGGGAATGGCCCGACAAGCGACTGCGGCTCGAGGAAGCCGAAACCCAGTTCCGTCGCCATGATCTCGACCAGGATTTCGCCGGCGACAATCGTTGGCCCCACGCCCTCGGCGGCGATCTCGCTTCGGCGCGAAAGGCTCATGCTTGCGATTCCTCTCACACGCAAACTGATTGCTTGCCCGCGCAGTTATCCGACGCAAATGTTTATCGGGTAAATCGCACATACAGCGAAGTCAATAAAACTCTACATGCGTATAGTTTATCTGTTTCCGCGCGTACACATTGCAGGATTCGGGTGGCTGGGATCGTGGCACCGTGCAAATCAGGCGTCGACCGCAGCGAAAGGACAGCCATGCTCACGCTTCATGATTATTTGCCGTCGCAAAACGTTTGGAAGGCGAGGGTCGTGCTCGGCCTGCTCAACATTCCCTATGAAAGCCGCCTGGTGTCGATTTTCGAGGGCGAGAGCTACACCGACGCCTTCCTGAAGCTCAACCCGGCCGGCGCCGTTCCTGTGCTCGAACTCGAGGATGGCCGTGCGATCGCCGAATCGAATGCGATCCTCATTTATCTCGCCGAAGGCACGCCCTTGCTGCCGGCGGATCGCTATGTCAGCGCGAAAATTATGCAATGGCTGTTCTTCGAACAGTACCATGTCGAGCCGGTCATCGGCTCCCTGCGCTTCTGGACGCTGGCCGGAAGGCTGGAGCGCAACCAGGCGATGGTTCCGGCCAAGCGCGAAGCCGGCGCCCGCACGCTGGCAGCGCTGGAGCGCAGCCTGAACGACACGCCGTTCCTTGTCGGCGACACGCTCACCATCGCCGACATTGCTGTCTATGCCTACGGCCACCGTGCCGAAGATTGCGGCTTTGCGCTGGCGGCTTATCCGGCGGTCCTCGCCTGGACGGACCGGGTGCGCGACGCCATCGGTCCCGGCTATCCCGTGCATCTCTACAGCATCGATCCGCACTCGGCTGCTTGACGGCAAAAGGCGCGCGCGTTCATCTTGCTTAGTCGAAAAGAAGACCCAGATTCTGCTTTGTCGGCGGTTTTTACTCGCAATCCGTTGGCTGGATGGCCGGGTCTCGGCGTCATCTCGACGACCGGCCGGCACTTAGCATGGAGGTGACCATGACACGCGACGACATCATTTCGGTGTTGGGGCCGGTAGACGAGGCAGTCATAGCCGACATCGCGCTGACCGGCGCCACCCTTGAAGAACTGCGCGAGGCGTTCGCCTGGCTCGGTGCCGACGAGGCGCTGGTCAACGAGGGCCGCCGCTTGCCGGGAACGAAGGTGGCGCGGCTGATCGAAATTCTCGATATGCCGGACGACGAGGACGGCCGGCAAGCGGCGGCGCAGTAGGCTGTAGGCGTAGGGTATCGATCCGCGCCACCTTATTCCCTATTCCACACTGCCTGTTCCCTTCCTTACGCCCTCGACAGCAGCCGGCGCATGATCAGCGAGGCGTGGCCGCCAACGCCGTGCGCGGCCGTGTGGCGCTCGACCACTTCGAAACCGTGCTTGCGATAGAAGGCGATCGCCCGGTCGTTGCCCTCGATCACTTCCAGCGCAATGCTGGGGATGCCGGCATGCGCGACAAGCACCGCGTGCAGCAGGTCGGTGGCGAGCCCGCTGCCGAACTCTGTCTTGTCGATGTGCAGCCGGTCGAGCAGGACATCGCCACGATCGTCCATCGCCGCCATCGCGTAGCCGGCGATCGAACCGTCCGGCCGTTCGGCCACGAACGACATCTTGTTGTCGTCCCCAAGTTCCTCTGCCAGCCGCTCGGGCGCATGCTTGTCGTCCGAGAGCCGCGCGGTATTTTCAGGTCCCAGGATCGACGAATAGGTGCGCCGCCAAGACTCTCCCAGCAGCCGCGATACCGACGCTACATCGTTCTCTGCCATCGCCCTGATCTGAACCATGGCCGATCCCTTACCGCCTTACCCGCGACTTCAGCCAACGATCGAAGGCCACGGCCAGGATCAGGATCAGGCCGATGACGATGCTTTGTGTGTAGGACGAGACATTGTTGAACTGCAGCCCGTTCTGCAGCACGCCGATCAGCGCTGCGCCCACCACCGTGCCGCCGACCGAGCCGATGCCGCCGAATAGCGAGGTACCGCCGATGACCACGGCGGAAATCACCGTAAGTTCGTAGCCGATGCCGGCTACGGCTTCGGAGGAGTTGAGCCGTGCTGACAAAACGAAGGCCGCCAGCCCGGCGAAGAAGCCGACGATGACATAGACCGAGATCAGAATGCGGTCGACGCGCAGGCCCGAAAGGCGCGCGGCCTCGGCATTGCCGCCGACGGCATAGACGGCGCGGCCGTAGCGCGTATAGCGCAGCACGATGTGGCACAGGATGGCCGCCACCGCGAAGATGATCGCCGGCACCGGCACCGGTCCGATGAGCCCGGTGCCGAACCAGCGCATCGAGGCGTCGAAACCGGAGATCGGTCCACCATTGGAGATGGTCAGCGTCAGGCCGCGAAACACTGTGAGACCACCCAGCGTGACGACGAAGGGCGGCACTTTCAGCCTGGTGATGGCAAAGCCCTGGACGCCGCCGGCCAGCGCCCCGACGATGACGGCGGCAAGCAAGGCGGCGAACCAGCCATATCCTTGCGTGCCCGTGGTCGACAGCGACAGCGTGTTGGCGGTGCCGCCCTTGGCCACCACCGCCGCCACCATGCCGCAGAAGGCGAGCAGTGAGCCGACCGACAGGTCGATGCCGGCAGTGAGGATGACGAAAGTCATGCCGAGCGCGATCAGCCCGGTGATCGAGATCTGCCTCAAAATGTTGAACAGGTTGATTGGATCGATGAAGCTCGGCTTCAGCACGGTGAAGATGACGATCAACACCGCCAGGAACATCAGCGGCCCAAAACTCATCAGAAGCCGCGCGATGTTGATGCCGCTGCGCTGGGTCTGTTCGGTGGTGCTGGTCATTGCGTTGCGTCCTGCTTGCGGTCGAGCGCCATCAGTTCCATCAGTTTTTCCTCGGTCGCTTCGATGCCCGGCATTTCGCCGGTGATACGGCCGCGCCGCATCGTAACGATGCGATCCGACACTGCCAGCACCTCCGGCAGCTCCGACGAGATCATCATGATGGCGATGCCGCGCGCAGCCAACTGGACCAGGATCTGGTGCACTTCGGCCTTGGCGCCGACATCGACGCCGCGCGTCGGCTCG
Organism: Mesorhizobium sp. M0317; assembly: GCF_040321555.1. NCBI lineage: Bacteria > Pseudomonadati > Pseudomonadota > Alphaproteobacteria > Hyphomicrobiales > Phyllobacteriaceae > Mesorhizobium > Mesorhizobium sp. M0317. The sequence continues at coordinate 36,500 of NZ_JAMYRV010000012.1, read as the reverse complement.
TCGACGATCAGTACTTTCGGGTCGCGCGCCAGCCAGCGGGCCAGGATGACTTTTTGCTGGTTGCCGCCGGACAGGCCCTCGATCGCCTGGTCGGGCGAGGCCATGCGGATCGACAGTGCCTTGCGATAGCCGGCCAGCGCCTCGCGCTCGCGCCGTTCGGCCATGAAGCCGGCCCCATTGCTGTAGCGGCCGAGCGAGGCGATCGAGAAATTGTTGAGAATGCCCAGTGCTGCAAAGATCGCCTGGTGCTTGCGGTCTTCCGGCACCAGCCCGATGCCGAGTTTGATGGCGTCTGCGGGGGAGGCCGGGGCGATCGGCTTACCGTCGAGCGCAATCGTGCCGGCGGCGATGCGGTCGGCGCCGAAAATGGCGCGGGCAAGCTCGGTGCGGCCGGAACCGACGAGGCCGGCAACGCCGAGGATTTCGCCGGCCTTCAGATCGAGGTTGACGCCTTCGAGTACGATGGCATGCGGCGCCAACGGGTCGCGTACCGTCCGCAGCCCGCGCACCGAGAGCCTGACCTCGCCGGCGACATCGCGCTGCGTCGGCCGCGCGTAGAGCTCGGAGGCGGCGCGGCCGACCATCTTCTCGATGATCTTCGGGATCTGGATCGGCTGGCCGTCACGGTCGAGATGACCGGCCAGCCTGCCATCCCGCAGCACGGTCATGCGGTCGCAAATGGCGGACGCTTCCTCCAGCCGGTGGGTGACGAACATGATGGCGACACCGTCCTTGCGCAGCCTGTCCATGATCGACATCAGTTTCTGCACCTCGGTCTCGGTCAGCGCCGAGGTCGGCTCGTCCATGATGATCAGGCGGCTTTCCAGCGACAGAGCGCGGGCGATTTCGACCAGCTGCTGTTCGGCTACCGACAGCGAGGACACCGGCGTCGCCGGATCGATGTCGAGACCGACGCGGGCGATGATCGCGCGCGAGGCGTCCTCCATCCTGCGCCAGCTGACCAGCCCGAGCGGCCCGAGCGGCGCGCGGCCGATGAAAATGTTTTCCGCAACCGTCAGCGTCGGGATCAGGCTCAGTTCCTGATAGATGGTGACGATGCCATGCCGCTTCGCATCCTGCGGACTGGACGGCGCGTAGTCGGCGCCGTCGAAGACGATGCGGCCGCTTGACGGCGGCATCACGCCGGACAGGATTTTCAACAGCGTCGACTTGCCGGCGCCGTTCTCGCCGAGCAGGCCAAGGATCTCACTGGGCCGCACCTCGAGCGAAACGTCGATGAGCGCGGTGACGCCGGAAAAATGCTTGGTCACGCCTTCGACGGAAAGGAGCGGTGGCGATGATGCGGTGGGTTCAACGGCGGACAAGCATTGCTCCCGGATTGCGATAGGCAGCGGGACAGCGCCCCCCTCTGTCCTGCCGGACATCTCCCCCACACGGGGGGAGATCAGCAGTTTTGCCGGCAGCACTATTTCTATAACGTTGGCGATTGGCGAAAGCAGACGTGACGGCCAATCTCCCCCCAAGTGGGGGAGATGTCCGGCAGGACAGAGGGGGGCGCGACAGAGCGCGACCTCCACCCGTCATGGGCCCTACTCTCACTTCGTCTCGTTCAACCTCTCCGCCTTGTCGAGATTGTCCTTGCCGATGACGATCGGCGTCAACAGCACCAGCTTCTCCTTCGGCTCGGTCTTGTCCCTGGCGAAGGCGACCGCGATCTGCACCGCCTTGCGCGACTGTTCGCCGGGGAACTGCTCGACCGTGCCGGCGAGCTTGCCGTCGCGCACGGCGACCAGCGCTTCCGGCAGCGCGTCGAAGCCGTAGATCTTGACGTCGGTGAAGTTGCGCGCGGCACAGGCTTCGAGCGCGCCGAGCGCCATGTCGTCATTGGCGCAGATGATGGCGTCCGGCTTGCCGTTGGCGGCAAGCCCGGCCTCGGTCACCGACAGCGCTTCGGCGCGGGCGAAATTAGCGGTCTGCTCGAAGATGATCTGGTACTTGTCCTTGAGCGGATCGAGCACATTGTGGACGCCTTTGTTGCGGTCGATCGCAGGCCCGGCACCCGGCTGGCCCTGCAAATGGAACAGCTTGGCGCCGTTGGGGAACGCCGCCACCATGGCCTGCGCCTCGGCCTCGCCGCCCTTGACATTGTCGGCGCCGACATGGGCCAGAATGCCCTCGACGCCGTCAACGCGGCGGTCGATGGTGACCACGGGAACCCCGGCCTTGACCGCTTCCTCGATCGCCGGCGCCAGCGCGTTGACGTCAAGCGGCGAAATCACGATGGCGTTGACCTTCTGCACAAGTGCGGCCTCGATGTCGGCGGTCTGCTTCGGCGCCGAGTTCTGGCCGTCGCTCTCGGTCAGATTGACGCCTTGCGCCTGCGCCTCCGCCTTGATCTCGTTCAGCATGTGCACAAAGAACGGAAAGCCGAGATTGGGCACCGAGCCCAATATGGTCAGTTTGTCGGCGGCAAAGGCCATGGGCGCGGCCAGCGCCATGGCGCCGGTCGCCACGGTCGACAACAGGAATTCGCGTCTGTTCATCAGATATCCTCCACATGAACGCAGGAGCCCGAAACCGGGAGCGGCTCGGGACGGTCCTTGCGTCAATTCAAAAATGGAGTGTCCTGTGAACGCCCCGAGGGGACGCGAGGCGCTCCAGCCGGTCCGCCGCAACGTTCTCCTCCGCACGGCGCCGACCCGAGGATGCTAGCCAAGGAAAATCGATTACGCAAGGTGAGGCGAGGGGCTGAAACTGCTAATCTCCCCCCTTGTGGGGGAGATGTCCGGCAGGACAGAGGGGGGGCGCTGTCCCGCCGACATTGGCCAATTTCACTTACATCTTTGAGCTAACCTCTACGCAGAATACTTGATGCGGGCGATCCTTCGCGCCCCCCTCTGCCTTGTCAGGCATCTCCCCCACGAGGGGGGAGATTGGCAGCTTAGACGCCTCTACCTGTCGATCGTTGTCATCACCCGCTCATTGTAGCGCGGCCCTGAGACCTTGCCCGGCGCAAGGGCTGCGTCGAGCGCAGCTATCTCGGCCGCGTCGAGCGTGATCGCGGCCGCAGCAACATTTTCTTCGAGATACTTGCGCCGCTTTGTCCCCGGGATCGGCACGATGTCAATGCCGAAACCGTCGCCCTTGCCGAGCACCCAGGCCAGCGCGATCTGTGCGGGCTTTGCCCCTTTGGCCGCGGCCACCTCCTGCACCGCAGCCGCAGCCGCGACATTGGCGTCGTAGTTGGCGCCCTGATAGCGGGGGTCGCCGCGGCGGAAATCGCCTTCCGGATAATCCTCGGCGCGCTTGACGTCGCCGGCGAGGAAACCGCGGCCGAGCGGCGCGAACGGCACCAGGCCGATGCCGAGCTTTTTGAGCAGCGGGATGATCTCCGGCTCCAGATTGCGCTCCCAAAGCGAATACTCGCTCTGCACGGCCGACACAGGGTGCACGGCATGAGCACGGCCGATATTCGCCGCGCCCGCTTCCGAGAGGCCGAAGAAGCGCACCTTGCCATCGGCAACCAGCCGGCCGACCGTGCCGGCGACGTCTTCCATCGGCACCGCCGGATCGACGCGATGCTGGTAGTAAAGGTCGATATGGTCGGTGCCGAGCCGCTTCAGCGAGCCCTCCAGCGCCTCGCGGATATGGTCGGGCCGGCTGTCACGCTCCGTGCCGACCTGTCTGCCGTTTTCGATGCGGAAGCCGAATTTGGTGGCAAGGGTCACCTCATCGCGCCGGCCCTTCAGCGCCCGCCCGAGCAGTTCTTCATTGGCATAGGCGCCGTAGACTTCCGCCGTGTCGAGGAAGGTACAGCCGAGTTCGATGGCTCGGTGCAGGGTGGCGATCGATTCCGCCTCGTCGGCAGGGCCGTAGGACTGGCTCATGCCCATGCAGCCGAGGCCGATCACCGAGACCTGCAGCCCCTGGCTGCCAAGTTTGCGGGTGCTGAGGGTCATTGCCGTTCTCCTTGGGGCTGAGGAAAACTATAGCGGCCGCTCCTCCAGTTTCCATAGCTGTTCGGCGGAAGAACAGCGCTTCCCTTGACAAAACCCAGCCGCAAGCGCCTTTGCCGGCGGTCATTGGGGGCCATGGGATACCAATGAAGACGATCTACGAGAAGCCGACGCTGAACCGGCGTCAGCAGCTCTCGCGCGTCACGGCGCTCATAATTCCTTCGGACCACTAACCGAATATTGTCGTCGCCATTGCAAAGTCCGCTGCCGAGGCGCAGCGGTTTTTTGCTGCCGTCGGATCGTAGCGCTGCCAGAAGCAGGCGGTCAAAATTGACAGAGCGGCCGATCTCCAGCATCCTTATGCCGCCGCCATGTCTTGCGGTCTTGTGTATGAGTGAGCCATGGCCAGTTCCGTCACCAGCCAGAATTCCAAGCGCGCCGCGGTGCGCAAGGCGCTCGACCGCCACAAGGTCTACGTCACCGCGCAAAGCTTTTCCGGCGGCGTCTACTCGGCCCGCGTGCTGGTCGACGGCGAGGCCTACTGGGTCGACGAGTTCCGGCTGAGCCAGCTCCAGCAAGGGCTGTCCCCGGCCGAGCTAGACCTGACGCCCGCCTCAGACGATTGAGCGTGATCTCCACATTCTTCGCACCGCGCTGGGAAATTTGAAATGTTGGCGGGACAGCACTGTGCAGGAACGCGGCGCCGGGAAGGTTCGTCCGCCGCCGCCGCTCCCGCCTGACCCATGCCAACCCCGCCAACACTCAAGGCCTATCGCGCCAAGCGCGAATTTACGAAGACGCCGGAACCGGCGGGCGGGCTTATTTCAGGCGACGGCAACCGCTTCGTCGTCCACAAGCATCACGCCACCGCCGACCATTACGATTTGCGCCTGCAGGTCGGCGGCGTGCTGAAAAGCTGGGCGGTGCCGCGCGGGCCCTCCCTCAACCCGGCCGACAAGCGGCTCGCAGTTGAGACCGAGGACCATCCGCTCGAATATATCGACTTCGAGGGCGTCATTCCTGAAGGCGAATATGGCGGCGGGCCGATGATCGTCTGGGACACCGGCACGTGGGCGCCGATGGACGATGTCGACAAGAGCCTGCGCACCGGCGCCTTCAAGTTCCGGCTGGCCGGCGACAAGTTGAATGGCGGCTGGATGCTGACCCGTCTGAAGCCCAAGCCCGGCGAAGACAGCGAGAAGAAAAACTGGCTGCTGTTCAAGGAGCGCGATCTCGCCGCCGATACCGGCCTCGACATCCTGGAAGCGCGGCCGGAAAGCGTGAAGTCCGGCAAGCGCATCGAGGAGCTGGTGGCGCCGCCGAAAAAGCCGGCCCGCCTGCCCCCCAAACCCGGCGCGCTGAAACCCGGTGCGTTGCCCGGTGCGGTCAGGGGCGATCCGCCGTCGCGCATCGAGCCGCAGCTCGCCACGCAGGTGCCGAAGCCGCCGGGTGGGCCAGTGGAAGACACAGGTGAACTCTGGTTGCACGAAATAAAATTCGACGGCTACCGCACCATGGCGCATATCGCCGATGGCGAGGTCAGGCTGATCACCCGCGGCGGCATCGACTGGACGAAGCGTTACGGCGACCTGCCGCAGGCATTCGCCCGGCTGCCCCTCAGCAAGGCGATCATCGACGGCGAAATCATGGTACTGGACGAGAAGGGCATCTCGCGTTTCGCGCTGCTCCAGGATGCGCTGTCGGCGGGTGCGGGCAGCAAGCTCCATTTCTATGCCTTCGACCTGCTGCATCTCGACGGCTGGGACCTCCGCAAGGCGCCGCTCGCAAAGCGCAAGGCCCTGCTCGCCGAACTGCTAGCCGGACAGGGCGCCAACTCCGCCATCCAGCTGAGCGACCATGTCGAAGGCGACGGACAGGGGCTGTACGATCAGGCCTCGATCCTTGGGCTGGAAGGCGTCGTCTCCAAGCGCGCCAACGCCATCTACCAGAGCGGCCGCACGAAGAGCTGGACCAAGGTCAAGGCGCTGGAGACCGGCGATTTCATCATCGCCGGCTACACCGTTTCCGACGCGGCCGAAGGACTGGCGGCACTCGGCATGGCTGAATTCGCGGATGGCGAACTGCACTATCGCGGCAAGGTCGGCACCGGCTTCGATGCCGCTACGGCGGGCGACTTGCTGGCCCGGCTGCAGCCGCTGCGCGACGGCGCGACAGCACCCGAGGGTGTGCCGCGCGAGATCATGCGCGAGATGAAATGGGTGCGGCCGATGCTGTCGGCCCGCATCCACTACGCCAACCGAACGGCGGACAATTCGCTGCGCCACGGTGTGTTTCGGGGCTTGCGCGATGTCGGCCTGTCGACGCCGGTGTCGCCGAAGCGCAAGCGGCTGATCGCCGAAGCCGATCTCGCAACCATCTGGGTGACCAATCCGGAGCGGCGGCTGTTCGGCAAGACCGGACCGACCAAACTCGACATCGCCGTCTATTACGCGCTGGTCGGCGATTTCATGCTGCCGCACATTATGGGCCGCCCGGTGTCGCTGGTGCGCTGCCCGACGGGCCTGCCGAAGGACTGTTTCTTCCAGCGCCACGCCTTCACCGGCATGCCGCCGTCGGTGGTCACTTTTGACGCCACCAACTCCGAAGGTGAAACCAAATCCTATCTGTCGGTCGAGGGAGCAAAAGGCTATCTGGCACTCGCGCAGTTCGGCGTCGTTGAGTTCCACACCTGGGGCACGCATCGCTTGAGCCTCGACAAGCCCGACCAGATCGTTTTCGATCTCGATCCGGGTGAGGGCATCGCCTGGCGCGAGGTGGTCGAGGCCGCCGTCCACATCAAGGGCGAATTAGAGCGGTTCGGCCTGGTGCCGTTCGCCAAGACATCCGGCGGCAGCGGCATCCACATAACCGTGCCGGTGACGCAAAAGCAGAACTGGAAGAAGCTGCACCAGGCGACCAGCGCCATCTCCACGCACCTGGCGGCCACCGCGCCCGACACTTTCACCACCACAATGGGCAAGGAAAACCGCAAGCGCCGCATCTTCATCGACTATCACCGCAACGCGCGCGGCCACACCTCCGCGGCGCCTTATTCGCTGCGCGCCCGCACCAACCTGCCGGCATCGACGCCGGTGAGTTGGGCAGACCTTGAGACGATCGATGCGCCGCAGGATCTGAACTATTCGTCCTTGCCGGGGCTGTTGGCGACGTCGGGCGATCCGTGGGCGGACATGGAGGATTTCGCAAGAGATTTGCCGTTGTTTTCGGGGAAGTAGATCGGGAGGTGTTGGCGATCCGGCACACCCCCCTCTGTCCTGCCGGACATCTCCCCCGCAAGGGGGGAGATCGGATGTCGCCTCTGCTTTCGCCAATCGCAAACCTTGCAAGAGGAGCGATAAGGTTGAAGCTGCCAATCTCCCCACTTGCGGGGGAGATGTCCGGCAGGACAGAGGGGGGTGCTGTCCCTCCGGCATGACTTACTTCCCCAAGTCCATCGACCATGCGGACAATTTGAATTATCCTCCGTCGGTGCCCTCCAGCTCACCTGGAAGGTTTCGTCAGGAATTTGCCGGTATGTTTGGGGCCGGTGTAGGATTTGCGCAGTGCCAATCGTCCTCGGAACGAAGCGCTGCAGTAAGCATGATCCCGAAACGTGGGAACCGGTTTTCGGATAAGATCATGCTCAGTCTGAAATGTCAGTGCGTGGCCGCGTAGGAGAGTATCATGGCGCCCAGGGCAAGTTGGAAAGGTTACCTCAAGCTCAGCCTCGTCAGCTGTCCGGTCCGGCTCTATCCGGCAACGACGACCAGCGAGCGCATATCGTTCAACCAATTGCACAAGAAGACCCACAACCGCATCAACATGAAGCCGGTCGACCCTGAACTCGGCCTCGTCGAGCGCGCGGACTTGGTCAAGGGTTACGAATACGAGGACAAGCAGTACATCATCATCGATGAGGCCGACCTCGAAGCAGTGCGCATCGAATCCAATCACACGATGAACATCGAGGCCTTCGTCGACGAAGACGAAGTCGACGTCATTTATCAGGATGCGCCGTACTACTTGGCGCCGGATGGCGCCATGGCGGAGGAAACCTTCGCCGTGCTGCGCGAGGCAATGCGCAAATCCGGCAAGCTGGCCATTGCCCGCCTTGTCCTGTCCAGCCGCGAGCGCGTGGTGACGATCGGCGCGCGCGAGAACGGCATGTTCGTGTGTACGTTGAGGAACCCGAACGAAGTGCGCGGCACGGCTGAATATTTCGGCAACATCCCGGCTGGCAAGCCGGATCCCGAAATGCTGCAATTGGCCGAAGCGCTGATCAAGCAGAAGGAAACCACCTTCGATCCGAAGAATTATGAGGACCGCTACGAGATCGCGCTGATGACGATGATCCGCGAGAAACTGAAGGGCCATAAGCCGATCATTGCGGCGGCGCCCGAGCGTGGCAATGTCATCAACCTCATGGACGCGTTGAAGGCGAGCCTGTCGCAATCAGCCAAGCCGCCGGCCAAGTCGAAGAGCAAGGCCGACGACGCTGAAAAACCTGCCGCCAAGGGTAAGGCGGGTGCGGCCAAGGAAAACCCGTTGAAGGCCAATCTGCTCAAGGCCGTCGGCAAGAGCAAGGGGTGACGGCGCCGACCGGTATAATCCCGGGCGCCGTCTTCGGCGCCATCGGCGCGCTGGCGGCATTTCCGCTGCGGCTCGCGGCCCGTGAGGTGGAGCGTCAGCACGGCCAGTTGCGGCGCGGCGTCACCAGGCGCACCAGCCATGTTGTGTTCGGCCGAACGCTGATCGCCAAGGCCGGCACGGCGAAGGGCGGCGATGCCGAGATCGAGCGCCGGGTTGCAGCCGAGGACTCCGCTGGCCGAACACTCCTTAGCGAAAATGGCTTCCTGCGCCTGCTTGGTCTGATGAAGGCGCCGGAGGCGTCTTCGCTGTCCAGGCAGTCTCTCGTCGACCAGTCCAGACTGTCCGGTGCCGACCTCGACCTGCTCAGCCTGTTTGACGCCTTCGAGCACGATTGTGAACCCTACTCGTTCCGCGATCTGATCCTTGCCCGCAAATATGCCGGCCTGGTCGCCGGCGGTGCATCCTGGGGCGCGATCGCGCGCTCCGTGCATCGCTCCGGTCCGGTCGCTTCGCTCACCGCCAAATCGCTCAATGTCGGCTCGCAGCATGGCCGGCCCGATCAGATCTATCTCGAGGATGGCCAGAGCGAACTCGACGGCCAGCTGCTGTTCGATCTCGGCAGCGCAAGCGCCGCCGGCGACGACACGCTGGAAGAATTGTTCGCCGAGGCTGAAAGCGCGGAAGAGGAGGGCCGGCACGACGATGCCGCGGCGCTCTACCAACGCTGCCTCAGCATCGATCCGAGCGACGCCATCGCCGCGTTCAACCGCGCCAATTGCTTGCGTGGCGCCGGTCGCGTGGCCGACGCGGCGCATGACTATGCAAGAGCGATCAAGCTCGATCCGGCGTTCGCCGAGGCCTGGTTCAACCTCGCCGGGCTGATGAGCGACGAAGGCAAGATCGCCTCGGCGCGCCGGCATCTGGTCAAGGCCATCGCGCTCGACAAGAGCTACGCCGATCCGGTGTTCAACCTTGCCCGGCTGGAGTTCGACGCCGGCAATCTGACCGAAGCCCGCCGCCACTGGGTGCGCTATCTCGAACTCGATGCTGACAGCGAATGGGCGCGCACTGCGCAAAAGGGGATACAGTTCGTCGATCTGCAGCTGGCGCGGACGGCGGGGTGAGATGTTGGCGCGCGAGCACCCCCCTCTGGCCTGCCGGCCATCTCCCCCTCAAGGGGGGAGATTGGGTGTCGCCATCGCTTTCGCCAATCGCTATCGTCGCGAGGTCCGTGAGGCGCTAAACTGCCAATCTCCCCCCTTGAGGGGGAGATGTCCGGCAGGACAGAGGGGGGGCGAAGGAACTCGGCCTTTACCGGCAGCGCACCCCATGACCACCTTCCTCTTCGACGGCTTTGACACAGCCCCCCTCACCATCCTGCTGGCCCACGGCGCCGGCGCGTCGATGGATTCCCCCTCGATGACCGACACCGCCAAGGCGCTCGCCACAGCCGGCTTCCAGGTTGCGCGCTTCGAATTCCACTATATGGCGGCGCGACGCTATGGCCAGCGCAAGCCGCCGCCGCGCGCCGAGACGGTCAACCCGGAATACATCAAGGCCATCGCCGATCTGAGGGCGAGGGGCGTCGCTGGTCCGCTCATCATCGGCGGCAAGTCGATGGGCGGGCGCGTCGCCTCGATGGTCGCCGACGAGATGTTCGCCAAGGGCGAGATTTCGGGCCTCGTCTGCCTCGGCTATCCCTTTCATCCGCCGGCCAAGCCCGAGCAACTCAGGACAAAACATCTCGCCGACCTCAAGACGCCGACGCTGATCTTCCAGGGCACCCGCGACGAGTTCGGCACGAAAGAAGAGGTCGCGACCTACGGCCTTTCCAAAGCCATCGAGGTGATCTGGCTGGAGGATGGCGACCACGACCTGAAGCCGCGCAAGAGCGTGTCGGGGTTTTCGACCGCCGATCATTTGAAGACGCTGGCCGGGACGGTGAAGGCGTGGACAGGGCGGATCGTTTCCTGATCGCCAAATGAAAATCGCCACCTTCAATATCAACAACGTCAACAGCCGGCTGCAAAACCTGCTGGCGTGGCTGGCGGCAGCCAAGCCCGATGTCGTCTGCCTGCAGGAGCTGAAGGCGCGCGACCTGCAGTTTCCGCGCACGGCACTGGCCGACGCCGGCTATGGCGCGGTGTGGAAGGGCGAGCCGACCTGGAACGGCGTAGCCATACTGGCGCGAGGAGCCGAGCCGGTGCTGACCCGTGACGAACTGCCCGGCGATACCGCCGACAAGCAGAGCCGCTACATCGAGGCGGCGGTGTCGGGCGTCGTCATCGCCTGTCTCTACGCGCCCAACGGTAACCCGCAGCCGGGGCCGAAATTCCAGTACAAGCTGGCGTGGCACGCGCGGCTGGAGGCGCATGCCGCAGAACTGTTCGACACCGGCCTGCCGGTGGCGCTGGTCGGCGACTACAACATCGTGCCCGAGCCGCGCGACATCTACGCCACCCGCTCCTATGACGACAACGCGCTGGTGCAGCCGGAAAGCCGGGCGTCGTTCCAGCGTCTGCTCGAGCAGGGCTGGACCGATGCGCTCCGCAAGAAGCATCCGAAGGAAACGCTCTACACATTCTGGGATTATCGCCGCAACCGCTGGCCGCGCGATGCCGGGCTGCGGCTCGACCACATCTTGCTGTCGAAGAAACTGGCGCGCCGCCTCACCGCTGCCGGCATCGACCGCGATGTCAGAGGTGAGGACGGCGCCAGCGACCACGCGCCGGTATGGGTCGAATTGAAGTGAATTTGGCTGCGTGATCGCGCCCACTTTCGTGGGCGCAGTTTTGCGCTATTTGTTTCGCTGCGGCGGCCGCATGATGAGCAAGGTGCGGCACCGGAGGGGGAGTCCGATGGACAGGTTGGCCGAAAGGCTGTTTGCGCTTCCGCTGCTGGCGGCCGCTTTGGCTTGTCTGGTGCGGGCGTATCTGCTGCTCGGCGACAGAGATTTCAGCTGGAGCGGGATCGACCACATGCTGCACGGCCCAGCCACGCTGCGACCGGTGGTGTTCCTGACCGTCGGCGGGCTTTGCCTGCTTGGCGCCCTGTTGTTCTGGGCCGGACTGCTGCCGGGTCGGCGAAGCCAGCCTGCTGGAACGCCGCTTTTTGGCCGCGACGCTGAGATGGAATCCAAGGGTCGCCCGGGCTGGCGGCGCGCCTTCCTCATGTTGCCGGTGCTCGCCGTGTTGGCGCTGCTGGCCGACCACTTCCCTTGGGCGCGTGACGCCGGCCCGGGCGCTGAGGTCGTCGCCCCGAGAGAGCCCAAAGCCGAGCCGAAGGGCCAGGATATCGCCGGCGTCCCACCGGACCTGGCGACGCCGGCGGTTCCACCGAGTTCGCCGCCGCTCGCCACGCCTCCCGAGCCAACCCCGCCTGAGCAGGCTGCCAAACCGCCGGAACCGGCGCAGCCTACGCCTCCAACTGCTCCCCCTCGGCCGCCACAAGTCGCACTCGCTCCGGCGACACCGCCACCGCAAACCGTCGCGCCGTTGCCGCCGCCTCCGCCGGCGCTGCCGACCGAGCCCGACGGCCATCGCGACGCCGTCGTCTGGCTCGCCGTCTCGGCCGATGGCCGCGACATCATGAGCGCCAGCACCGACCATATGATCAAGCTCTGGGACATCGCCGGCAAGCGGCTGATCCGCAACCTTGGTGAACACAAGGACATGGCGCGCACGGCGCTGTTCATGCCCGACGGCGCAACCGCGCTGACCGCCGGCGACGATGGCGAGATCGTGCTGCGAAAGCTTGCCGACGGCGCGGTGCTGCATGTCTTCTCGTCGGGCGCGAATGGCGGCGTGCGCAAGCTGGCGATCAGCCCGGACGGCAAGCGCGCCGTCAGTGGCCACGACACCGGCAACGTCATCGTCTGGGATCTCGTCAACAAATCGGTGCTGCATGTGATGACCGGACATGACTGGCCGATCAGCACGGTCGCAATCTCGCCCGACGGCACGCGCGCGCTCAGCGGCTCCATCGACGGCACGCTGAAATTCTGGGACGTCGAAAGCGGCAAGCAATTGCGAAGCTGGCACGGCCACGAGCAGGGCACTTACGGCGCTGTCTTCACCGCCGACGGCCATCATGTCGTCACCGGCAGCGGCGACTACACGATCAAGCTCTGGGACCTCGACACGTTTAGGGAATTGCGCCGCTTCGAGGGTCACGAAGGCACCGTCTATACGCTGGCGCTGTCGGCCGACGGCAAGCGCTTGGCCTCCGGCTCGCTCGACGGCACGGCGCGGCTGTGGGATGTCGGCACCGGCGGCCAGACCGCCATGTTCGACAGCCGCACCGGCCCGATCTACGCCGTTGCTTTCGCCACCGACGGCACGCTGCTCACCGGCGGCGACGATCGGACCATCAGGGATTGGCCGGCGGCTGGCGGCGATGGCGAAATCCTGTTCGCCGGCGCACCGCAGTAGCGACATCAAATGCTTTGGATATTCCAGAACAGCCTGGCTTGCGCTATGGATTACTGGTGGCTGCAAATGGATTGGGGACGGTGAGCAACAACGACTGGGCGCCCAAAGTGGATACACCTGTCTACAGCCCGCCCACGTCGCGTCGCCGAGGGGTCCTTACCGTCGTTCTGGTGTTGCTGGCGGCTTTTGTGCTGCTCGGTCCTGGCCGAAATTACTATGTGCAGTGGTCAGCGGCACAAAAGGGTGCAGCGGCTCTCCAGGCAAAGGATTATGCCGAGGTATTCCGTCAAATGAAGATCATGGCGGACGCTGGCAATGTTGACGCAAAAGGCCAGGTTGGTGCGCTGTACTGGCGCGGGGAGGGCGTGGCTCAGAACGACAGCCAGGCGGTGTATTGGTGGAAGAAATCCGCCGATGGCGGCAATGCGGAAGCCATAGCAGCACTGGGTCAGGCCTACCTTATGGGCAGGGGCGTTGAAAAGGACAGTCGGCTTGCCGAGAGTTTCTCACGAAAGGCCGCCGATAAAGACAACATGAATGGGCAGTACCAGCTCGGCGTGTTGTACTGGCAGGGCCAAGGGGTCGCGCAAAGTTATGAGCAGGCGCTCTATTGGTGGCGCAAGGCGGCCGATCAGGGGAGCGGGGAGGCTGAATATTCTCTCGGCCAAGTCTATTTAAATGGCCAAGGGGTCGAAAGAAACGATCAACTGGCGTTGAAGTTTTCCAGGCAGTCAGCCGACAAGGGCAATGCGAACGCTCAGTACGCCCTCGGCGTCCTGTATGCGCAGGGTCGGGGTGTTGCGCAAAGCTTCGAGCAGGCTGCCTCATGGTGGCGCAAGGCGGCTGACCAAGGAAGCCTGGAGGCCGCTTTCTGTCTCGGACGCGCCTACTATCTTAACCAAGGCGTCAAGAAGGATGATCAGGCCGCCATAGTGTGGGTGAAAAAGGCAGCCGATCTGGGTGAGCCGAATGCCCAGGCTTTGCTGGGCACTTTGTACTCGCGGGGCCACGGCGTTGAGCAGGATGACCGCCTTGCGTTCGGGTGGTGGATGAAGGCCGCAACCACCGGTCTGACAGAAGCGCAATACGCGGTGGCGGCCGCTTATGGCCAGGGAAAAGGTACCCCTAGGGACGACGGCCAGGCGTTTGCGTGGATGAGCAAAGCCGCCAATCAGGGCTTTGTGTTCGCCCAGTCGAATCTGGGCGGATATTATTCGATGGGCCAAGGCGTCGAGAAGAGCGCCGGGCAGGCGGTCTATTGGTGGCGCAAGGCCGCGGAAGCGGGGAATGCCGAAGCCGGTGCCAATCTGGCCCGGGCGTATTCGCTGGGCGAAGGCGTGGGACGGGACGATGCGTTGGCCGCGACTTGGGCGCAAAAGGCGTCCGACGGGCGAAACGCCGACGCTCAATATATGCTTGGTATCCTCTACAGCCAGGGCCGCGGCGTTGCGCAAGACAATGATCTGGCCTTCCGATGGTGGATGAAGGCTGCTGTCCAAGGCCATGTGGTAGCGCAGTATAATGTCGGGGTCGTGTATCGGGACGGGCAGGGCGTCGGGAAGGATGAAAGGCAGGCATTCGAGTGGCTGAGCAAGGCTGCCGACAAGGACAATGACCTTGCGCAGTTCGCTCTCGGTGGACTGTATTGGGATGGTCTAGGAGTAACGAAGGACCCCGTTCAGGCGGCAAGGCTCTGGCGCAAAGCCGCCGACCAGAGCAATGCATTCGCGCAGAAAGCGCTCGGCACAGCCTATTCCGAGGGTGTTGGCGTTGCGCAAAGCAGTGCGGATGCGGCGGGCTGGTGGCTCAAGGCGGCGCGGCAGGGAAATGTCGATGCCCAGCTCGCCTTAGCGTATGCCTCGGCCAACGGCGTGGGCATTGCCAGAGACGACAAGGCTGCCCAGTCCTGGTGGCTGGAAGCCGCAAAGGCCGGCAGCGTCGATGCCGAGTTCAGTCTGGGCTCGCTCTACTACCGCGGCGTCGATGGGAAACCAAACTACAAGGAAGCCGCCAAATGGTTCTTCAAGGCGGCAGGCCACGGCAGTTCCGGCGCCAAGACCTATCTCGACCTGATGAAGGAAAACGGCCAGCTCGACAGCAAGATGCTGTGAGCCGAGTGCATAAGCGTCGCCGTCACGCCTTCCGTTTGAGGCGTGACACTCGCATCGCACGATGCGAAGACTCATTTGCCGCTGCATCTCGAGAATCCCATGCCCAACCTCCAGCTCGTCGAAGCCACGATCGCCGACCTGCGCCGGGCGCTGGAGGCCGGCACCGTCACCAGCGTCGAGCTGGTGGGCGCTTATCTCAGGCGCATCGCGCATTACGACCGCCACGGCATCGCGCTCAATGCCGTGCCGGTGCTTAACCCGGCAATGTTCGAGGAGGCGGCGGCGTCCGACCTGCGGCGGCGCAATGGTGCCACCCTCGGGCCGCTCGACGGCATCCCCTACACCGCCAAGGACAGCTATAAGGTGAAGGGCCTGACGGTGGCCGCCGGCTCGCCCGCCTTCGAGCATCTCGTCGCCAACGAGGACGCTTTCACCATTGCCAGGCTGAGGGCCGGTGGTGCTGTGCTGATCGGGCTGACCAACATGCCGCCTATGGCCAATGGCGGCATGCAGCGTGGCGTCTATGGCCGCGCCGAGAGCCCCTACAATGCCGACTATTTGACCGCCGCCTTCGCTTCCGGCTCGTCCAACGGCTCGGGCACGGCCACCGCCGCCAGCTTCGCCGCCTTCGGGCTGGGCGAGGAGACATGGTCTTCCGGCCGCGCGCCGGCGTCCAACAATGCACTTGTCGCCTACACGCCGTCGCGCGGCGTCATTTCGGTCAGGGGCAACTGGCCGCTGGTGCCGACCATGGATGTGGTGGTGCCGCACACGCGCGGCATTGCCGACATGCTGGAGTTGCTGGATGTGATCGTCGCCGACGATGCGGAGACGCGCGGCGATTTCTGGCGTGTGCAGCCCTGGGTGTCGATCGCGAAAAGCGCTGCTCTCAGGCCGCCAAGCTACACTGCGCTCCAACTGCAAGGCTCATTACAAGGCAAACGCCTCGGCGTGCCGAAAATGTATATTGGCCGCGACGGCGGCGCGCCCAAACCCATCGAGACCCGCGCCTCGGTGCTCGACCTCTGGCGGCAGGCGGCGCGTGATCTGGAAAAGCTCGGCGCGGAGGTGGTCGAGGTCGATTTCCCCGTCGTCTCGAACTATGAGCGCGACCGTCCGGGCACAAAAACCATGGTCGAACGCGGGCTGGTGCCGGAAGCATTCGCAGAGCGCGAAATCTGGGATCTCTGCATCTGGGGCTGGGACGATTTCCTGCGCGCAAATGCCGATCCGGCGATCCCCGATCTGGCTGCGGTCGACGGCCCAAAGATTTTCCCGCAGCCGCCGGGCGCGCTGCCGGACCGCTATGGCGACGACGGTTTCGATCTGGCCGACTACGTCACGAGCGCCAAGCAGGGCGTGATGCCATTGCTGGATATCCCAACGCTGGCGGAAGGTCTCAAGGGATTGGAGGCGACGCGGCGCATCGACTTCGAGGACTGGCTGGACGCGAACCGGCTCGACGCCGTCGTGCTGCCGGCGGTCGCCGATGTCGGCCCGGCCGATGCCGACGTCAACGAGACCTCTGCAGCAATCGCCTGGCGCAACGGCACCTGGGTCGCCAACGGCAATCTGGTCTGGCGTCATCTCGGCATCCCGACCGTCACCGTGCCGATGGGAACGATGGCCGATATCGGCATGCCGGTCGGGCTGACCTTTGCGGGCAAGGTCTATGATGATGCGGAGTTGCTGCGGCTCGCCGGCGATTACGAGCGCGCCACCCAACGCCGCACCAGCCCGCCGCGCACGCCGGAATTGCCGGACGATGTGTTTGCGGGGCGGCTTGGTGGATTACGGGCCAGCGATGCGCCGGCGCCGAGGCTTACGCTTGTTGCCGAGACGATGCGGCGAGGAGACCAGGCCGAGATCGCCGTGACGGTTGAACTCGATGCGGAGACCGCTGGCGTCAAGGTTCACGTCAATGGCGAACCGGTCGCTCTGCGGTGCAGCGGCACAAGCTTTCACGGCCGCATCCTGGTGCCGGCCGGCGAGCATGAAAGAATGCACAGTGTGTGGCGAGGCGCTTACGGCTCGATCGTTACGGCCGTCATGCGGCTGGAGGATGGACGCACGGCTGGTGCTTACGTGGTTACCGGCGGAATCGGATGAGGGTACAGGTAATCTCCCCAAGGGGGAGATCAGCAGCTTCGCCGTCTTGACCCTCCCATCGCCCGCGTTATCTTCGCGCCATGTCAAACCTCGCTCCCCTCATCGTCATCGATCTCCAGACCAACATGTTCGACGGGCGCGTCGAGCCGCCGATCCATGATGCACCAGGCATCGCCAAGCGCACACGCTCATTGATCGACTGGGCACGGCGCAGCGGGCGAAAAATCGCGTTCGTGCGGCATGACGGGCCGGCCGGCGATCCGCTGGCGCCGGGCGAGCCGGGTTGGCCGGTATGGCCGGAACTCGGCCAGGCCAAGGACGAGCCGACATTCTCCAAGACCGTCCGCAACGCCTTCTCGAATGCCGAGCTTGGCGCCTGGGTGGCCGGGCAGGGGGCCGGCGAAGTCGTGCTCGCCGGAGCGCAAACCGATTTCTGCATCGCCGGCACCGTCAAGGGCGCCCTGGCCGAGGGCCTCGGCGTTACCGTCGTTTCCGATGCCCATTCCACGCTGGACACTGAAGGCGAGACCGCGACCGAGATCATCGCCCGGTACAATGCTGATTTCACCGATGCCGGGGTCACGCTGGTGACGACGAAGGCGCTGACCGGCGACTGAAGCGCCGGCGCTTCGAAGACTGGGAGACTGCCGTGCCAACCCTGAAATTGCCGGCCGAGGGCGGGTGCCGCTGCGGACGTGTGCGGCTCAAGATTTCCGCAAAACCGCTTTTGACCATGGCTTGCCATTGCATCGGCTGCCAGCGCATGTCGGCCAGCGCCTATTCGCTGAGCGCCGCCATTCCCTCGGACGGCTTCGAAATCATGCAAGGCGAGCCGATGATCGGCGGGCTGCACGGCGCCTCGCGTCATTACTTCTGCCCTTATTGCATGAACTGGATGTTCACGCGCCCCGAAGGGCTCGACTGGTTCGTCAATCTGCGCCCCACCATGCTTGACGAGCCCGGCTGGTTCACGCCGTTCATCGAGACATGGACCAGCGAGAAACTGCCCTGGGCGACGACGCCTGCGGTGCACAGTTACGAGGCGCTGCCGGCCTTCGAGGCGTATGAGGGGCTGGTGGCGGAGTTTGCTGAAACTGCGAATCTCCCCCCTTGAGGGGGAGATGGCCGGCAGGCCAGAGGGGGTCGGTGCGACTGGGCTCGACGTCCTTGCTGCAGATGGAAGGTTGGCGCTTCACGCGCGGCGACCCCCTCTGTCGCCTTCGGCGACATCTCCCCCTCGAGGGGGGAGATAAGCCCCGCTGAAAATTTCATCGAATCGATTGCGCAAACGTTTCGATCGCCCTAAGCTCCCTTGAAATCCGCCATCAGAGCGGATGGGAAACGCATACTAGGGAGGAGCGCTTGCAGGCGCTGATATGTCTTGCCGACAATGGCTGAAGTGGCGCGGCGCGCCGGCGTGTCGGTGTCGACCGTCTCGCATGTCGTCAACAACACGCGCTTCGTTTCGCTGGAAAAGGCGAGGCTGATCAACGACGCCATTGCCGCCATGGGCTACCAGCCCAACGAGCTGGCGCGCTCGCTGAAGGCCTCGACCACCAACAGCGTCGGCCTGGCGATCTCGGCGATCTCCAACCCTTATTTCACCGACATCATCTGCGCGGTCGAGGCCGAATGCGCACGGCTTGGGCTGATGGTGTTTCTGTCGGATACCCAGGAGGATCCCGACCGCGAATTGCAGGTGGTGCGCGCTTTCCATCAGCGCCGCGTCGACGGCGTCATCCTGGCCCCGTCGGGCTCGCCGCAGCGCGCCATCGATTACCTCGCCGACAAGAAGATGCCATGCGTTCTGATCGACCGTTTCGCCGACCAGCGCTTCGATCAGATCGGCGTCGAGAACGAAACGTCGATGCGCGCGCTGATCGACCATGTCGCCTCCTTCGGCCACAAGCGCATCGGCTATATCGCCGGACAGCCGGGCCTGACGACGACGCGCGAGCGCATCGAGGCGTTCCAGGCTTCGCTCGCCGCCAATGGACTTGAAAGCGTGCCGCGCTATCTCTCGGCCGAGAATGTCGACACGGCGGCGGCGACCGCATCCACCCACGCCATCCTGTCGCTGCCGTCGCCACCAACCGCATTGGTCACCGGCAACAACATGACGACGATCGGAGCCGTCCGCGCCATCCGCGAAAAAGGCCTCACCATTCCGGGCGATCTGTCGCTGGCCGGCTTCGACGATTTCGAATGGGCCGATTGTTTCGAGCCGCGCCTGACGCTGGTCGCGCAGCCCTGCACCGAGATAGGCAGGCAGGCCGCGGCCCTGCTCAGCGCCCGCATCGCGGCGACCGCTTCCGCGCCGCGTTCGGTGCGGCTGCAGGCGACTCTGCGGGTGCGCGCCTCCTGCGGGAGGCCGACCCACACGAGGCTAACATGACCGCCCCGCTTCTGGTGATGACGGGCGCCGTCAAACGCTTCGGCGGCGTGCAGGCGCTGCGCGGCGTCGACTTCGACCTGAAGGCCGGCGAAATCCACGCGCTGCTCGGCGAAAACGGCGCCGGCAAGTCGACGCTGATGAACCTTTTGTCGGGCGTCTACACGCCGGACGAAGGCACCATCGAGATCGACGGCAAACCCGTGCGTTTCAACAACCCGCGTGAGGCGCAAGCGGCCGGCATCGCCACCATCTTCCAGGAGCTCGACCTGGTGCCGTCGCTGGATGTCGCGGCCAACCTGTTCCTCGGCCGCGAATTGATGCGTCCGGGCGGCTTCCTCGACGTGCCGGCAATGCGCCGCGAGGCCAAGAAGCGGCTGGAAGCCATCGAGATCGCCATCGATCCGTCCGCCATGGTGGCGGACCTGTCGATCGGCCAGCGCCAGGTGGTGGCGATCGTCAAGGCGCTGTCCTACGCCTCGCGCGTGCTGATCATGGACGAGCCGACGGCCGCACTTACCGTCGGCGAAGTCGAGCGGCTGTTCGACATCATGAGAAAACTCGCAGCCACCGGCGTCGGCATCGTCTATATCTCGCATCGGCTGGAGGAAGTGCCAGGGATTGCCGACCGGGTGACGGTGATGCGCGACGGCCGCGTCGCCGGCATCACCGAGCCGCACGCGCCGCAGGCGGAGCTGGTCAGGCTGCTGGTCGGACGTCCCCTGGACGAGCTCTATCCGCAGCGCGCCAAAGCGGCGGGCAAGCCGCTGCTCAGCCTGAGGAACGCCAGCTTCAGGCTCGCCCGCGACAGCGCCGGCTGGCAGGCGCCGCAAGGTGTTTCGCTCGATGTCCATGAAGGCGAGATCGTCGGCCTGGCCGGCATTATGGGGGCAGGGCGCACCGAACTGCTCTCCGCGCTCTACGGCACCGGCCTGTCCGGCCGCTGGGAGGGCGAGGTCGCCATATCGGGCAAGCCGGTGAAACTGGATTCGATCAGTGCTGCCCGCCACGCCGGCATCGCCTTCGTCACCGACGATCGCCGGGGCTCGGGCCTGATGCTGCGCATGGCGGTCGGCCTCAATCTGGTGATGTCGGTCATATCCAGAATCTCGCCGAACTGGCTGGTCTCGCCGCGCCGCCAGGCCGAGGCGGTGAAGGAATCCTTCGGTCAGTTCGACATCCGGCCGAAGAACCCTGATATCGCCGTCGGCGCACTGTCCGGCGGCAACCAGCAGAAGGTGGTGCTGGCAAAAGAAATCCTCGGCAACCCCCGCCTGTTGCTGCTCGACGAGCCGACGCGCGGCGTCGATGTCGGCGCCAAGGGCGAGATCTACCAGCGGCTCAGGGCACTCGCCGCGCAAGGGCTCGGCATTCTGGTGGCGTCCAGCGAGATGCCGGAACTGATCGGTCTGTGCGACCGCATCGTGGTGCTGCGCCAGGGGCGCAATGTGGCGGAATTTTTGTGCGGCGTCGACGAGCACACGGTGCTGGCCGCGGCTAACGGCAGGGAGGCCTGATGTCTCAGGACAACAATCCAGTGGCAGCGAGCCCAGTGCTGGCGGCGCCTCAAAAGCATCGCGACCCGCTGGCGCTCATCGTGCGCTTTCAGAGCCTGATCGGCCTGGTGCTGGTGGCGATCGGCGGCATCATCTTTTCGCCGCGCCGCCATGGCGAGATCCTGTTCCTCAACCCCGACAACATCGCCAACATCGTGCGCGCCGTGTCGGAGACCGGCATCATCGCCATCGGCATGACCTTCGTCATCATCACCGCCGGCATCGACCTGTCGGTCGGCGCGGTGCTTGGCCTGTCAAGCGTCGTCACCGCATCGATGATGATCTCCGGCGGCTTCGGCCTGATCCCCACCATCCTCGCCGTGCTCGCTTTGGGCATCGTCTTCGGCGCCATCCAGGGCACCATCTCGACCCGTTTCCGGCTGGAGCCGTTCATCGTCACGCTGGCCGGCCTGCAGGCCGCGCGCGGCCTGGCGCTGGTCGTCTCCGGCAATCAGTACATCAACATTTCCTATGGCGAAGGGCCAGGCCTGGCGCCGCCGGTGTTCGCCGTGCTGGGCGAGCGGCTGTTCAACAACACCGTGCCGGTGGCGACGCTGGTCTTCGTCGTCTTTGCCGCGATCGCCACCATCGTCCTCAACACCACGCGCTTTGGCCGCTATGTCTTTGCCGTCGGCGGCAATGAGCGCGCCGCGCGCATATCCGGCGTGCCGGTGTCGATGGTGAAGATCTCGGTCTACGCCATCACCGGCTTTGCCGCCGCCCTTGCCGGCATCGTCCATGCCGGCCAGTTCAATTTCGGCAGCGCCAATGACGGCATGGGCTATGAGCTGACGGCCATCGCCGCCGTGGTCATCGGCGGCACCAGCCTGTTCGGCGGCGCCGGCTCGATGGTCGGCACCGTTGCCGGAACCATCATGCTGGGCGCGCTCGCCAACATCCTGCAGCTCAACAACATCACGCCCGCTATGCAGCTGCTCGCGACCGCCGCGATCATCGTTTTGGCGGCAGTGCTTCAATCCCTCGTTCGCCGCCGCGAGGGGTTGGGTCGTTAGTGCATGTCGCGCAAAAGTGACATCGGTTTTGCGATGACGACATGCACAAACAAACAAGGAGGAGACGGCAACACCTGAACGTCAAACCAAGGTCTGGCCCCCCGGCCGGACGAGGAGGAGAGTGAGTTATGAAAACGACACTAAGAGGATCGACCCTCAAGGCCGTGCTGCTGGCCGGCGCTGGCCTGTGCATTGCAGGCTCCGCTTACGCCGCCGAGCCGCTGGTGAAAGCCTGCGCCAAGGACGGCCAGTTCGTCATCGGTTTTTCGCAGGCCAACAATGCCGAGCCCTACCGCCAGCACGTCAATGACGAGCTGGAGGCGGCGGCCAAGGAAGTGCCTGGCTTCACGGTGCAGATCGCCGACGGCGCCGGCAACGTCAACACGCAGACCTCGCAGGTCGACAATTTCATCACCCAGAAGGTCGATATCCTGCTGATCTCGCCCTTTGAGGCGGCGCCGCTGACTCCGGCGGTGAAGCGCGCCATGGATGCCGGCATCCCGGTCATCGAGCTTGACCGCAAGACGGTCGGCGACCCCGGCAAGGACTACACCGCCTTCATCGGCGGCGACAATTTCAAGATCGCCGAGGAAGCCGGAAAGTACACCGCCAAGACGCTGCTGCCCGATGGCGGCGAGGCGGCGGTGCTGCAAGGCCTGCCGAGCTCGACGCCGGCCGTCGAGCGCCTCAACGGCTTCAAGGAAGGCGTGAAGGGCAACCCGAAGGTCCAGATCGTCGCCGAGCAGGCCGCCGACTGGGTGCCGGACAAGGCGCAAGTCGCCTTCGCCGCCATGCTGCAGGCGCACCCCGACATCAAGGTGCTCTACGCCTCCAACGACATGATGGCCGCCGGCGCGCTGCTCGCCGCCAAGGGAGCGGGCAAGGACGTCAAGATCATCGGCACCGACGGCCTGCCTGGCCCGGCCGGCGGCATCGAGGCGGTGGCCAAGGGCGACTGGGTCGCAACCTTCACCTACCCGACGGGCGCCAAGGAAGCGATCGAAATGTCGAAAAAGATCCTGCTCGATTGCGCCACCGAGGTGGACAAGACGGTGACGGTGGAAACCACCGCGATCACGGCGGAGAATGCCAAGCAGCTGATGGGGAAGTGAGGGGCGACGCTCAGCACTGAGGTTGAAAGCAAGGCCCCGGGAGGGGCCTTGTTGCGTTGCGGCGAGCTACGGGTGAATGGCCGCTGCCGGCCTTCAGATCAATGCCATCGCTACCCGTAAGCGGACGTTGGTCTGCTTTAAACCGTAAGTTGCGGCTGCGCCGGGGATCGTGATGTTGCCGAATCCGCGCTCGTCGAGATTGCCGGCAGAACGTGATGCGTCGTTAATCACTCAATGTCTGCTGTGATGAACCAATCGTTGATCTCCCGCAATTCCGCACGCGCCTCTTCGAATCTACCCTGTGACCGCAATAGCTTTGCCAGACTATTGGTCGCCTGCAACTCCCAACTCCTAGCGCGCTGCTGCCGCGCAAAGGCAATAGCCTCGCGGAAAGAAGCCTCTGCCGCTCTGTCTCCGACTCCATTTGCAAGTTCGATCTCGCCGCGAATGCGAAGCAAGGCAGCTGTAAAGTAATGCTCGCCAATCTTTTCGGCCTCGCGCAGACCTTTCTCGACGGTCTCTGCCGCTATATCGAATTGTCCAGAGTTAATGAAAGCTTTGGCCAGTAAGCCTAAATAACACGATTTGTCGACTTCCTGCTCTTCAAGGTCACTCTCGGTCAATGCCATCATATGGCTTCCCACCAGACTGTCATCGAGGCTTGATGCAGCCAAGCCACCAAAAAAGCGCGCCACCCGTGTCCAGAGATTGAAACCGTTTTCCTGCGCTAATGGCAGAAGTTCATCCGCCAGCCGAGCGATATCCCTGCTCTCTTCGCGGAAGGCGAACAACACACACCCGTTTCCCAAGCAGGCGGCCAAGCGATAGGCGGATTGCTGCCGAACGGTCGCCTCCGCCTCGAGGTAGAGTTTCAGCGCTTGACGGCGATACCCCAGAATATGCAAGGTCCACGAAAGGTAGATCATGGCCATACTCGGAAAGTCGCTGCCGACCTCGTCTGCACTGCCCTTGTGGCTGAGAGCGCGCTCAAGATATTGCCGAGCCTCCGCCAACTCACCCTGACAGAACAGACTCATGCCCTTAAACTGCAGACCTATAACGAGCGCGTTTAGGTAGCCGCCCTCCTCGCCGACTCGAATTAATTCATCACTGGCCGCGAGGGCCTTACCAAACTGGCCCGAGTTGAAATGGGTACCGAAAAGCCCGTCGAGTGCCCTAATCGTCGCCTCCAGTTCGCCAAGCTTCCCGCTCAGCGCTATGGCCCGCTGATACGCGGCACTGCCTTCGCCCGTCACGTAGCCGAGCGCAGCGTACAGAACGTCGCCCAGTTCCAGTTCGAAGCGAAGCAAACTGCGGCTACGATCGTCGGAGTCAGGCAAGAGTTTCGCGGCTTCAAGCCCTTTCCTGAAGATACGCACTGCGTCAACTTTCGCCCAAGTCTTGGCGGCCTTCAGCCCTGCCTGCAGCCAGTAGTCAGCGGCGCGATCGAACAGACCGGCGTCGGCGAAATGCTCAGCGAGCACTTCGGGATAGGCAAAGCCCGCGTTGGGGTCGCGCAGCTCGATGCATTCGGCAATCGATTTGTGAATCTGTTGCGCACGTTCGTGCAGCATCGTGCCTCTAGCGGCCTGCTGGAGCAGCACGTGGGTGAACGAAAAGCCTGCTCCGGCCGTCCCTCGCTCGGCTACGATCAGCCCTGTGCGCATCAGCTCACCAACCGCAGCGCGCAACTCCGCTTCAGGCCAATCACAAATTTCGCGCAGCATGTCGAAATCGAATTCGCGGCCGATCGCCGCCGCGACCTGCGCGACTTCCTTGGCGGTCCCTAGCCTGTCGAGACGGGCAAGCAACGAGAACTGCAGAGAGTTTGGAATGTTGTTCGTGAGTGACAGACGCTTGGGCTGCGATACTTCTAGGCGCAACCCTGTTTCGACCACGCTTCGAGTAAGCTCTTCGATATAGAGCGGGACGCCTTCACCGCGATCGAGCACCGCTGCTACGTCAGCAGCGAGCGCATTCGGACTAATGTCATGGACAATCGCTTCAGCGTCCGCTCGGCTGAGCGCTTCAAGCCTGATATGGTGCCCGTCAGGACCGTCGACCCATGGAACGCTTGCGTTGTTCCTGCTCGACACAAGCAAGAGGGCGGGTGTCGAAGCCAGGCTGGCGACGATTTTTTCGAGAAGGTCGCGCGAGGTCGCATCGGCCCATTGCTCATCCTCGAACAAGATCAGGATCGGGGTAGTTCGCGCCAAATAACTGACCAGATCGATGAATGCTTGCTCGGCAATGTTGCGCTGTCGTTCGGCACTTATCCCTTCAAGCCTGTCCGGCATTGTCGTCGGCATCCCGAGCAGGCCTGAGAAGATCGCCAGCGCGATGTCGCTGGACACCGAGCCTATCGACAATCCGTTGCGGAGCTTTCGAAGCTTTTCTTCCGTTGAGTCACCGTCCTCGATCGTTGCAATCCTCTGCAACTCTGCGAGGAATGGATAAAGGGTGCTGTTCTCAAAGGTCGGAGAACATTGCATGGTTAGTTGCGGAAAGCTGCGCAGGCGCTGCTGGATTTCGTTGAGCAACCGGGACTTGCCGATTCCCGACTCCCCCGAGACCAACACGGCATTGCCACGCCTGTCGCGCACGACAGTCTCCCAGTGCTCCATCAGCAGTCGCAATTCGGCGTTGCGGCCGCACAGCTTGGTCATACGCGCCCGCTTTGCAAAGCGGGTCGGCACCATGCGCGCCCTTTGCACCTGCCAAACCTGGACTGGCGCGGCGAATCCCTTCAGCTCATGTTTGCCGAACCCGGTGAAATCAACCGCGCCGCTTGCGGCCTCGAAGGTCGCCGCGTCGACAAGGATCGTATTCGGCTTGGCCAGTACCTGCAGCCGTGCCGCTAGATGCGCGACGTGACCGAAGGCGACGGTGGATACACCGCTCGGTGCGCCGACGAAATCACCCACCACGACTTGGCCGCTCGCGATACCCATCCTCACTTGCAACGGATATCCCTGATTTGCGGAGATGGTGGCCACCGCATCAACGATCTCGAGTGCCGCCAGCACCGCGAACTCGCTGTCGTCCTCACCAGCTGTTGGATAGCCGAAATAGGCCTGAATAGCATCGCCGATGTAACTAGCCGTCACGCCCTTGCGGCGCCGGACGACGCTGCTGCAGGTCTGTAGAAAGCTCTCAATCAGGTGTTGGAAATCCTCGGGATCCAGGCGGTCGGCATATTCGGTTGACCCCACCATGTCGCAGAACAGGATGGTGAGATAACGCCGTTCCGCAACAGGTTTCGCCGGATTGCCGGGCAAAATGGGGCTAGCCAATGGAACCGGCGTGGTCACGCTCCGGGACCCTCCTTAGTGCGGCGACCATGTAGCACCCAGTCATGTTATCGCAAATCCCGGTGCTCACCAGTCGCTTTCGATCGCGTCAGGTGGTTCATTGAAGCTCGCCACACTGAACATCGGCGTAGATCAAATGGTCTGCCTCGCTAAATGCCGCTTGGCTCTGGTCGAAGCAGAACCGTTTGGGCACCAAACGAACTAAGGTGCGTCGGTTGCATTCACCGGGCAGATCGATCTGGAAGGTGCGCGGCGACATCGACGGCGCTGGATCGCTCCATTTCTTGTGACCAGCAAACGAAACGTTCTCGATCCACAAGCTGGAGCCGGCTGAACCGACTGGACCGGAGATAGCCTCGACGCTGATGCCCTTTGCCTGCTCGATGCTTGGATATTCGCCACTTTGCGGCGGATCCCCGTTTGCCGGAATCGTGCCCGCGCTGACTGCCACATTGATCCTGATATCGTCGCGCTCGGGAACACCACCGTAGCTGTTGCGAAAGGTCCAGCTTAAGCGAAGGACACGCGTCCTGACGTCCTCTCCGGACGGTGGAGGCAAAACCCGAATCTCGGCATCGGCAAGCGAAGAGCCTTCATCCTGCGCTTCTGGCGCCGGGCAGCGCGTGTAGAGTGGGCGGTAGCCACACTCAGGACCGCCGGCTCCCCACAGACAGTCGCTCAGCTTGCGCCAGTCTTCCAAGCTCAATCGAGGCGTTCCTGAGGACAGGTCATTGCCGGACCCCGGCACCATCCAGGGATGGATGCCGCTGCTGCCGATCGCCCAGTCCGTGCGATGTGCTTCTATGCCGGCGTAGACGGTCTGTTCCTCGTGCAGCTCGAGCAATTGGACCCAGGTTGGCGATGTGACCGCCGGTTCGTACCCGACTGCGTCCGCGGCAAAACGGCGGCCGGTGATTTGTGTGGTAAGCGTGTGGCAGCTTGTGCAGTTTCCGGTCGGATCTTCGACCGTCCTGGCTTGGCTAAGTTCATTGGGATAGGTGCCGGTGTAACCGGAGCCGACCACGCGGAACGGCGCGCCCGGCAACCGCGGTCGGCGCGGTAGAAAATCTCCCAGGCTGAAGGCGGTCGATTTGGAATCGCGGGCTGAACGGAAACCGACCCTGCTCTGTTCAATGTGCGGATCTATCACATAGGGGCTTTTGTTGTCATGGCATGCATGGCACGAGATCTGGAACGTCGGGTCATAGATTTTCTCCGCCGCAACCCTTCCGATGTCATCGGAATAGTTGCGCCCGCCTGGCGGAACGAAGGGCTTTGACCAATCGAACTCGGTCCGGTCCTTGCGGCCGTCGAAGAAGATGATTTCTCCGGATTTCCGATTGAACCCGATGGTGCCGAAGACGGAAAATCTCGGATCCGACCGTGTCCAGTAGGGATCGGTGCTGACCTCGTGGCTGATATTGGACTTTCTGCAGAGGAACAGCCATTCCACGTTGCCGCGCACGACCCTTACTGCACGTGAGTTCAGCCCACAGTAGGTTGAGCTGCCAGTTAGCGAAGGCTTGTCGCATCTGGGCAATGTCGCCGTCCATTTCACCACCTCTCCGTTCTCATTGCTGTGCTCGAACTCCAGCGGAGAGCCCGGTTTTGTCGGATTGGGCTTGAGGTCGACGACATTGCCATCAACTTCCAGTGGGATGACCTTCATCTGTGGGCTGCCGCAATCGCCCTCTGGAATAGGACCGAACACCGCCCGCGCTTCATCGCCAGACCTCGTTATGACGTCGGTGCTCTTTGAGGCTGGCGCCCAAAAGATGTCAGGGTTCCATCGCGTAACGGCTTCGGCGAACGCCTTCCCATCGAGTTCAGCGGGAGCGAAAGCGACGCTGCGAGGGCGCAGCGGCTCGAAAGCGGAACTGCGTGGCAATGGTGACGCCGCGCAGTTGCCCGCCTTGCTGCAAATCGTGTCGGCCTGATTGGAGCCTTGCCTCTCGCCGGCTCGCGGCGTCGACACGAAAGCTTCATGTCCGATCGTCCCGGACAACAGGAGAAACGCAACGCCGAGGACAGCAGCGATCAGCGCAACAGCACGCATCTCAGCCCACTGGAGCGTGCCAGTGAACCCATGGCCGATCTCTGGGCGTCATCGCTTCTTCGCTGCGACAGAGCCAGCGTCATAGTCAGCGTGGACAGTAAGCGATTGAAATCGCCACATGCCGTCATCGCCCTTTACAACAGACGCGCGGGCATCCGCCGAATAGTCAAGACTCGGTGCCGAAGCGTGGGAGTCCTGCATTGTCACAAGGACTATCGATTTGGTGTTCACCGTCTTGTCGTCAACCACGTCGAACAAGGTGTTGGTCACGAGATGCCGGGTCTGGAGTTTATCGGTTTCCAGTTTCTTAACTATTATTTTCATTTGAACGAGAAGATCATGTGCCGACTCTGGGCCAAGGTCGAGTGTCAGCTCGAGGACACTGCTGCCTGCATCGCAAATCTCATAGTAAGACGATTTAGGTTCCGCAAAGAGGGTGGCGAACGCGGCTGCATTTTTTTCGTCGATCGTCCAGGCGTAGCGGGACAAAAGATCTTGGATTGCCTGACGGTCTTCGGCCGGAGGATTATTATTGACGTTCCAGCCGTGAGTAGCCTCTGTTCCACATGAATCAGCCAAAGCAGTGCCGCTGAAAGCAAAACAGAACCCATACGCCAGGGCAAAATACCTCAAAATCGCGCAGACTGTTATTAAGCCTTTCCAACGCTCGCTCATAATGGCCCCCTCGGATGGAGCTTGATGGGAAAGTAGCGGTTCATCTTATACCACGCCAAAAAAGGCGCCAGTGAAAATCGATGTCATTAGAGGCCGGGGATGTCGTATTCCTGAATTTGTGAATTTGTGGTAAGTTGTACTCCCCTGTCTGCAGCAATTTTATTCCTGATTGCCAGATCAGCTGTGGGTGATCCTGGTATGCGTTAGCAAAATAAAAGCTCACGTAGGCGAAACAATAGATTCTAATCGTGGTTACACAGGAGCAAAAAATGCCAAACATTGTTCGAAATATGGTGTTTCTAATTTCAGCCTTTTTTAGTATAGTTCCTTTGGCGTTTGCGCAGCAGAATCAGGAAATTGAGATAGTTCTGCAATCGCGCCTGACTTCTTTTGGAAACGATACCCCACTAATTATTGACTTTACTCTCACGAACCGGTCACGCAGCCCGATCAGGCTGCTCAGGTGGACCACGCCGATCGACGGCGTCTCGGGCGAAATTTTTTCAGTAGCGAGAGGGTCGCAGCCAATTCAGTATATTGGCCCTTTGGTGAAGCGAGCAGAACCGACCGAGGCTGACTTTATCAATATCGAACCCGGACAATCGATTTCGGTGCCCGTCGATCTGTCATTGTACTACGCCATCTATGAAGCAGGGATCTATGCGGTTACCTATGATACAGAGAGAGTGGGTCTGCTGGTTGGCCCTCAAGGTGCCCTGAGACGCGCCCAGGTTCTGAGCAACGCCGTCACGTTCAGGCTTCTATCCGGTCGAATTCCTCCGGAACGGGTACCGCTCTCGGCACCCAAACTCGACCAGTGTGACAGCTCTCAACAGGACGATATTGGCGCTGCGCTGGCGGAAGCAAACAACATAGCCTCGGCTGCCCTGCAGGTTTTGCAGGGCACGCCTTCTGCCCAGCAACCGAATTCCCAACGATATCTGACATGGTTTGGGGCGCATACCGTAGGACTGTACGCGAAGGCCACTGGAAATTTCTCGAAGATTGCGGATGCTCTTGCAAACAAAGCAATATCGTTTGGATGTCACGGCAGCGTCTGCGGACCGGGAGTTTATGCGTATGTGTTCCGTGGTCAACCTTATAATATCTTTGTTTGTCAAAAGTTCTGGTCAGCCGCTCTGAAAGGAACGGACTCAAGATCTGGAACGATTGTACACGAAATTAGTCACTTTGAGGTCGTCGTCTTCACAGACGACTATTCCTCTGGTGGTCAAAATACCGCCAAGCTACTCGCGGTTGAAAACCCCCCGCAAGCCACAGAAAATGCCGATAGTCATGAATACTTTGCGGAGAACAACCCGGATCTTCCGATGTGAGGGACACCCAGGCAACTGATCCAGCGTGGATACGGGTGCCGTATTGCCATCAGAAACGAGAAAAGATCACCGAGGGCCGGACACATTGCGATCGCAAGGTGAATGTCCGCTATCGCTCCCGCACACCGAAAGCGGTCCGGTCGCTCTCGGCCAAAATGCGACATTCAACTTTCGTCTCGTCCTGTCAGGATTTGGCAAGCCGCCCGCCGGCTGGCTCCGAAATGTAGGATCGAAGTCCTGGCGCGCATGCTAATGCGGACAACACGAACTGGACCGGTTTGGCAGTGATCCACTGCGCGCGCCAAACCCCGGCCGATTCACGGCGCAGCCGTAAACCCGCACTGCTTCTGTTCCATCTCGATCTGCTTCGTGATGCGGATGGCGTTCTGGGCGTAGGCTTCCGTTACCGAGCCGCTGTTGACGGTCTTGTCCTTCAGCGGGCTGACGGCTGCGCAGAGGTGGAAGACATGCTCGGTGTCGGACTTGGCGGCGCCGTTTTCCGGCGCGATCCAGTAGACGATATCCTGGCCATTGGGGTGTGCCGCGTCCTTCGTCGCCGCGGCCACCGTGGTGGAGTCGGTGGCGATCGCCTGCGCCTGGGCGGCGACCTCGGGCGAGCAGGCCGTGGTCGGCTGCCCCGCCTTGATCTGTTCCGCGCAGGTGTTCATGTCCTGCGTGTACTGCTCGACCGATGGCGGCTGGTAGCTGACCCCGATCAGCGTCGCCAGCACGGCCAGCACGGCGCCGATACCGCCGGCCACCTTCTTGCTCTTCGGGTCCATGTTCTTGTCGTTGAGGATCAAGAGAACCAGCGGCAGGAAGGCAATCAGGGTGATGATCGCGCCGAGCTGGTTCTGGACAAAGAACCTGAACGTGTCGGATTCGCGGGCCGGGTCCTTCCGGTTGGCCGCCTTCCAGAGCAGGCTGCCGGCGATGGCGAATATCGCGATCCCGACCAGGATGCCGATCAGCAGCGGCAGGTTGCCCTGGTCGAACTTGTGCTTGTAGAGCAAGACGATCCCGGCGATCTCGCCGCCAATGGCGATGACCCACGACAGCACGGCGAACAGGCGCAGCCGCGTGGCGCCCGACTTCTGGCCCTGCGTTGCCTGCCAGTCCTTGGTAACGTCTACGGTCGGCTTGTTGTCGGTCATGACCAGATCCCCCGGTATCGACACTTTTGCGTGGCGGCGTCAAAGGCGCCCGGCGCAGCGTCATTGAACGAACGTCGCCTGCCTCGGCGCGAAAGCGCCACGGCAGACCCCATCCTTATTGCGCATGATGGGATTCGTCCATAGCCGAGGCGGGCGGACGCCGGAGGGCAGGGCAATCGCATAAGGCGGCGCATCCTACGCGATTGCCCGGGAAGAGGGAGTCACCCCTTGAGCCGCTCCAGCGCAGCCACGATCAGATCGCAAAACTTCGCATGGTCGAGCTTCACCGCCAGGCTGTGACGGAAGTCGGTCTGCTCGCTCGCCGTGCCGCCGAAATGGTGCATGCCGCCCATTTTCTCGAAATTGCAGATGCCCTTGGTCCAGCGTCCCGCAAGCTCGACGCGGATATCGGCCTTTTGGACGCGGGCAGTCTGGCGCGGCCTCCTTAGCGACTCTCCCGTTCCCTGAATTGATTTGTATACAAATGTTTCTGGGCGGCATCGGTTTGTGAAGCGCTTCACCGTTGCCGCGCAATCGATCGGTTACAGAGGTGGCGCAAGAGCGGGCCTAAGGCAGCGCTCTGCTGCTGCATGGAGGTAACCGATGTTTGAAAGTCTCAGCAGAATTCGCGCTGCCCTGGCGCGCGCCAGCAAGCACAGGAAGACCGTGCGCGCACTGAATGCGCTGCCGACGGAGATCCAGAAGGACATTGGCTGGACGGAGTCGAGGTCGATCGATGAGATAAGGCTGCCGTTCTAGGGCCGCATCCAGCGTCGCTAATATATCGCTCGCCATCGATTGTTCGGAAGCGTACAGTGCAGCATCGTCGGCCACATCAATGGGCGCTGACGCTTGGGAGCGACCATCGCACTCCTGCCCCGACAGGAGGCATTGGAGCCATGGCGGAGCAACCGAGACAGTCCGGTCTGAGCGCCGAGACGCTCGCGGCCTTGGCGCGGGAAACCGGGGCCTCCGAGCAGCAGATACAAGAGATCGCATCGCTGATCGGCAACGATCGCTCGTCCATCGTGCGCGAAGCGCGCATGGTTGCGGCTGACCGCCCGAAGCGCTGATCCAGGAAAAAGCTGCTGGATTGATCCATGGGGCGTCGCCCCTGATTTGTCGGTTTTGTACGAAGTACAATGGCTGAATCCGAGTCAGCTATCGTCCAATGACCGTTTGCATTTGGGCAGGGCGCCGACGGCTGGGAGATTACATGTGCTGTTGCCCTTGGGGAGAGAGCGATGGACCAGTCGGTCAGCAAGGAGAAAAGCGGCCTCTTGCGCCGCATGAACCCGGCCGACTTCGCACTGCTTGCGCCGCATTTGCACCATCGTGTGCTCGATCTCAAAGCCCCGCTCGAAATGGCGGGCGAGCCGGTCGCCTCGGTCTGCTTCCTGGAAAGCGGCCTGGCCTCGGTGGTGGCGAGGAACCGGCCGGGGCTCGACACCGAGGTCGGCATCATCGGCCACGAAGGCATGTCGGGCTCCGCCTTGGTGATGGGCGCCGACTGGGCGCCCCATGATTGCTACATGCAGATGCCGGGCGAGGCGGTGTGCATCGATTCCGAGCCGTTCAAGGCAGCGTTGCAGAAAAGCCCGACGCTTCGCGCCTTCCTGCTGCGCTATGCCCACTACCTGCACGGCCAGACCAAATCCACGGCGCTGAGCAATGCCCGCGCCAAGCTCGAGGATCGGCTGGCCCGATGGCTCCTGATGTGTGACGACAGGGTGGTCGGCCACCAGATCCAGATCACGCATGAGTTCCTGTCCGTCATGCTCGGCGTCAGGCGTCCGGGCGTCACCATCGGCCTGCAGATCCTGGAAGGGCGCGGCCTGATCCGGTCGAGGCGCGGCGAGATCGTCATTCGCGACCGCGATGGCCTGATCGCCGTCGCCGACGGTTTCTACGGCCAGGCCGAGGCCGAATACGAACGCCTGCTGGGCTGAGCCTGGCACCGCTGGAAATGGCCGACGCGAATGCCGGTGAAAGCATGTTGCCAGAGCCGCGCCGGCCATTTGCGGCCATCTGAGGAGAGGCCGCCCGGCAAATCTAGCATCGGCGCAAAAGCGGGCAACGAACCGCAATCGCTTGGTAAAAACCGTACAATCGAATTGTGTTGAACCTTGGTTCGGCAAGAGTATGAATCTGCTGTCGTCGACCATGTATATGGGGCGCTGGCGCCTGAGGCTTCGACAGGCTCGCGCGCCCGATGTGAACGGGGAAAACCGAAATGGCAGAACTGCTTTTCGATGTATCCGCCTTCGATTGCGCCATCCTGCGCGCCGCCTTCATCAAATCGGTGATGGAAGACAATGTCCCGGAAAAGCGCTGGCGCGCGCTCGCCGCCTCCCTGGTTCGCGACCTGACCGACCACGAAGACGTCGAGCCGGATCTGCTCGGCTGGATCACGCGCAAGTAGCAATATTCTGACGGTCCGGCGGCTACCCCAGCCACCACCACAGCGCCGCGATCGCCGCAAGCACCGCCGCCACCGACAGCCCCAGCATGATGTAGCTGCCCTTGATGATGTCGCGGATGATCTTCTTCACGCTTTCGCGGTCGTTGAGGTTGGGGAAGGGCTCGTTGGGCAGCGCCACGCCGAGGAAGCCGCAGAGCGGCGCCCAGCCATCGCTGACCTTGAACACCAGAAGCTTCTCCGGCGGCACGGCCGCTATCACCTCCTCGGTGTAGGCGTTGTAGCGCGCCACCGCCTTGGCGCGGTCGTCCATCACGCCGGCAAGCGTGCGGCCCCAGATCAGCCTGTGCGACATGTCGCCGAATTTGCGGCCGAACGGCGTCAGCCATTCCAGCACCTTGAACTGCCACAATGTCTCGGTGAAGTGGATGGTGTCGATGGTGCTGTCGTACCAGGCCTCGGCGCCGCGTGGATGCAGGGTGAGCAGCACCTTGGCGTCGGGATAGGCGGCCATCAATTCGCGCCACACGCAGCATCCCGGATTGTCGACCGTCGCCTTGTAATTGGCAAAGACTCTGGTCCAGTCGTGCTGGCTGCCGGGCGGGCTGTTGGCCACCTTGCACCAGAAGTCGAGATGGCCTTTGTTGGCCTTGTTGAGGATGACTTCCTGCATGTGATAGCTGGGAAGGCCCAGCCTGTTCAGCGCGGTAAAGGTCGACCATGTGCCGGTGCGGCCGAATCCGGCCCCGATGAGCTCAAGCGTCATTTTAGCCCCCCTTGTTGAGACCGCTTTTCTTTTTATGCCGGTCCGCTCGGAATGAGGTTGCATCCGCGCGCCTCGGCGCGCAACAATTTTCCCTGTGCAGGGCAGAAATGTCTTTGCTTTTTCGTCTTGGCCACGCGGAATGACGGTCTGGCTATTCCCGCGGGTGGGGGAGCCTGATAATAGGTCAGCCAGATTGACCTAATTCGCATGGCCGGAACGGTCATGCTGGACCAGATGCCGTATCCCGGGAGGTGGGCTCGTGAGTTTGATGGACCTGTTGGCGTCGCGCGCCTCGCGCATGAAGGCGTCGGAAATCCGCGAGCTGCTCAAACTGCTCGACCAGCCCGACATCATCTCCTTTGCCGGCGGCATCCCCGATCCGGCCTTGTTTCCGGCGCAGGCGATCGCCGATGCTTACGCCTCGGTGCTGGGCGGCGCGGAGGCGAGCGCAGCACTTCAGTATCAGGTCTCCGAAGGCTATCTGCCGCTCAGAAAATGGCTGGCCGGCCAGATGGGCAAGCTTGGCATCGCCTGCGACGAGCACAACATCTTCATCACCTCCGGCTCGCAGCAGGCGCTGGATTATCTGGGCAAGCTGTTCCTGTCGCCCGGCGACACAGCGCTCGTGACGTGGCCGACCTATCTCGGCGCGCTCCAGGCCTTCAACGCCTATGAGCCGCGCTACGACCGGCTGACGCCGGATGGCGGCAACATGACGCCCGCCGCCTACCAGGCGGCGGCTGCCGCTGCAGGCGGCAAGGTGAAATTCGCCTATCTGGTGCCCGATTTCGCCAACCCGACCGGCGAGACGCTGAACCGCCAGCAACGCGAGGCGGTGCTTGACCTCGCCGGCGAGCTCGACATTGCCGTCATCGAGGACGCCGCGTATCGCGCGCTGCGCTATGACGGCGAGGGCCAGCCGCCGATCCTGGCGCTCGACTGCCAACGCTCAGGCGGCATCGACAATGCCCGCACGCTCTATTGCGGCTCGTTCTCAAAGATTCTGTCGCCGGGCATGCGCGTCGGCTGGGTCTGCGCGCCGCGCCGCGTCGTCGAGCGACTGGTGCTGATGAAGCAGGCGTCGGACCTGCACAGCCCGTCGATCAACCAGATGGTCATGCACCGCGTCTCCGAGGCCGTGTACGACAGCCAGGTGGAAAAGCTGATCGGCGCCTATCGCCAGCGCCGCGACGGCTTGCTTGCAGCACTTGAGGCCGAAATGCCGGATGGCGTCAGCTGGAGCCGACCGGAAGGCGGCATGTTCGTCTGGCTGACGTTGCCCGAAGGTGCGGACGCCACGGCACTGCTCGCCCGCTCGGTCAAGGAAGCCCGCGTGGCGTTCGTGCCGGGCAACGCATTCTACGCCGACGGTTCGGGCCGCAACACGATGCGGATGAGCTTTACGCTGGCTGATGAACGCGCCGTGGGTGAGGGCGTGCCGAGGCTGGCGAAATTGATGAAGGGCTAGGCCCCCTACCTCCCCCTTGTGGGCATAGGCGCTAAGATAGCTTTGGCATGGACTGGAATTTGCGCTTTCGTGGTGGTTCGCGCC